>JAJDHT010000075.1 GCA_030266325.1 Ruminococcaceae bacterium OttesenSCG-928-I18
CCGTGGCGCGCAAACTTCCCACGTCGGCGGTGAAATTGGCGAGGCCGGCTTTCTGGGTGGCGTCCGCTCCGGCCGCTTCCCTGGCCCAGGTGTTTGCGCGCGTCGCCGTTTCCGTCTCGATGCTGTTGCCGCTGTTTTCAATTTCCTCGTGGTACAATACGCTGACGACCGCCGAGGGCTCTGCGGGGGCAATGACACTGCCCTCCAGCGCCACGGTCAGGTCTGCGCTGGCCAGGGCCGTATACAGGGTGCCCACGGCTTTGCCCGTGATGACAGAGAGTTTGGCGGTGGTGGCGTCTGCATAGGTGGAGGCGAGGCGGGCGGCCTCGCGCAGGTTTCCTGCGACGTCTTCGCTGGCGCTTTGCTCAAACCCGGCCGAGTTGACCACCGTCACGACGGGAAGGCTGAATGCGTCACAGAAGCGCACGAAACGGGCAATCTTGGCCACGTCGTCCCGGTCGAGCGGAACCGCTTCTCCTTCCGTTGAAACAACGCCGCAGACGGCGCCTGAAATGGTGGCGAGGCTGACGGTACATCCCTTGCCAAAGCCTTCGAACAACTCGAAAGCGCTCTCTTCGTCCACAATAGCGGCAACGGCTACATTCGCCGTGTACTGGCTTTTATCCAACACGCCGATGGGCGGGGTAAAGGAAAAAGCCGAAGGGGAGGCGAGATTGTTGGCCGGCAGCAGTGTGACGAGCTTTGCGGCATTTTGTGCGGCAATCTCTTCGTCATCTGCCACAACGGCGGCAATGCCTGCCGCGATGGCGGCTTCGGCCCCGCCGGCCCCCGGGAGTTTGTCCCCTTTGGCGGCGCTCAGGAAAGGGGGGGTGAGGAAGAACTCTGCCTCCCGGCAAAGGATAATCAGGTCGGCACTGGCGGCGGCCATAGCGTTTGAGGCGCCGCACACGCCGGTGACGACGGCGATTTGAGGAACGACCCCCGAAAGCTTTGATACCGCCGCGGAAAGGGAAGCAGTTGCGGCAAGAGACGAGAGCCCCTCTTGCAAAAGAGAGCCCTTGGAATTGTAAAAAGTGACAACGGGACTGCCCGTTTTGGCTGCTAGCTCCAGGGTTTTGACACTGACCCCGATGTCCGCGGCACCAAGAGCATCCCCATTTTGCCAAACGGCATAGGCGCCCTGCCCTCCCACAAAACCAAACGCGGCCTGAACAGGGCCATCGGCTGTAGAGAACAGGGGTGTGTAGGATCCCTGGTCGAAAAAGTGGACGGGAACGGGAACCCCGCCGCCGGTGTTTTGTGCAGCCATCTGCAACCCTCCAATAAATGATTTAAATACCAATTGCTATTATACAATATTTTGTAGGTTTTCTACAAGTGCGCCCCCTGGCCCCGCCCCGGGGGCGGGGTTGCAAAAAAGAGGAGTGTGCCCATCGCGTTGTTTGTCGGCCAAATATCACGTACCTCCCCCCGCCGAAGGCGGGGGGGAGGATATGAAAATCTTCAATACTTTTATTTTAAACGCACTTGGGGCACTCTCGCAAAAAAAGCTTGACATTGACGTAACGGAAAGGTTTATCGTAGAGATACCGAATCAGTGCCCGAAGCGGGAAAGGGGGCGGCAAGAGGTGGAGTACACGATCAAACAGATGGCAGGTCTTGCGGGGGTGAGCGCAAGGACCCTGCGCTGGTATGACGAGATAGGCCTTTTGAAACCCGCCGGTGTCTCCCCGGCCGGATACAGGTTCTACGGGCAAAAGGAGGTGGTTCGGCTGCAACAGGTGCTTTTCTATCGCCGGGCGGGTTTTCCGCTGGGAGATATAAAACGCCTGCTGGACGAACCAGGGTATGACGCCGAAAGGGAGATGGGTAGGCACATCGAGCGCCTATACGACGAAAAAAGGAAGATGGAGCGTTTGATCAGCAATGCGGAAAAGACGCTGATGTCCATGAAAGGAGAAGGTACAATGCAGAATGAAGACCGGTTCGAGGGGTTCAAAAGGGAGCGCCTCAATGAAAACGAAAAGAATTTTGGAGAAGAAATACGCCGGGAGTATGGGGAAGCTACCGTGCAGGCGTCCAATCAAAAGTGGATGAATATGAGTGAAGAAGCGTATGAGAGCATGCAGGCGACCGAGCGAGAACTGAAAGAGGTGTTGCGCCAGGCCGTAGAAGACGGGGACGAAAATGATGTTTTGGCGCGCAAGGCCGTGCAGCTGCACCGCCAATGGCTGGAATACACCTGGCCGCAATATACGGCGGAAGCCCACATCGGTCTTGCCGAGATGTATAAAGCCGACAAGAGATTTTCGGACTACTATGATGGTTTTGCGATAGGCGCGGCGGCATTCCTCTGCCGTGCCATCAAAGAATTTGCCGAGTAAAGGAGCGGGAATGCCCCCAGGCCGGGCAAAAGGTAAGTGCGGTCGCTTTCTCGAAGAGGGGGTCAAGGGGACGCGTCCCCTTGCGGGAGTATGAGGGCGGGGCCCTCATGACCTTTCTCTAAATAAACACAGGAAAAGAGTGTCCCTTTTTTGCCCCGCCGGGCCAGGCGGGGTGCTTTTTGTGCAAATCCACAATATATGGGATGGATTTTGTTTTTTGATTGCCCCTAGCCCCAATTTATGGTATGATGAGTACTGGTTTTATCGCCGTTTCTCAACTGGCCGATGTTTTGTCAGTTCACCGTAAAAAGCGGTTTACAGGAGTATTGTCTATGGAGATGACGAGGACGCGCCAAGCGCTTGCCTTTTATACAGAGGATTTTGAGGGGCCGCTGGATCTTTTGCTGGCGCTTGTCAATAAAAACAAGATGAAAATCTATGAGATTGAGATATTGACACTCATAGACCAGTACCTGGAAGTGGTGGGGGAACCCGGGCCGGACCAGCTGGATGGGGCCTCAGAGTTTATCACGATGGCCGCCCACCTGGTGCAGATGAAAAGCTCCCTGCTCTTGCCCAAGAGCGAGGAGGGCGAACGCATGAAAGAGGAGCTGACCGGCCTTCTTGTGGAGTACAGCGCCTGCAAGGAAGTGGCCGCCCGCCTGGGGGAGATGCAGGGGGATGTTTTCATCGCCGTTCGAAAACCGGCTCCGTTCACCCCGGACACCACGTATCTCATGCTGCACGAGAAAGAGGAGCTGGCGGCGGCGCTGGCCCAGAGTATGGGCCGCAGAAACCTGCGGCGATCGCCCAAGCGCGAACAATTCGACGAGATTGTGGCGGCGCCCTTTGTCTCGGTGTCAGGGCGGGTGATCCATGTGCTGCGCGGGCTGGTTACCGGCAGGGTGCGCAGGCTGAGGGAACTGTTTGCTAAAAGCCGCAGCCGCGGCGAGACCGTGGCCACCTTCCTGGCGCTGCTAGAACTGGTGCGCGGGGGGAGGATTGTCATTGATGACGAGGGCAGCCTTTCGATGCGAAAGGGGCACGAGACGAGAAAGAACCGTGCGGCCAGGGTGGCAGGGGACGCCTAGCCGGGCGTGGAAGAGAACGGAAGGGGGAGGGCATTGGAGTTGAACGACGCCAAAGCGGCACTGGAAGCGGTGCTGTTTGCCTATGCGGAACCCCTCACCACAGGGCGCCTGGCCGCCCTTTTGGAAATAGAAGAGCCGCTTTGCGAGCGGCTGCTTGTCGCCTTGCGGGATGAATGTGAGGCGGAGCACCGTGGCCTGCAGCTTATCCGCCTGGAAGGCGCATGGCAGCTGGCCACCAAAGAGCGCTGCAGTGACGCTGTCAAGGCGGCGCTGGACACGCGCCGCAACACACCGCTCTCGCCGGCCGCGCTGGAAGTGTTGGCGATCATCGCGTACAACCAGCCTGTCTCCCGCTCTTTCGTCGAGCAGGTGCGCGGGGTGGATTCCTCCACGACCGTCTCGGGGCTTGTGGAGAAAGGTTTGATTGCCGAAGCCGGACGGCTGGACCTGCCCGGCAAACCCATCGCCTACGGGACGACCGACGCTTTCCTGCGCACGTTCGGCATCCGCTCGCTGTCGGAGCTGCCGCCGCTGCATACGGAGGAGGCGCCCGAGGACGAATCGGTATTGTATGCCCGGCCGGACAGGCTTCCGCAGCCCGAGGCCGCGTTTAGTCAAGACGAGGAAGACGCGCCCACCATCGCCGTGCGAGGTGGCGCCTTTATTGAAGCAGAGGGCGGCAGGGCTGCCTTCGCAGGGGAAGAGGATTGACCCATGGTGGTGTTGAGCGTGATCGGGTGGGTGTTTCTCGGTCTGTTGGTGCTCGTTGCCATTTTGCTGCTTTTGCCGGTCATCGTGACGGCGGATTACCGTGCCGGGGTTTTTTCTTTGAAGGTGCGTGTGCTTTTCTTTGTCAATTTAAAGATTTTACCGGCAAAACCCAAAAAGAAGGGCAAAGAAAAAAAGAAAAAGCATGACGGGGACACGGCAGAGGAAGAACAGGAAGAGCGGGAAGAAAAGAAAAAAAAGGCGCCGAAAGAGCGTAGCATAGAGGAATGGATCGACCTTGTCAAGCGGCTGGCTTCCTCCGCCTCCAGAGCGCTGCGGTTCATTTTGAAAGGGCTTCTCATCTACGACGTGGAGATCGTCTTGCCCGTGCAAGCCCAGCAGGCGTCGGACGTGGCCGTGCGCGTCGGCCAGCTGCATGCGGCCATCGGCGGGGCCCGTGCGGTGCTGGAAAATCTGCTGCATATCCGTTACAGGCGTTATGTCCTGATCCCCGATTTTACAGGGGAAAGCAAAAAACAGCTTGTTTTGGCTTGTAAAGTGGTCACGGCTCCGGTTATAATAGTGGTGGCGGGCATTTTGGCCCTGATCCATTTTATCCGCCACAGCCATCTGATCCGCCGCTTTATGCGCCTGCGTGCGCTGAAAAAACGCAGAAAGAAAATGGCAAAACAGAGAAAAGCCCTGGCGCAGACCTCAAAATGAAACCCTTACAGAAATAAATGCCCGAAGTATTCCACGATACCAAAGGAGTCATGACATGGCGAATGGTACAAGCAGCGAGCATCCTATCAACAGCTTGATGGACGTTACCCTGGATAAAATCAAGCAGATGACCGATTCCAACACGATCATCGGCAACCCCATCCACACGGCCGACGGCACCACCATCCTTCCGGTGAGCAAGGTGAGTTTCGGGTTTGCCTCCGGCGGCAGCGATTTCGTCTCCGCCAAGGCCCCGAAAGACCTGTTCGGCGGGGGCAGCGGGGCGGGTATGTCCATCCAGCCGGTCGCCTTTCTCGTGCTCAAGGATGGCAATGTCCGCCTGATCCAGCTGGCCGACCACAGCGCCACCATCGACCGGGCCCTCAATATGCTGCCCGAGATTATGGACAAGGTCAATGGCCTGATATCCAAAAACAAGAAGGACAAGCAGGAGCCCGAAAAGCCCCCCGCAGACCGCTGTGATACCGTCCGTGTCGAAGTGGACGAGGTGGTTGTGGTCGAGCCTGAATAGTGTGTGAAGGAAGAGACGTATGCCACATACCGGGGTGGGTGCCTTGGGTATGTGGCATCTTGTTCTGGGAGAGGCCTTTGGCAGTGTGGGGCATCGCGGAGAGGGGAATGGGTTGTTGAAAGAAGAGAGGATTCAGAAAGTGATGGCGGCGCGGGGCATCTGCAGCCGCCGTGCCGCGGAAAAGCTGATTGCCGACGGCCGGGTTCGGGTCAATGGAAGGCCGGTGGGCCTGGGGGACAAGATGGACCCCGAGAAAGACCTTCTCAGCCTGGATGGGCAGACACTGCAAAACATACGTGACCAGCAGCAGCTTTACCTCATGCTGTATAAACCCCGGGGCTATCTTTCCACCGCCAGGGACGACCGGGGACGCAAGACGGTGATGGACCTTGTGGCGGACGTGCCCCGCCGGGTGTTCCCCGTGGGCCGGCTGGACAAAGAGAGCGAAGGGCTGTTGCTGCTCACCAGCGACGGAGCCTTTGCGCAGGCCATGACGCACCCCTCGGGCGGGGTGGCCAAGCTCTACCGTGTGACGGTGCATCCGCGCGCCAGTGAAGACCAGATTGCAAAACTCGCCTCGGGCGTTCTTCTGGAAGACGGACACAGGACGATGCCCACCACAGTGCGGGTGCTCGCCGAAGAAGAGGGCCGCACCGTTTTGGAAATGGTACTCAAAGAGGGGAGAAACCGGCAGATACACCGCATGTGTGAAGCGGTGGGGCTGCAGGTTGCACGCCTGAAACGCAGCGCGGTGGGCCCCGTAAAACTGGGGATGTTGCAGCCCGGGCAGTACAGGCATCTCACAGACCGGGAAGTTGCCATGCTGCTGCGGGGCAGCAAGTAGAAAGGGGAACGCCATGCTGGCGATGAGGCCGATTGAGGAGCCGGATGTGATCGATCTTTTAAACGGGGGGCGTTTTGAGGGCGCTCTCGAAGGATATGTGGTCCTGGAAGGGCCGCGGTATCTCGGCCACACCCTGTTTTGGGTGGAAAAGGACGAGGTGAAGGTGCTGGACGCGGAAATCGAGGACCCCGCCATACTGGACGGAGCGGTTCGCGCCTGCCTCGCCGCAGGGGAAAACCGGGGGGCAAAGTGGTTTGAAATCAACAGGGAGAACCCCGCTTTGGCCCATTGGGAAGAGGTGTTCTGCAAAAACATACCCCGTCCCCGCCCCATAGAGACGCTCTGGGGCACCTGTGGCAGCTGAAGGCCGCACAGAAGAGAGGAAAGCAGGGGGAGGGGCGGCGTGCCCATCGCGTTGATTATCGGGTGCATTTAATGCACTCTTCCCCCGCCGAGGGCGGGGGGAGGGCACGAAAACCTTCTGTATTTTCAATAAAACACTACGGGCACTCTCGCAAGCGGAACCGCCCTTCCAAAAACGCAGAAAAAGCGGTATAATTACGAAATTGACAAACACCGTACCATCTCCAGGAGGACCTCCATGAACCAGCCGGATTCCTGTCAGGTATGCCACAAGCCCTTCGCAAAAGGGGAAGATGTTGTCATCTGCCCCTCCTGTGGCGCACCCTACCACCGTGAATGTTACAAAAAAGAGGGCCAGTGCGTCTATGAGCACAAGCACCGGGAGGGGTTTGAATACACCCCGGCAGGCGGCGCGGCGCAGCCCGAGGCGGCGTCAGGCCCACAAGAGGCGGGCGGGCCCGCCGCGCAGGCGGGTGCGCAGAACTCCGCAGGCATCGTCTGCCCCAATTGTCAGACCATCAACGAACGGCCCAACATCTTTTGTGAGCGGTGTGGGTACCCCTTGCACAGCGAAGCCGTGAAGGGCCAGGGCCCCGCGCAGGGCCAGGCGCCTGCGACGCCCCCGCCGTTCATGATGGGTGTGCCCCCGACCTTCGAGCAGGCGTCGGGTTACGGCGGCACGGAGCTCAAAGGGGAATTTGACGGGATTCCAAAACAGGACTGGGCCGCCTTTATCGGCCCTTCGGTTCCCGTGTACTTTGCCCGTATGGAACAGCAGGACAGGCGGGGCGGGAAAATCAGTTTTACTTTCAGCGCGTTCTTTTTTGGCACCTTCTATTTCGCTTACCGCAAGATGTGGGGCTGGGCGGCCATCGCCTTTGCCACCTACCTTTTGTTCTCTGCACCCAGCATCCTGTGGGTGCTTATGGATGCGGGAATCCCCGTTTTTGCTGGTTTCACGCTTGATTCCCTCGCCACGGCCTCGGCGGTGGCAAACTACCTGTCCTTCGCGCGCAACCTGTTGTTTGGTGTGTTTGCGCTGTATTTATACAGGCGGCACGCCGCGAAGCAAATTCGCTCCCTGCAGCAGAACACGCCGCCGCCAGGCGCCTACCAGCTGGCTTTGCAGCAGAAAGGCGGCGTGAGCATCCTCGGTATCTTCCTTGTGATTGCAGTCTTTTTTGCCGTGAGTTTCCTGCTCTATCTCTATGCGGGCGACACCCTTGTGAACTACCTGTATTCGAGCGTGAACTCCCCCTTCTATGGGGGGTAAAAGGAATGTCATAACGTGTCGAAATGCTTGACATCCGCTCTTTCGGGGGGTATACTACCCCGGAAGAACGAGCGTTTTTAGCAAATGTGTAGAGGAAAGAGGTTCCACAGTTGGCGCGGATTGTAGAGTATTTTCAGGACAACATGGATGTCTATCTTGCTGCCCTGCAACAACACGCTGCCATCAGCCTGCTCTCCGTGCTAGTGGCGGCTTTGATCGGTATCCCGCTTGGCGCGTTTTGTGCCCGGCGGGATACGCTATATAATGCGGTGACCGGGGTGTTTAACACCCTGCGCATTTTACCCAGCCTTGCGGTGTTGGTTTTGTGCATCCCCCTCATGGGTGTGGGTGTGAAGCCGGCAGTTGTGGCGCTGGTTTTTTTGGCCATTCCCCCCATTCTCATCAATACAGCGCTTGGGTTCCGCACCCTGCCGCAGGGTACAATGGAGGCCGCCGAGGCCATGGGCATGGGGCCAAAGCGCATTTTTTTCACGGTCGAGCTGCCCCTGTCTACTCCGATGATGCTCACTGGGCTGAAGACGGCCACGATCGAGGTGATCGCCAGTGCCACATTGGCCGCCTATATCGGCGCGGGGGGCCTTGGCAACCTGATTTTTACAGGCCTTGGCCTGCTTCGCACCGACCTGCTTCTCATCGGCGGCGTGAGTGTGGCCGCCATGACCTTGCTGGCCGGCTTTTTATGGAACCTGCTTGAAAAGGTAGCCATTCGGTATGTGTGAGTTTTGCCGTATGTCAAGCCGTGTGTCGATAGGAAAACAAGAATAGCAAAGCGATGTTCTGAGAGTGAAGAGGAGAAAAAAATGAGAAAACCCAGATGGATACGCACGATTGCCCTGGCCGTTGTATCGATGTTCCTGTTCGCCTTCACAGCCTGCGGCGCTTCGGGTGCCCCGGCCGAGTCCGGCGGTTCCGCCGCAGGCGGTGCGGCACAGTCGGCCGAAAAATCCATCCGCATCGGTTCCAAGGGGTTCACCGAGAATTTGATAGTATCGGAACTTTACGCCTTGGCGCTGGAGGAAGCGGGCTACAGCGTGGAGCGGGTGTTCGACGTGGCCAGCTCCATGGACCACGTGGCCATCACAAGCGATGAGATCGATGTCTATCCTGAATACACGGGCACGGGCCTGATCGTGATTTTGGAGCATGAGCCGGTCACCGACCCTGAAGAAGTGTTTACGATCATCAGTGAAGAGTACCGAGAGCGCTTTGATCTTGTGTGGTTGCAGCCCGCCGAGGCAAACGACGGGCAGGGAATTGTGATGCGCACCGATGTGGCGGAGCAGTACGGCATCCGCACCCTCTCTGATTTGCAGGCCAACGCGCAGCATATTCGTTTTGCCTCCCAGGGGGAGTTTGAGGTGCGTGAAGACGGCCTGCCCGCCCTGGAAGCGGTATATGGCCCTTTTCACTTCGCCTCTATCCATGTCTTCAGCAACTCCTTAAAGTATGATGTCCTTTCGAACGACGAGGCCGATGCCGCCCCCGCATACACCACCGAAGGACAGCTCTCCCAGCCCGAATACACGCTGCTGGAGGACGACAAACAGGCCTGGCCGCCCTATAACATCGCCCCGGTGATGCGCAGAGATTTCTATGAGGCGCACCCCGATGCCGTGGCCATTATTGATGCGGTGGACGCGACTCTCGACACGGAGACCATCACCGGCCTGAACGCGCGCGTGGACGTGGACGGGCAGGAGTATGAGGACGTCGCGTCCGACTATTACACAGGCATCAGCAGTGAGGTCCAGGCGGCTGCATAATCCCCTAAGGAGTTTCCCCTTGGCAGAAAGAGATTTTTTAGAAACGTTTAAGGTGCCGCCGGTGGCATATAATTTTGTGGACCAGATGGTCACGGAGGTTGAGCAGCGTTTTCTTGCGCGGATGGCCGGCAAAGAGTTCACCGCGCCCGAGGTAGTGGACCTTGTCTCCGAGCTGCGCGGGGAGCCGGCCAGCGAGCAGGAGGCGGCCATGGTGCTGCGCCAGGGCTACAAGCGCGGCTCGCTGAACCTTTTGGATGAAGAGCGCATGCTGTACGCCGTTTCAGATTTTTTCGTCCGGCTCGACGTGTTCAGCGTGACGGAGACCGAGGTATACCGCCGCTTTCCGAAAGAGGTGCGCCGGCAGCTGAATACGCTTTACCTCGAGCGCTACGTCGGGGGTTTGGACCGTATGGCCGACACCCCCACGCTGGACGAGGTGGTGCCCCTGGAGGAGCTGACAGAGCGGATCGAGAGGGACGAGCGCCAAATCTATCTCTCTCCCTGCGACTGCCGCGCCCTGGCGGGAGAGTGCGAAAAGCCCACCCTGACCTGCCTTTCCTACCGCACGGTGCCCGGCAGCTATGCCTCCCGGG
>JAJDHT010000076.1 GCA_030266325.1 Ruminococcaceae bacterium OttesenSCG-928-I18
GAAACGCACTCCCCGCAGCAAGCTACGGGGTATCGGCGCCACGGACAGACAAGTCCGCCCCAAGGGGCGGGGTATGAGACCCCCACTAGTGGGGAATAAACTTTGGGAAAAGGGGGTGCTTGCATGCGCCAGGTCTATATCAGCCTGCCCACCACGGAAAAGGTGCAGGATTTTGTCGAGACACTTTCCCCACTCGAGGGAGATTTTGACCTTGTATCAGGGAAATATATCCTGGATGCGAAAAGCCTGATGGGGATTTTTACGCTTGATCTGGACAGGCCGATCCAGCTGAATGTCTATAGGGACACCGCGGAGAACATGAGGGCCCTGGACAGGTTTATGGTGAAAAACGGCACCGATGGTGCGGCAGCGGAGGCGCAAGATGAGTGAAGAGACGGTAACACTGACGATAGGAAAGCAAAAAAATATCGCATTAATAGCCCACGACGGCAAAAAGCAGGAGCTTTTGGAGTGGTGTGACTGGAACAGGGAAGTGTTGCAATGCCATTTCCTCTGTGGCACTGGCACCACCGCCAAGATGATCACCGACCGGACAGGGTTGCCGGTGCGCGGGTATAACAGCGGGCCTTTGGGCGGCGACCAGCAGATCGGTGCCAAAATTGTGGAGGGGACCATCGATTTTGTCATCTTTTTTTCGGACCCCCTGACGGCCCAGCCGCACGACCCCGATGTGAAAGCCCTTTTGCGCATCGCGCTGGTTTACGACATCCCGATTGCGACCAACAGGGCTTCGGCGGATTTTATGATCACCTCTAAGCTGATGGAGGAGGAGTATCAGCACGAGGTGGAAAATTTCCACAAGGCGGTTTTGGACAGGGCGGACAATCTGTAATCGCCTCGCCAAGACGCGGCGGGCGGGACATGGTTTTTCAAAGGTGGCGGACGCGGTGGCGTCCGCCACCTTTTGGCGGGTGCCCGTTCACGGGGGCAGGGCGCCGCATACAAGGGCAAAGGAAAAAGGCTACTCTCCGCTTGACAAAAGCCGGTGGTGCTTTACGGCTAGCTCGATATTGACCCGGTCTGACACGCGATCGAAATCAACGCCCAGAATTTGTTCGATTTTGTGGTAACGCTGCTTGAGGGTGTTGTAGTGCAGGTACATGGCGAGGGATGCCTTTTTCATGTTCCAGTTGCAGTCGATGAGGGTCTGCAATGTGTCCAGAAGATCGTTTCCCTTCTTGCTTTGGTATTGCAGTAAGGGCGAGAGCGTACGGCCCGAATACTCTCTCAGGGAGGAGTCGTCCCGAATGGCGTCGAGCAGGGTGTAAAGGCCGAGATCTTCGTAAAATACGATGCGGTTTTTGGTCCCATACAGGTGGGCCAGCTGCAATGCCCGTTTGGCCTCTTTATACCCTGTGCTGGCGGACAGGATGCCCTCGTGTGCATCGCCAAAAGCGAGCGAGAGGCTGAATTCAAAGTGGGCGGCGGAAATTTTTTCCTGTAGCTCATGTGCCGCCGTGGCGAAGGCGGCTTTTGTGTCCGGGCTTTCTACCGGTTCCCGCGCGATGACCACGGTCTGGTCTGAAAAGGTGGTGTAGATGATGTGGGAGAACCGGCGCCGGAGGAAAGAGATGGAGGTTTCAAAGATCTCGTTTGCCACGGTGTCCAGCCGGCGGTCGTTTTGGTCGAGACCGTGGATATACTTTGCCTTGAAGTGATCGATGTCTATGATGAAGACGCGGTAGGACCCCTCGAACTGCCAGCTGAAAACCCGGCCGCGCTTTTCCACTTCGTCGCCGCTTTTGATGTTTTGAAACAGGATGTCCTGCACGAATTGGTCGCGGTATTTCCGCTCGATCTGCAGGTTGGATATCTTCTTCTGGATCTCCAGCTTGATGATCGTGGAGGCGTGCTCCACAACGATGTCGCTGTATTCGTCGGCCGTGTAATCCTCCTCGGTGATGACGATATAACCGTACGTGCGGTTTTCCAAATGGACAGGGAAGCAGGTGTAGTCTTCAAGAAAGCGCCGCTTAAAGGTCTCTAGCTCAAAGTGCGTATCGTCCTGGTAGAGCTCGTCGCGAAAGGTGTCGTAGTAGACCACCTTTGACTGGATGAGGCCCGAAATGGCCGAGACCACCTCCTGAATGCCCTGGCCCAGGATGGCGATGTCTGTAAAGACCTTATGGATGCTGTTCGAGTACCGGATGGCTTCGGACTGTGCGGAGATGATTTTGGAGAGCACGGGGTTGATGACATCGATGAAGGCAAAATCGATGGGCATGTACACCAGGGGGAACCCCAGTTTTTCGGACGTTTCGATGGCATTTTGAGGCATTTCGTCGATAAAGCGGCCCAGCTTCACAAACAGGGCGGCCGCGTTTGCCTCTTTCAGGCGCTCGATGAGGAACGAAATATACTCGAGGTTGTCGCGGAAAAGGTACCCCGTGGTGATGAGGATTTCTCCGCCACGCATCCACTCGTAGATGTCGGGCGCGTCCATCACCGAAACGGTGGAGACGGGGTGGTCAAGCCCTGCGGCACCGGAGATGACGTAGTAATCGGTGAATTCCTCCGATTCCAGCAGTTTGCGTAAGGTGGGCTGCATACTGGGTGTTCCCCTTTCGTTACCCTGCTAAGGGTTTCCTATTGAATGTACCTCAACAACATAAAATGATAAGAATATATGTATTCTGTGTATATTGTAGCAAACCGTTTCGCCGTGTACAATGGGGATATTGGTAAAAGAGCGTCGAACGGGAGGAAATAAATGTGAGCAACCGAATTGGGGAGTATGTGGAGCGGTTTCCCATTGCGGAGCTGCTGGGGGATCTGATACGGATGGACACCCAGAACCCGCCGGGAAACGAGGGCGAGGCTGTAGAATATATAAAGCAATTTTTTGAAAAAAGAGCGGCAAATGGGCAGAAGGTTGCAATGGAAGTGTTGGACCATGGGCAGGGACGTGCCTCTCTGATTGTGAAACTGCCCGGAGAGAAGAAAGAAGGCCTGGCCTTTGTGGGACATCTGGATACGGTTCCCGCCGAGGAAATCGACAAGTGGAAATACCCTCCCCTGGAAGCTGTGGTGGAAGACGGAAAGATGTATGGAAGGGGAGGCTCGGACATGAAGGGCGGCGATGCCTCGATGATGATCGCCGCCGGGTACTTCCTGGACAACCCGGTGCCGCTGCCGCGCGACCTCTACTTTATCTTCACTGCGGACGAAGAGACCGGCTCCAAAGGAATCAGGGCGGTCAGGCAGACGGGTGTGTTTCACAAGGTGTCTGAAGTTCTGGTGGGGGAGCCCACAGACAACCGGATTGGTATATTTGAAAAGGGCGCCATCGGCATTGACTTCACCGCGAGTGGAAAGGCGGCGCATGCGGCCCTGCCCGAAGAGGGAATCAACGCGATTGAGCGGCTGGGCGAGTTTATAGACAGGCTGAAAGAGGCCTGCCGCACGGAGCGAAAAAGCCGCTTTGGGGACAGGATGTCCATCGCGGTTACGATGACGCAGGGCGGGTGTAAAAACAACATCATCCCCCGGCAGTGCCACTCTCACATTGATGTTCGCACGGTACACCCGCAGGAGCACGTGGAGATTATAGAGCACATAGAGCGGCTGGCGGAAGAGATGGCGCAGGGGTGCGGGGTACAAATTGAGTATCGACTGAACCAAAACCGTCTGCCGATTCAGGTGGAGGAGGATGCGAAAATAATAAGGGGATTGCAAGAGGTATATGGCCAGATGGGGCTGGAGCACGAATTCACCCATGTCCCCTATTACACGGATATGGAAGAGATTGCGATAGAACATCCGCTGCCTTTTGCGATCCTGGGGCCGGGCGCGAGGGACATCGCCCACCAGACCAACGAATACATCCTGCTGGAAAATGTGGCAAAAGTGGCGGAGATTTACATACGATATGCGGCAAAAACCACCGAAATGTGACTTTCGCCGGCGAGGTAAGGAAAGAAAGGGGGTAAGGGCTTCGGGGTGAGGATATAAAAAGCGAGAGAGATCACACAGGGAAGAGGTGCTGCACATAGCGAGGACACATGTTCCGGGTACCAGGAAGCGGCATACAAACCAGTTATTTTGGATCTGAGAAGGGAGCGTATATATATGGCGTACAACAGAGATGACCTGCTGGGCACACAATTGGCACGGGCCGAGCAGAAACTGCCTACCACCAAACAGGACGAGGTGATTGCCGAGGGCATACGCATGGGCTTGCCCGCGGCCGACAGCGTGACGGACAAGACCATATCCTGCTTTGCCCGCGGGGACCTGCCTGTGTTTGGCGGCATCACCACCTATATGAAATTCCCCTACCTTGAGGATATGAGCAAACTCAAGGGCAAGGACGTAGCGGTGCTGGGTGTGCCCTATGACGGCGCGGCCCACTACAAAGCGGGCGCACGTTATGGCCCCATGGGCATCCGCCGTGCCTCGGCTGGGCACACGACACACCATTTCGAGTATGCCGTGGATCTGCGCGAGTCGCTCGATATCGTGGACGTGGGGGATGTGTGCACCTTACCCTCGAACAACGAAAAGACCTTTGACCAGATTACAAAAGCCGTTTCCTACATCGTGGAAAACGGGGCCTTCCCGGCCGTCATGGGCGGAGACCACTCGATCACCTACCCGGTCATCCGCGGCATTGCCCCGCATATCGACGGCAACATCGGCATCATTCATTTTGACCGCCACCCCGATATGCAGGACATCGACCTGGACGAGCGCATGAACACGACGCCGTTCTACCACGCCACCGACATCCCCAACGTGCCGGCCTCAAACCTCGTACAGCTCGGCATCGGCAGCCCGCAGGCCTGCCGCATCCCGCTGCAGGGCTCGATCAAGAAGAATGTGGCCATCATGACGGTGGACGAGATTTTGGACAAGGGCGTCAAGAAGGCGGCCGAGATCGCCCTCGACATCGCATGGAAGGACGCGAAGGCCGTCTACCTGAGCTTCGACATCGACTGCATGGACAGCGCCTACGCGCCCGGATGCTGCTCGCCCGAGCCCGGCGGCTTTTTGCCCCGCGAAATCTTCAAATTCCTCAGCATCATAGCAAGGGAAGGCCTGTGCGGCCTGGACGTTGTGGAAGTGGCCCCCTGCTTCGATGTCAACGACATCACCTCGGTGATGGCTTCGCGCATCATCACCGACTCGCTTTCCGCGATGGTGGCCGGAGGCAAAATTGGCAAGCAGTTCTAGATGGTGTCGACACCCTTTAGTATTTCGCTGAAGCGAGGCGGTGTGACCCCGTAGCCCAGCTGCGGTCAGCGCGCTTCATTCGGCATCCTGCCCGGTTGCCCGGAGCGGCCGGGCGGGGCCGAAACAGACAGGAATTGAGGCGGTATTTTCAATGCGGAAACCATGTGAAGTGCCACAGGACAAAAGTGCCTCTGCACGCAGGCTTCTCTTAAAACGGGGGCATGTTGTAGACCCCGCGAACGGCGTTGAGGACGTGCTGGATATAGCGGTGTCCGGCGAGGAGATTGTGGAGGTGGGGCGGAACATCCCTGCCGAAAAGCAAGATCTTGTGATTGACGCAGAGGGGCTGATGGTGTGGCCGGGCCTCGTGGACATGCACCTGCATCTCGGCGACCTGTTTGAGGTGGATACCCAGCCGATCATGCGGGCGGTGGCCGACGGCGTGACCGTGGCGTTTACGCCGGGTGCGGGAAATACCCTCATGGCACCCTGCCTGCTCGGGGCCGAGATGGACCGGGGCCTCCCCCTCAATGCGGGTGTATTTGTGGGTGCGGCCAACATGCTGGGCACGATGCTGGAAGACGAAGAGATCGTCATGTTACTCAAAGGCGTTCTGCCCGAAGAAGTGGCCTTTTGCAAACTGAGTAAAAACGAGCTGACCAACCGGATGGCCCCTTTGGTGGTCGGCGTCAAGGACCATATGGGGCATTTTCTGATGAGCGACGAAAATGTAAAAAGAGTGGCGTCGATCTGCGGCCGGACAGGGCTGCTCTATATGTCCCATACGCAGGACCCTGAACACACCCGGCGAATTGCCTCTTTGGCGAGCGGCCTGTCCCCGGTTCACCTGACGCACATGACGGCGGCGGGATGCGGCACACATGGAGACCCGCTTGAAAGTATGCGGGAGGTTTTGGCCCTGTGTGCACGTGCGGACATCACCGGGGACTTTGTGACGACGATGATCCGCAAAGGCCGCGGCAGCAGGGAAGGTTTGCAGATGGCCGAGGAAGCGAGACAGGTTTGCCTCGAGGCCCTGCATGACGGCGTGGTGAATATCCTGGTTTCGGATGGACAAAACCAATCGGTCATGAAAGGGTTTGGAGACAGCCGCGACAACATTCCGGCCCTCTTGGAACTTGCGGAGGACAAAATCCTCACCCTGCCGCAGGCAGTGGCCACGATGACGTGCAACCCCGTGAGTCTGTTTGAAAAAGTGACCGGCCGCAGCTGGTGGACGGAGAAACTGGGGCATTTGGGCAAAGGGGCAAAAGCGAACATCACCGTTGTGGACAGGCAGGACAAACTGGCCACCTACACGATTGTGAACGGAAAAACGGCCGCTTTTGAAAACCGCGTGGTGCGCAGCGGCATGGCCGCGGGGCACTGGGTGAGCGCGTTTGGTATCGAAAAGGATTTGGGAATAGGAAAACGGGGCATGTATACTTAGCTGCACGTTAGACTTCAAACAATGGGAAAGGATTTGGAATCATGGGAACGAAAAAACTCACTATGGGAAGAACCCTAGGCTATGGTGTGGGTTCGATAGGTGAAAATATCGCCTACACCGTCTTTTATAACTTCTTTCTGTTCTTTTTAACAGACCTGATCGGTCTGTCGGCGACCCTGGCAGGCACGATTTCCTTCGTCGCCGTGCTTTGGGATGCGGTGACCGACCCGGCTGTGGGGTACTGGTCTGATATGAGCCGGAACCCGAAGGGACGCCGCCGGCCGATCCTGTTCAAGGGATGCTTCGCCCTCGGCGCGGCCATCTTCCTGATGTTTACGGATATGCAGTTCCTGCCGATGGAGGCGAAAGGCGCGTACTTCCTGGTCGTCAACATGCTGTTCTGGCTCTTCCTCACCATGAGTGACATCCCCTATCTGTCGCTTGCGGCCGAGATGGAGGCCACCCCCCAGGGCCGCACGCGGCTGCGTTCGGTGGCGGCTGCCTTCCTGCAGGGCGGCATGCTCATCGCCTCGGCCGGCATGCTGCCGCTGGTGAACCTGTTTGGCGGCACGGACCATGTGCTGCGCGGCTGGAGCATCGCGGGCGCCATCATGGGTATCTGTGCCATTGCGGCTTATCTGATCAGCTGGATGGCGACGAACGGGCTGGAACCCGAAAACCCGAACCTCAAAAAGAAAAAAGCGGAGCCCGGCCAGGAGCATGACAACCCACTGAAGGCGGAGCATGGCTCGGTAGGCGGGTTCATCAAGAGCACCGCCAGGCTGCTGAGCTATAAACCCTACCTGATCCTTCTGCTTTTGACCTTCTTCGTCTGGTTCTCGGCCAACATGCAGAACTCAAGCCTGATGTACTTCTGCACCTACAACGCGGGTATGTCCGACGCACAGATTTCCACCCAGTTCCTCGTGGTGGGCATCGCCTGTGCCATTGGGCCGCTGATCGTGGCGCCCATCACCAACCGCTTTGGCAAAAAGGCCACGGCGCTTGTGGCCTACAGCGTGGCGGGCGTTTTGACGATCGTTATGGCCTTTGTGAAACCCTGGGATATCACCTATGTCTACCTCTTCCGGATTTTGTCCATTATCATCCTGAGCATTTGGTATGTGACGATCTACGCGATGGTATACGACGTAAGCGACCTGGATGAGTATGAAAACAAACACCGGCGCGAGGGTGGCATGCAGTCCATGTTCCAGTTCAGCATCAAACTTGCCACCGCCGTCTCGATGTTCCTCGTGGGCATCCTGCTGGACGTGTACGGCTACCAGGCGGATGCGGCGACACAGACGGAAACGGCCCTCAACGGCATCAAGGACCTGACAATTCTCTTCCCGGGTATCATGCTGTTGGTCGGCGTGCTCGTCATCATTTTCTACCCCATCAGCAACAAACGCATGAAAGAGGTTGCGGCAAAGCTGAAAGAGCAGAATGACGGAGCGGAAAACGCATAGACCCGATAACGCATTTTACGAAAAAAGAGATTGATGGAAAAAAACCGTCCTGCATCATAAGGGTGCAGGACGGTTTTTTTATCTATCTTTACAGGTTGTTCCGTTCTCGGTAAACGTCGCTGCGGGCGTAGAAGAAAAGATATTGCTGCAGAACGCCGGCGAAACCGGGATACTTTTCGATGGGGAAAATACCGCCGTATTCTTCGTCGATCACCCGCTGTATCCAGACGTCGATGGGAAAGGCGTCGATGCGGTGGTAGCCGAAAAGCAGGATGCAATTTGCCACTTTGGCACCTACACCGGGAATAGTCAGAAGGGTTTTGTGTAACTCCTCATTGGAGAGGGAGGCCAGGGCCTTTAGCTGGATCTCGTTTTCCGCGACCATCTTTGCGGCCGAGAGGACATAGGGAGTACGGTAGCCAAGGGAACAACCGGCCAGGGTTTCGCTTGTCTGGCTGGCCAGTGTGCCCGGGGTGGGGAAGGCGTAGTATACGTCTCCCGCTTCTTCCCGCTTTTCGCCGAAGCACCGGCAGAGGTTTTCCACGGCTTTTTTGATGGCCGGAATGTTCTTGCGTTGGGAGAGGATGAAGGTGATGAGCATCTCCCAGGGGTCCTGGCGCAGGATGCGAATGCCCCGCCCATACTCTGCGGCCTCTTGCAGAAAGAGGTCGTCCGAAGAAATTTTTCCCTCAAATGCCCCATAATCGGTTCCGAGGTCAAAGTAGTCCGCCCAGTGTTCTTCAAATGCCTCACGGCTGCAGGCGAAGCGAACGGTGGCGGGGCCGGTCTGCGTGAGGACAAGCCTTTGGCTGCCCGCAACCAGGGAATAGGCCCCGCTCGAAAGGGCATTCAGGCGAAAACACTGGCCGCTTTCGGCGATTTTTGGGAGGTGAAAATGGGGAAGGGTAAGCGTGTACATGGGAGACTCGATTTCCTTTTGCAGTGGGATATCTTGAAAAACCTAATATATTTAGTATGAACCGGCGGCGGAGAAAAGTCAAAACAAAAAGAGCCCCGCCGAAAGCGGCGAGGCCCATAAGACAGGGTCGATTTCTTTTTACTCGGCAGGTTCCCATCCGGAACCGGCGCTCTCGGGCAGAGTGCTGCCGCCGTCGAAGACGACGCCGAGCCCGGTGACATAGCTGGAGAGGTCGGAAGAGAGGAAGAGGGCGACCTTGCCGGCTTCCTCGATGGTGCCAAGACGTCCCATGGGAACGGTAGAGGCGATGCCTTCCTTGACGCTCTCGGGGTCGTCGGGGTTTGAATCTATGCAGGTGGCGTCCATCATGGGCGTGTCGATGACGCCGGGCAGGATGGCGTTGACCGTGATATTGCTGGAGGCCATTTCGGAGGCGAGGGCCTTTGTAAACGCCATGATAGCGCCCTTGGTGGCGCCGTAGACCGTCATGCCGGGGTCTACAACCATGACGCCGGTGACAGAGGAGAAGTTGACGATTTTGCCGTATTTGTTCTTGATCATATAGGGGACAGCGGCTTTACAGGAATTCCATGTGCCACGGAAGTTGACGGAGAACACCTTGTCGAGGTAGTCGTCTTCCACATTCACAAAGTACTTTTGATCGCCGATGCCGGCCACGTTCACAAGGATATCAATGGTGCCGTTCTTTTTGCCGATTTCGTCATAGATGGCTGTCAATTTGGCTTTGTCGGTGATGTCCACCTGGAAGGCGGTGACGTCGAGACCCTCGTCGCGCAGTTTTTGTGCAGCCGCTTCCACCGTATCGGAGCGGTCCATGATATGGACTTTCGCACCGTTGCGTGCCAACACGCGGGCCACGCCGTTGCCCATACCCATCGCACCGCCTGTTACTATTGCAATCTTGCCTTCTACTCTTCCATCCGTACTAACCATGATTTTCCTC
>JAJDHT010000077.1 GCA_030266325.1 Ruminococcaceae bacterium OttesenSCG-928-I18
CCAAAAAAACAGCGTGACGGGTACACTTTCATCTGGCACAAAACCGCTCAGCGGCGAAACAGGCGCGCCAGAAATTTTCTGAAAAAAGACCGTCTGGGGATACATTCCTCTCCATTTTCAGAGGGGGCTGTGCCGGTTTCTTTCTCTGTGTGCACCGGTTTCGCCAGCGAGGCCAGTTCTGCCTGCAGATAGGGGTACATCTGCATCTGGCTGTCAAAACGTTCGTCCTTCCCCACCTTGATTTTTTCATAGGTGTTGCCTTCACGCATGAGGCTGGCATTTACCGTGTCGCGCAGCTGCATATCCAAAATATCGCTCAGTGTCTTTTTCAGGTCTGCGTCATCAATACGTATGCCCACTTCGACGCGTCTTTCGGTGTTGCGCGTCAGGAAATCGCCCGATGCGATATAGATTCGAAGCCGCTCTGCCTGGCCGAACGCATAAATCCTCGCATGTTCAAGATACCTGCCCACCAAACTGCGCACCCGTATGTTTTCCGTCAACCCCTCAAGCCCCGCCTGCAGGCAGCAGACGCCCCGGACAATCATATCGACCGGGACCCCCGCGATGGAGGCTTCGCTGAGGGTTTCAATGATTTCCTTATCTGAAATGGAGTTGCATTTGAGGATCACACGGCCTTCATTGCCGGCACGCGTATACTGGATTTCTTCGCGGATCTCTTCGAGCAAAACCGTTTTAAAACGCAGGGGCGCTACAATGAGCTGATTGACATGCTCGGTGAGGCGGCCCAGGGCCAGGTTATTGAACACAGCCGCCACCTCTTCGCCTATCTCCTGGTTGGAGGTGAGGTAGGCAAGGTCGGTGTAAAGTTCGCTTGTGCGCTCGTTATAGTTTCCTGTGCCCACCTGGGAAATGTATTCATATTTCTTTCCACGTTTGCGGGTGATCAGCGTGAGCTTGGAGTGGATTTTGTAATCGGAAAACCCGTAAATCACCGTGCACCCCGCCTTTTCAAGCTGGCGGGACCAATCGATATTGTTTTGCTCGTCAAAGCGTGCCCGCAGCTCGACGATGGTGACCACTTCCTTGCCGTTTTCGGCGGCATCGATCAGGGCGCTGATGACCTTTGACTCTGTCGCAACACGGTATAGCGTCATTTTTATGGAAATAACGTCGGGGTCGGCGGCGGCCTCATTGAGCAACTGGATAAAGGGCCGGTAGCTGTGGTAGGGGTAATAGATCAGGACGTCCTGACGGAGCACATCCCGGTGCAGGCTATACCCCGCGGGGGGAAGAAGCGGCCTTGCCACAGGGTAAAACATGTCGGGGCCGCCGATGCTTTTGAGGCGGTCGGCCAGCGTACCGAGAAAGGAGAGTTCCAAGGGGCTTGTTTGCACAAAACTTTGTTTCGACGGCAGGACCAGCTTCTCCAAAAGCAGGCTGTGGATACTGGGGGGCGGAGTGCCAAAAAATTGCAGGCGTACGGCCGCAAGCTTCCTGCGGCGTTTCAGCAGCTCGCTCATCATCGAGCGGTAATCGATATCCTGGTCGAACATACCCTCTTCCACACTGAGATCTGCGTTGCGGGTGATGCGAAACAGGCATTTTTCAAGCACATTTGCCTTGCCAAAGGCGACTTCCGCAAAATGTAGAACCAATTCTTCCACCAGTGCATAGCTTATCACCTCACCATCCGAAAAGGTGATCAGGCGCTCGAGATGGGAACTGATGGGGATAAGGCCAAAGAGGGCATCCTCATTTTTCCCCTCTTTGATCAGTGCGCCGACATAGATCTCCCTGTCGCGCAGGAAGGGAAACGGGTGGCGCCTGTCCACAATCTGGGGGGAGAGAACCGGGAAAAGTTCGCGTAAAAAATATTTCTTCCAAAAATTTTCACGCTCTTTTCCCAGGTTTTCGAAATGGGTTTTCTCCAGCCCATAGCCCCATAGTTTTCGGAAAATCTTTTCTACATTTTTGTCACAGTGGCCCTGCAGTTCGGCCACTTTGGGCATGATGGCACTGAGCTGTTGCTGGGGTGTCATGCCGGTCTTGTTTTCTCTGTATTCGTTTTTGAGCAGGGTCTGGTCGTAAAGAGAGCCGACACGGATCATGAAAAACTCGTCGAGGTTGCTGCAGTAAATTTTGGCGAAGTTTAGTTTTTCCCCCAAAGGCACCGTTTTCTCACGGGACAAATCGAGCACCCTGCGGTTAAACTCCAGCCAGCTGAGTTCCCTGTTGATAAAGATTTCACTCTCTCTGTTGCCGTTCACTGCACCTTGCCTCCTGCCGCTGGCATTATGGAACAATCACGATGAATTCCATGATATCTTCGAGTGTCTTGGGCCCGATTCCGCTCACCTCCAACAGTTCCGAGGCTGTCGTGAACGGGCCGTGCTCCTGCCTGTATTCTATAATAGCGCGTGCTTTTGAGGGGCCAATGCCCGGCAGGACCGCCAGTTCCTGCTCCGTGGCGTGGTTGACGTCCACCCCCTGTACGGCCTCTGTGAAAAAGGGGGCGGGGTCTATGGGCGCATAGCCGGCCTGCCAAAAAGGCGGGTACCACAAAAAGGCCACCAAAAGCAAAGCGGCGAAACAAAACGGCAGGCATATTTGGGGGCGGAGCAGTGCCGAAAAAACCCTTTTCTCCCGCTCATCCATAACGCTTCACCAACTCGTAAAGGTACTGCCCTACTCCGCCTTCATTGTTCGACTGGCAGATTTCGTCGGCCTCGAAGCTGACGTCGGCCGGTGCGTTCCTCATGGCGACAGAGTATCCGGCCACATCCATCATCTCAAGATCATTATAATAGTCTCCGATGACGATCGTATTTTCCAAGCTGACGTCTAAAAGGGCGCACAGTTCGCTCAGTGTGCTGCCTTTGGAAACCCCCTGGGGCATGATCTCAAAAAAAATGGGGCCCGTATGAATGAAATAGACCCCCGGGTAGGGCCTGCCGCGCACGTACTCCTCGATCTCGTTTATCTTTTCTGGTTCCGCCGCAAAAAGCACCTTGTTCCAGTCCGGGGGCAATTCTTCGAGCGGCCTGACATGGAAACCGACACTCTCCTGGTCAAATAATACCTGGGCGTAGGGGGAAGCCTGCACCTGAAAAATCTGAGTATTGGCGGCAAACACCATAGTCCCCGCCTTTGGGAAACGCCCCAGTACATCCTGCAGGGCATTTTTCGCAATGAGCTTCGGCAGGGTGGCGCTTTTGAGCGAACGGTTCTGCTCATAGTCGTAGATGACGGTGCCGCCGGTGAGAATGGCCGGAGAGAGCAGCGGTACCAGCTCGGCATAGCGGGAGACAGACTCCACACTGCGGCCTGTGGCCACCGTGAAGCGCCCGCCGAGTGAAGTGAACAGGCGGATACTTTCCAGCGTACTTGCCATAAGCTGTTTGTCATCTGTGAGAAGGGTGCCGTCCATATCGGAGACAACCAGTATATCCTGAAGGGAACGAATCATGCTATGCTTATCCTCTGGTGTTGTAAAGCTTTCGCAAAAAGTCGGCAAAATAGGGTGGCAGGGGACTTTCAAAGAGGAGTTCCCGCTGCGTGACGGGATGAACAAAACCCAGGCGCCCCGCGTGCAAGCACTGGCCTTTCAGTTTTCCAATGGAATTTTTGGGGCCGTAGACCGTGTCCCCGGCAACAGGGTGGCCGATTTCCGCCATATGCACGCGTATCTGGTGGGTGCGCCCCGTTTGCAGCCGGAGTTTCAGATGGGTAAAACCCGGGTACTCCGCCACCACCTCGTAAAAGGTGAGGGCCTGTTTCGCGTTGCGTTGCGTGACGGCCATCTTCTTGCGGTCGGTATGGCTGCGCCCAATGGGTGCGTCAATCTGGCCGGTGGGTTCTTTAAACCGCCCATAGACCACCGCCTGGTATTCGCGGTGGATGCTGTGCTGCGCAAACTGAGCAGAGAGACCCGCATGGGTTTCGTCGTCTTTTGCCACCACGAGCAAGCCGCTGGTGTCCTTGTCTATGCGGTGCACGATACCGGGACGAAGCTCCCCGCCGATGCCCGAAAGCCCACCCGTGCAGTGGTGCAAAAGAGCATTGACCAGGGTGCCCCCGTCGTGGCCGGGCGAGGGGTGTACAACCATGCCCTTGGGTTTGTCTACGACCAGAAGGTGCGCATCTTCATAGAAGATGTCGAGGGGGATCTCCTCTGCAAGCAGCGGGCTTTCTTTGGGAAGAGGGATCTCGATGAACAGATGGTCCCCCGCGGCGAGCAGGCGGCTTTTGGCCGGGTTTTGCCCGTTGAGAAGCACGTGCCCCTCTTCGAGCAAACGCTGTGCCACCGAACGGGAGAGGCTGCAGCGCAGAGCGATAAACCGGTCGATACGAAGACCGGCGTCACAGGGCAAAACCGTTGTCTCAATTTGATTCATCGGAATCTGTGGCCGGGGGGGATGCCTTCTCCGGTTGTTCCCCGGCGGTCTCCTCCTGCTTTTTCTTTCGGGATTCCGAGCGGAAAACAGCGATGACAAGCAGGACAAAGCCCACAGTGACAAAGATGTCGGCCAGGTTAAAGACCGCAAAATTGATGAACAGTAGGTTGATAAAGTCGACGACATAACCCTGTGCGATGCGGTCGAGAAGGTTGCCAACCCCTCCCGAAAAGATGAGAATGATCGAGATATATTCGAGTTTGTCCTTCGGCCGCCGGAACAACAACAGCAGGGCTACCGCAAGCAACGCCACACCCGTGACAACGATGAGAAAGGGCTGGCGGCCCGAGAGAAGGCCGAAGGCCGCACCGGTGTTCTCGATATACTTCCACTCGAACACGCCGGAGATCGCGGGGATGACGCCCACGGGCATCAACACGTTCACCGCGAGGATTTTTGTGATTTTATCCAGCCCAATGAGTGCCAGACAGAGGACAATGGTGAGTAACAAAGAAGGTTTCCGCCTTTCGCTTGATCCCAATTTTAAGGAGACTCATGACGATCCTGACGGTCTTTAGTCATGCCCTTACTTTCCGCCGACATGGGTCGTCTTTCAAAAGAGGTGATGCGCAAAGCGGAAAGCCTTGCGCATCGGTATTCATTTTTTCTTATGCCTCACTGAGGATGCCGGCGCAGCGGTCACACAGGCCCGGATGGCTACCGCCTTCACTGACGGAATCCCGATACTGCCAGCAGCGTTCACATTTATCTCCCGAGGCGTGGCGTACTTCCACCTTGAGGCCCTCGACCTCTCCCGGCTCTCCTTCTCCATCGAGAACCGCCTGTACCTCGGAAACGATGAATATGTCTGCGAGTTCGGGCAGGATATCCTTTGTAAAGCTATATAGCTTGTCATCGCAATGCAAAAGCACACTGGCCTCCAGCGAAGACCCTATTTCTTTATTGGTACGTGCATTTTCGAGCACTTTTTTCACGTCTGCCGTGATGGCGATGATGGTATCCCATTTTTCCCGTTCGGTCTCGGTGAGAGTGTATGTACCGGGTTTCGGCATCTCGTGCATGACGGCATATTTTTGTTTGCCCTTGAACGAGGGGATGTATTCCCAGATTTCCTGCGACGTAAACGCAAGGATGGGCGCCAAGATTTCGGTGATGGACACAAGGATACGGAACATGGCCGTTTGGGCCGCCCTGCGTTTGGAGCCGTTTTTGGGCGTGATGTACAGGCGGTCTTTGATGATGTCGAGATAGAAATTGGACATGCTGACCACACAGAAACGATGCGCATTGTGGTAGACCTTGTGGAAATCGAAGGTGTCGTACCCCTCTTTCGCTATGGCGGCAAGCTCGTCCAACTCTGCCAGGGCCCAGCGGTCGAGGTCCAGCAGTTCCCCGTCGGTCACACTGTCCGTATCGGGGTTGAAATCGGACAGGTTTCCGAGCATAAACCTTGCTGTATTGCGAATTTTTCTATATCCTTCGGAAAGTTGTTTGAGGATTTCCTTGCTGATGCGCATGTCGGCATGGTAATCGGCCGCGGCCACCCAAAGGCGGATGATATCGGCACCGTACTCTTTGATGACCTGCTCCGGCTCGATGCCGTTGCCCAGGGATTTGGACATCTTGCGGCCCTCTCCATCGACAACCCAGCCCGCGCTGACCACCGTTTTATAGGGCGAAACACCCCGCGTGGCGACCGCCGTGAGCAGCGAGGACTGGAACCAGCCGCGGAATTGATCTGAGCCTTCGAGGTATAAATCGGCAGGCCAGTGATGGTCTTTCCACTTTTCGAGCACATAGGCATGGGAGGTGCCGGAGTCGAACCAGACGTCCATCGTGTCCTTTTCCTTGCGCCACTGGGAGGCACCGCATTTACACTTGTACCCGGCGGGTAAAATCTCCTCGGCCGAGTATTTGAACCAGGCGTTGGAGCCCTCTTTGGCAAAAAGCTCCTGGACGGCGCTGATGGTCTCATCGTCGATGACATACTCCCCGCAGGCCTCGCAATAGAAAACGGGGATGGGCATACCCCAAAGGCGCTGACGGGAGATGGTCCAGTCGGCGCGGTCCCTCACCATTGCGGTCATACGGCCCTGCCCCCACTCGGGCACCCACTGTACCGAATCGATGGCCTTGTAGGTTTCTTCCCTGAAGTCTTCCACCGAACAAAACCACTGCTCGGTGGCACGGAACAGGATGGGGTTGTGGCAGCGCCAACAGTGGGGGTACTGATGGGTCTCGTGCGTCACCCCGATGGCCGTGCCGTTCTGCTGTAGAAACTCAACGATCTTGGGGCTGGCCTCCCAGATGGTCATACCCTCGAAGGGGCCGACCTCTTCCGTGAAGATGCCAACGTCATTCACCGGCACGATCATGGGCAATTCGGGGTAGTGCCGGGAGACGACATCATAGTCTTCGACACCGTGGCCCGGGGCCGTGTGGACACAGCCTGTACCGCTTTCAAGCGTCACATGGTCGCCCAGGATCACCAGGGAACGGCGGTCCAGATAGCAGTGTTGTGTCTCGATGCGCTCAAGGTCTTTGCCCTTAAAGGTGGCCAGGGTCTCGTATTCAGAAATATGGCAGCTGGCCATCGTGCTCTCCAGCAGCGCTTCGGCCACGATGTAGACGCGCTCTCCCGCTTTTACGGCCACGTAGTCGAAATCGGGCCCAAGGCAAATGGCTACATTGGCAGGCAGGGTCCAGGCCGTTGTGGTCCAGATGACAAACCAGACCTTTTCGGGGTCAAGCCCGGCCTTTTGCAGCACGCCATTGTCCTTTTTCACTTGGAAAGCGACATAGAGCGTGTCGACAGGGTCGTTCTCATACTCAATTTCCGCCTCCGCAAGGGCGGTTTTATCGTGGGCACACCAGATAACCGGTTTCAGCCCCTTGTAGATATACCCTTTTTTGGCCATCTCGCCGAAGATTTCGATCTGCTTCGCCTCGTAGCCCGGCGCCAATGTCAGATAGGGATCCTCCCAGTCACCGAGTGCGCCCAAGCGCTTAAACTGGTTGCGCTGCACGTCCACAAATCGCATCGCATAGTCATAGCAAAGCTCACGCATCTCGTAATCGGAAAGGGCTTTCGGCTCCTGCCCCGTTTTTTTCTTCTCTTTTTTCTGGTTTTTGCGCACTTCTTCCATGGCCTTGCGCTCGATAGGCAGGCCGTGGCAGTCCCAGCCGGGCACATAGGGCGCTTTGAAACCGGCCATGTTTTTGTAGCGCACGATGATGTCTTTAAGCACTTTGTTCATCGCCGTTCCCATATGGATGCTGGCATTGGCGTAGGGAGGGCCGTCGTGCAAAATGTAGACCGGCTTACCCTCGTTGTTTTCCACCATCTTGGCGTACAGGCCGTCCTCTTCCCAGGCCTGCAGCATCTTGGGTTCCTTGTTTGGCAGCCCCGCTCTCATACTGAACTCAGTATCGGGCAGGTTCAATGTATTGTTATAATCCTGGGCCAATGTCATCTCTCCTTGTACCATTTGGGTGGTTTATGAAAAAACCGGCTCCGTGCCGCCGTGCGGCGGAGCCGGAACCGGCAAGGCTTCTATTCTTGTGCCGGATGGTCCGGTTCTATCGGTACCCCTTCGAACAGGTTGACCACAGGTGCCTCTTCCGGCTCGGGTGGCTCGGTCTCAATTCCTGCCGCCTGGGCTGCTTCCATCTTGTTGTCTGGAATCTCCGGCTCTGCGCCACCGAAATTCTGTACGTCGGGCGCCTTGGGTTCCTCCTCCGGCTCGGGCGAGGAAAGCGGGCCCCAATTGTGCTCCTCCATGATTTCGTCAATTTGGGAGACGGGCTCATCAAGGGCGCTCAGCGATTCTATATGTTGTTTATACAGATTGAGGATGGTGGCCTTGAACCGGGTGACTTCCGCCTGCAGTTTTTCAAGCGTCAGGCGCTCGCGCGCAATTTCCTCCTCGGCCTGTTCCCGCAAAAGCTGTGCGGTGCCATTCGCCTCACGCACCAGGGCGTCGGCCTTTTGTTTCGCCTCGTGCACAACGGTTTCCCCCATGCGCTGCGCGTTGATCAGGGCCGTTTTCAGGGTGTCTTCCTCCCCGCGATATTCCTCCACTTTTTGCGCCAGGACAAGCATCTTGCTCTCGGTGCTGCTTTTCGCCTCGAGGGCGGCATCCCGCTCGCCAATTAAATTGTCTCTTTCCAACGTTAATTCATCTACATAGGCAGCCACCTTCTGCAGATAGTCGTCAACATCTACTTTGTTATATCCGCGCCTGACGATATCAAAATCAACATTTCTGATGTTTTCTGAATTCATCGCTGCGCCTCCTCCGTATCCATTCTATGAAAAACCCGTTATCCGTAAAAACGCAGAGTCATGAATACTCTGCGCCCTGTACAGCCTGATTGAAAAGAGGGAACGGCAGAGCGCCGCCAGTTAGAAAAACACTCCGCTGCTTTCCAGCTCGTCGAGGATGTCCCCTACGATATCCACATTGTAGGGGGTGATGATAAAGGTGTTGTTCGCCACGCGCTTGATCTGCCCGTTGTTTGCATATGCCACACCGGACAAAAAGTCCACAAGGCGCCTCGAAACCTCCTTGTTGGTGGATTCAAGGTTCAGCACAACCGTTCTGCGGGCGTTGAGGTGGTCTGCCACAGCAGAGGCGTCATCGAAACGCTCTGGTTTGACAAGAACGACCTGTAACTGCGTGGTGGCGTTGATGTTGACGACCTTGTTGCGTTTTTCCATCACATAATCGTCCTCAGAAGAAGACGAAAAACTGCTGCCCTGTTGTCCAATAATATCCATTTCTTCGCCCTCGTAAGCGCCTTCTTCGTCGTCCACGCCCATAATATCCCTGATTTTTCCAAACAATCCAGCCATTGTATCTCCTCCCTGCGGTAAAACACCGGCAAAGAACAGCCGATATCTATCGAAAAAATGTGATCTATCTAGTATTCCCGTGGGCCGAACAGTTCGGTTCCCACCCTGACCATTGTGGCCCCTTCCTCAATGGCAACGGGAAAGTCCGAAGACATCCCCATAGATAAGATATTAACAGTACTATTATCCATTTTTTTTGCCTGTATGTCAACAAAGAGATTGTACATCTGTTTAAAATAGGGGCGCATATTTTCGGGTTCCCCATAGGGGGGAATGGTCATGATACCGCGCAGGTTCAGGTTTTCGCACGCGTCCACCCGCTGGGCAAACGCCAGCAGTTCCCCTTTGTCTATGCCGTTTTTTTGCGCTTCTCCGCCAATATTTACCTCTATCAGAACATCCAGGCACCTGCCTGCCTGCGCATAAAGGCGGTCCAGCGTTTCCATCGTACGAAGGTTGTCCAGGCTCTGCATCATATCGATATGGCCCGGCAAAAATTTTGCTTTATTCCTCTGCAGGTGGCCAATCAGATGGCACCGATAGGAAAGGCCTGCCAGTTCGGGCTCTTTTTGAAGCCACTCCTGGACCCTGTTTTCGCCGATGTCAGTGATGCCCGCTTCGAGCAGCGCACGGACGGTAGCGGCACTTTGGGTTTTTGTCACACCGATCAGGGTGACCTCTTCGGCCTT
>JAJDHT010000078.1 GCA_030266325.1 Ruminococcaceae bacterium OttesenSCG-928-I18
CATGTACTTTGGCGAGGGGCAGACCGATGACGGCGCCTGGCGCTTTTTCGACTACCTCAACGGCAACCTCGCCATAGGCGAAGTCAATCTGCCTGACGGACGCTGGACATACTACACTAGAGAAGGTATGCAGTTCGGCGAGCAGAACTTCGACGGGCGCTGGCTGAATTACGATATCAAAAAAAGCGGTGCCATGAGCTTTGGAAAAACCACAATTTCTGATGGCCGAACCGTGTTTTATGGAGAAAATGACGGATCCATGCTGTTTAGTGAGTTCTGTTCCGCTGACGGTAATTGGTATTTTGCTGATCCCAATAATGGGAATCTCTTTGGGGGCGAGATGAACTATGACGGCCGCTGGTTGTACTACGACCCGATCACCTTCGCCATGTACTTTGGCGTTACGCCGATGCAGGATGGACGCACCACATATCATAGCGAACAAAACGGTGCTATGATGTTTGGTGAGTTCCAAACCGCTGACGGCAAGTGGTACTTTGCCGACGTGAGCAACGGCCAGCTGGCAAACGGCTGGACGCAACTTCCAAACGATACTCGCACCCTCTACTATACCTATGAGAACGGTATGGCCTTTGGTGTCACCACCGTCGAAAACGGGATGCAGCACTATTTCAGTGTCGAAAATGGCAACTGGATAACCGGATGGATTAGGTTGGATGAGGGCCTCGCCTACTTCGACGCCGAACTGGGCCGGCGGAACGGCGTGGTAATGATTGAAGGCAAATCCCATTACTTTGAAGAGGGCTTTTTGCTTGCAACAGAACCAGGCTGGGTAGAAGTGGATGGTGGCCTCACCTACATCGACCCCGAAAAAGGCAGGTTGATTGGCTGGGCCACAATTGGTGGCCAGACCTATTACTTTAAAAACGGCCTCATGTCCACCGGCCAGCAAATCATTGATAGCGAAGAGTATTTCTTTGCACCAAGCGACCCGATGTTTGGTTATGATAACCCGGGTTCACTGCAAACAGGCTGGGTGATTGTCGCAGATAAACAGTGGAGGCAGTACGGCGCAAATGGCGTTTTCACGGGCTTCACCAGCGTTCTTACGCCAGACGATCCTACAGCCATCAGCCGTGGTTTTCTCTACTATGTGAACCAGATGCGCTTGGCAATAGACCCAAACCGGGTTCTTGCCACTCTCCACCCGGATCTAATGGCGGGTGCCCAAATTATCGCGAATGAAATGCACCTCCTTCCTTCAAAACAACCGATGGGTAGTAATGATTCCACAAATGACGCACTTCGCCCCATACTGGATGCGTATGGTACTTACACTACTATGTGGTACACGGTCTATATTCCAATGGGCTATGGTGGCAATCCCAATGATTTATCGCCCGCATTTTACCAGTTCGACTACTTCCGCGATTCGGCGACCCCGCCGGACCCGAACGACCCGTTCAGTGGTGCCAGCCGCGTGCCGCGTAACTTTAGCCGCACGCTGGATGACGTCTTGGCTTTTATTCTCATTTACGACAATAGTGTAACAAGAGGTTGGCTCACAAATCCTCTCCGCAGAGAGTATGGCATTGGTTATTGGGACGACCCGACTCAGCCGGCCGGGAGTAGCAGAATTTGGATCCTCCACACATCAGATGGGGACATGGCAAGTTGGAAAAACTAGAATGATGAGCAACTTCTGCTATAAGTATTCTTCGCTTACTTGATAGCAATCCCCGAATTGCTTTCCAAAGCGCGGCTCCGTTTTCACTGCGGAGCCGTGCTATTTTGTACATTGAAAACCACTCGCTAGGCGAGTGGTTCCGAGAAAGGCTTCTACCGATAATGATGACAATAAAACTCCTTTGCTATAATTCGGGTGCGGCCTGACAACTGCACAAGACAAGCAAAGGAGGTCATTCAAATGGCGAATGACACAAGAAGTCTAGCACATACAAAATGGAACTGCAAATACCACATAGTCTTTGCGCCAAAGTATCGTAGAAAGGTGTTCTTTGGAGAAAAGCGCGAGGTGATAGGAAAGATATTAAGAAAGTTGTGCGAGTGGAAAGGAATACTAATCGTGGAGGCAGAGATTTGCCAAATAATCGAAGCGGAATACTGTCCTGATCACGTACATATGTTGGTGCGGATTCCCCCAAAGTATAATGTTTCCGAAATCATGGGTTACCTCAAAGGAAAAAGTTCGCTGATGATTTTCGATAGGCATGCAAACTTGAAGTACAAGTTTGAAACAGACAAAATTCAGCGGCGGGTAGAAAAGAGCACCTCGAACAAGCCTTAAAAAGGCAGGAAAACGCTACTGTAAAACCCGCTATCCTACAGGAGCAGGAACCGAGACCAGATAGCCCTGCCGCTGGAGAATAAAGATTGCCTGTTCAACGGTCACATCCCGATGCTTGGGCGGAACATCCAGCTTTTTGTAAAGGTCAGGATTGTAAGGCTCGTCCTTTTTAAGGATGTTGTAAATTGCCGTGAGCATTATGCGGGCGATGGCGACAATGGCTTTCTTGTGGCCACGACGCTTTCGCAGCGCGAGGTAACGGTTACGAATTTCGGGATGCTTTTTGCTGGTGACAGCAGCGTTGGCACACTGCACCAGCAAGGGTTTCAAGTAAGCGCCCGCCCGGCTGACCCGTGTGGTTTTCTTCTTGCCGGCGCTCTCGTTGTTCTGCGGCGTCAAACCGGCCCAGGAACACAAGTGTTTGGATGTGGGAAACACGGACATATCCACGCCGATTTCTGCAAGGATGCGAATGGCGGAAAAGGATTGGATACCCGGCACGGTGCAAACACGATCTATCTGGTGGGCATATTTTGTGGCCAGTTCCAAAATGGCAGAGAGTAGTTCAGCCTTGCAAGTGTCCAATGAGTCGATGTGAGAGCGTATAATCTTGAGTTTGTCGGCCTGTTCGGGCAACAGAGTTCCATCGATGGCGGCGGCGATATCCTCCGGCGAAGCCTTGCACCTGCGATCGACCAATGCCATGTAGTCGAAATCCGTATCGTTCGGATGTTCCAGCAGATGGTCAAGGATGGCCGAGGCGCTTTTGCCAAAGACATCTGTAAACACACTGGCAAGCTGAATGTTGGACGATGTCAGGCAGTTCTGGGCACGGTTCTTTTCACCGGTGGTAAAGTTCACCAGTTTTACGAAATACCGGCACTGGTCACGCAGCTGGCGGATGTCGTAAGGTGGGATAAAACTGCCAGACACCAGGTCGTGCTTGAAAATGTCGGCAATCCACTTGGCGTCCTTCTTGTCGGTTTTCTTGCCCCGGATGGCTTTGACATACTTCGGGTGGGCTAGCACGATGTTGCAGTCCCTCTCCAGGATATTGTAGACCGGGTGCCAGTATTTCCCGGTGGATTCCATACACACATCCCGGCAGTCATGGGCCGAAAGCCATTTTTCCAGTTCCCGCAATCCGCCGGTGTAGGTGGAAAACCTATGGCTCCGGTAACTGGTGACGCCTTTTCCGTCCGTACCGGCGATGCAGGCAACGACAAAGGTTTTGTGTACATCAATACCACAGCAAATTGGATAAACGATTTTAAGCATAATCACATCCCCAAATCAGAATTTGAGGACAGCAGGCAGGGACTGGCAGCCCATTGAAAAACGAGTATCGGTCTCTCCAAAGATAAGTTTACAGGCTCAAAGCCTACATATTTGTGCTTGAAAGGCCTGCCGGCACACATAAATATTCGGTCAGCGTGGCCGCTGTGCCCATTCACCTCCACGTGCTCTGTAGTGTGCCTGCTCCCTCAATCCAATTCTATCAACAACTTGCGAAGCGCACCAGTTTCTTCCCTTTTTGTGCCTTCGCATTGCGAAAGGAATGGTCATAAATAAATATGGAAATCGTCATTTCTGGTGTAGAGGCTACTATGTTGATACGGTAGCTAAAAATGCAAAAAAGATAGCAGAGTACGTAAAGAACCAGCTTCAGGAAGACGTTACAACCGACCAACTTACACTCAACCAGAATAATTTGCAGAGAAAAAGGGCCTCCCAAAGGAGACCCTGCGCTGCATCTTGTTCACTATGCTACTGGCTCTTTTTCTTTGGTAATTCAAAATGAAACCGCGTTTTTCCCGGAAAGACCGATCACAAAATCTCTTTTATCCATTCCGGACGAATAAGCCATAACCCGGCCTGCACGTGGGCCACACCGTGTTCTTTGCCTTCTTTGATAGGCCCGTCATGACGGAACAGTGCCTTCCAGCTGTCCATGAGTTCGCGTTTCAGCAGGGGGTAAAAAGCCGTAGACAACACTTCATACTCGCTTTTGATTCCCTGCATTTGCAGCTGTTCCTCATAGTGCCGCCGGGTTTTTTCGTCCCCCAGGGGTTGGCCGTTCAAGATGCGGTTCCACTCCAGCATATCGAAAAAGACAATTTCTGTTTCCGGGACCTCTAAAACAAGCAGCTTGTCGCCCTGGCCGGGCTGTGCATTCACCGCATCAATAAACGCCCAGACGCCAGATTCCGCCTGTTCTGGTTTTGGCACCACCTCGCCCGCCTGCCGCGCATACCACTCATAGGCGCTTAAAAATACGGCGGACACTTCCACGTATTTTTGCTTTATGTACTTCTTTTTCACGTAATAGGTTTCGCCCCGCTGCAAAATGTCTGCCACGGCTTGCCGCTGGGCCGAATACAAGGTCACAAGCTTACCTGCCGAATCCACTCTTTGCGAATCTCCCAAAGTGTCCCCACCTTCTCCTGTTCAATTTTTCCATCTTCTATTTCAAACATGCGACCCCAACTGGCGATGATCTTCTTTTTGATGGCGGGATAAAAGGCCGAAAAGTAGGCCTCCACATCATCCGTCCCATAGGCGGAAAGCATCTTTTGATGCTCTTTCTCATCCTTTTCGTCTTTTGGCACGTAGAGGAAATTGATGACATACCCCCATTTCTCGTAATCCAGCCGAACCACCTGCGTGCTCTCCACCTCAAGGCACAACACCACGGTGTCCGCGTCATTTTCGAGGGAGGATGCCCTGTCCAAGGAGACCCAGATGGGATAGTTCACATCCGGCGGCTTCGCCACGATCTCAGACGCCTTTTTTGCGTACCAGCTATAGGCCTCAAGATAAAACCGTGAAATGTCTTCCATTTTTTTTACGATGTTTTCTCGCCTTGCAATATAGCGTCCCTCGAGCTCAATTTCATTTAATACACCACGATGCTGTTTTGTCCATAGCGTGACTGTCTCCAAGGCCTTGTCCCCCGTTCGGTTTCGAAGTGTCGGGAATCATACAGGGTATAGATGAAGAGGTGGGAAAATTGGGTTGTGGAGAATGCGACAGAGACGATGTAAAGAACAGTTTCATTATAGACGTTTTTTATGGGTTTGAACAGGCCAAAGGCAATTTGTGGCAGGCGGCCGGCCCTGCGTGTGGGGAATGACATGGCGCCAGCGGTATTTTCTGTCATGTTTTTGGACAAAAAGAAAGACAACAGCCGGAAACTGTTGTCTTTGTGAACGAAAGTATGATTTAATGGAGTAAGTACAACGGGGCTGCCGCCCGACAGTACAAGGCCGATTGCCACTGCGTGGCAGGGCGTTTCGACGTGATGACATAGGTTCATGTGACTTGCGTCGTGCGCATACCGGAAAGCGCGGTCTACCACCTTAACTGTCGGCCGGATCTTGCGTGCCCACCACTGTGTCTTGGTTGCTGGGTTTTGCGTCTGCTCCTTTTTTGCGTTTTACCGCTGTGGCGATGCCGGCCACGATGACCGCCGCAAAAAGGACAATCATAAAAATGCCGCCTGCTGACATAAGTAACCCTCCCTTAAAAAATTGATACTACCCACACGTTCGATGGTCTAATTATACTTTGAAAAGGAATGGATTGGTGTTAATTTGGCAATAAGAATCCATCCCCGGCGTTAAGAAAGTGTTAAGGTGGAAGCATATGGTGAAAAAAGCAAAGGATAGCAAAAAAAGGGAGCTTTGGCAGGACAGTGCACGCAGCTTATTGATTCTTGCCGTCTGTTCCATCATTGGCCTGTTTTTTTACTACTGGGGCCTCAGTGAAGCCAATATTATTACCATATATATATTGGGTATTTTACTGATTTCCTCCATTACCTCTGACCGTGTGTTTGGAATCATCAGCTCCGTGGTGGGGGTGCTCTTGTTCAACTGTCTCTACGCCATTCCCAGGTTCACGCTGTTTTTTTATGACATTCAATACTCGATTACCACCCTGATTATGCTGGCGGCATCCTTGATTACCAATGAGATCATGACGAGGTTCCGCCAACAGCTGGAGAAGGAAAAAGAGGAGATACACCGTTCTGCCGTGTTGCTGGAGACAAGCCAAAACCTGCAAAAAGCGCAGACCACGAGGCAGATTATGCTGACGGCGGCCACGCAGCTGCAAAAGATGACGGGGCATACGATTCTGTTGTTTTCTCCGCAAGGGGAGATCACAGAGATTTTACCTGCGGCGGAGGCGGAACCGATCGACTTCGAAATTCCCCCGGAGATGTGGCAGAAATGGATCGAAGAGACAAGACACACGAGCGTCACGTGGGATTCTAAAAAAAGCGAACTGATTTGTTATAAAATGATGGCCGGAAAAGGCATTCATGCCGTGGTGGGGATACAGACAAATATCGACGAAAACATGCGTTTATATGACCATAACTTGATCTTGGCAATGCTGGACGAGACCGCCCTTGCCGTAGAAAAACAGATGCTGAACGAATACAACGAAAAAGTGACCAGGCAAGCGGAGGCGGAACGCCTGCGAGCAGATTTGCTGCGCACCATTTCCCACGATTTGCGCACGCCCCTGACAACGATTTCGGGCAATGCCGAAATCCTGCTGGATAGCACCCACGAGGCGCTTCCCGAAACCCAAAAGCGCTTGATACAGAACATTTATAACGATGCGGAATGGCTGATTGGTTTGGTGGAGAATTTGTTGTTTGTCACGAGGCTTGAAAATGGAGAGATGGCGCTGCGCATGGAGACGGAACTGATTCAGGACGTGGTGCCCGAGGTCCTGCACCATTTTTTGCGAAGGGCCGAAGGGCGGGAGATTGCCATGGAGATACCGGACGAACTGATGCTGGTCAAGATGGACGTAAGGCTGATCATTCAGGTGCTGACCAACCTGCTGGACAACGCAATAAAGTATTCTCCACCCGAGACAAAAATTGTTGTGCGCTGCCACCGCACAGAGGACGACGCCATTGTGGAGGTGCTGGACCATGGGTGCGGCATTGAGGACGAGGACAAGGAAAATGTTTTCACCATGTTTTACACGGCCAACAGTATGGGAGGGGATGGCAGACGTGGAATAGGCCTTGGTTTGGCACTTTGCCAGTCCATCATTCTCGTTCACGGGGGCAGCATCTATGTGAAAGACAACGCCCCGTGTGGCACAATAGTGGGGTTCCGGCTACCCCTAGTGGAGATTCATTATGAAGACAACAGTTTTGGTGATTGAAGACGACAATGCGATACGCAACTTGATCACTGCTGCTTTAGAATCGTTTGGCTATGCTTTCCGCTACGCCAGCAACGGAAAGACAGCCATTATGGAAGCGCTGAACAAGCAACCGGATCTCTTTATTCTGGATTTGGGCCTGCCGGATATGGACGGGACTGAAATAATCAAACGGTTGAGGGATTGGACCAACAACCCCATCATTGTCGTGAGTGCCCGCAGCGAAATTGAGGACAAAATAAAGGCCTTGGATGCGGGCGCCGACGACTATCTGACAAAACCCTTCAGTATGGAAGAACTGTTTGCCCGTATCCGGGTGGCGGTACGGAAGATGAACTATGACAAAAGCAACGAAAAAGAAGAACCGATTTTTGAAAACGGCGGGTTGTGTATCAACTATTTGGAAAAGCAGGTATGGGTAGACGATGTTTTGGTGCACCTGACGCCGCTGGAATATAAACTGCTTTGTATGCTGGCGCAGAATGCGGGAAAAGTACTCACACACAATCAAATATTGAAAGGGGTGTGGGGCAATTACCTCGAGGGAGATACCCAATCCCTGCGCGTGTTTATGTCTACACTACGCCGTAAAATTGAGAAGAATCCCACGGAACCGATCTACCTCCAGACGCATATTGGCGTGGGATACCGGTTGATCAGAATTCCAAAAGAGGAGAATGAAGGCGAATAGAAACCGTTTCCCATCTAGATGGTGTCGACAATAAGTAAGATGTGTTGGATTTGCGAGTTGAATTTTCGTGATTCAAGGCGGACGATTGAGTAACCCTTGGTGGGTTACGAGTGAGGACAACGCAGAAGCGCGGAATATTTTGTCGCAAAGACGTGCCGTGGAGCTATTGTCGACACCATTTAGCCTTTATCTATACAAAGCTGCCGTCTCGGCCTCTCTTTGCCTACGATTCGACCATTTATTGTTCGCTCCAGCGGAAAACCGACAACTCGTCTCTATAGTAACCGATTCCATGTTGTTTTTTTCAAAGACATATGTTATGATTAGAAAAACAACCATGATTATAGAGGGTTTCGGTTATGACGAACAAAGACTTAAAACGCAAACGGATTATGGCCTATTTTATTGAGGCCACCATAGGTATTATGGATGCGGAAGGCGTGGAGAGCATCACGATTCGAAAAGTGGCGGATGCCGCTGGGTATAACAGTGCAACGCTATACAATTACTTTAACAATCTGGATCATTTGATCACCTATGCCTCTGTCAGCAGGCTGAAAGACTACATCAGGGAACTGCCGCGTTATATCAATCAAGCAAATAATGCGGTGGATGAATACCTGGCCATATGGGAATGTTTTTGCAACAACGCGTTTGCCATGCCGGAGGTCTATTATGGTTTGTTTTTCGGCAAGCTGAATACCTCCACATCTGAAATCATTAAGGGTTATTATGAAATCTTTCCGGCGGAACTGGAGGGGATGTCCCGCCACCTTATCAATATGGCGGTGGAGGGGGATATCTTCCAGCGAAATAGAAAGATTTTGGAAAAGTGCGCCGTGGATGGGGCTATTGGCATGGAAGAAGTGGACGAGATCAATGACATCACCATCTATCTGTTTAAAGGCATTTTGTCGGAGACGCTGGAAAAAGACCTGGCCTGGAAGGCAACCGAGCAGGCCCGAAAAACAATGCATTATATCATGCAAATCTTTTCTCCCTATTGCCTGGAAGATTGGATCAATGCGAACCAACCCTCAAAAAAATATCCTCTGCACAGGTTTAGGAAATAGCGGGGAAGAGGTTTGGTCCAGGGAGTTGGGTTTACTTCTAAAGAAAAACCCTCCTGGCATTTCACGCAAAAAACGCGTGAAATGCCAGGAGGGTTTTTGTGCCAGAGGGGTGTCTCTGGCGAAAAAGGGGAAATTGAAATGAAGCCGAATAATTATTTTCGCAGCAAGAGCTGCGAGCCCCAAAAAACCTATGGGGCGGGGTATGATTTTCCCAACTGGTGGGGAAATCAGCAAAACGGACAGGTGCTATCTCGCACTTCCATGTTAATAAACAATTACTAAAAAATAATCATAATTTTAAATTAACCGAATATCTTTGTCAAGAGAGACAAATATTTTCAAATTTCACAGAGAATTTAAGAGAATTATTTCTTTTGTTATTGAAAAAACAGGGAAAGAAAACGAAGGATAAGGCATGGAGAAAATCGATGATGAGAAACATTGATGTGGATATTGACTACATTTAATTCAAAATCTTTGATTAATATGACGAAAACATGGATTGAAAGTCAAAATAACCGCAAATAATGTAAAAATCACGTTGACTAAAACCGTAATTGGTATTATAATCATGGTTACAGTTCTGTATTTTGGGTATGCCACTTAATGAAGGAGGAAAACAGATGTACAAACTGGAAGGGATGTATGCGGCGATACCGACGCCCTATTCGGCAGACGAAAGCGTGGAC
>JAJDHT010000079.1 GCA_030266325.1 Ruminococcaceae bacterium OttesenSCG-928-I18
GAAAGAGGGCGTAAAAATCCACAACAGCCTGTTTTGGAAACCGGCGGACCCCATCGAAGGGTACTATAGCGCAGGCGAGAGCGGAACATGGTATCTGCGCGCCGAAAACACGGCCGACATCGAACTGTTGCCGGGGGCCGAGCGCGTTGCACAGGGGGCCTACAGGGTGCCCGGCATGTCCCCCGACGAAGCGCGCGGCTTTTTGCAGAAGCATGAGGGCGAGGCCTGCGAGGCCATGAAAATTTGGCCCGGGGAAGAGGGATAGCTATGGTCACCGTGCAGGTGCCGGCTACAAGCGCCAATGTGGGGGCGGGCTTCGATACGCTGGGTCTCGCCGTCGGCCTCTACAACACCGTGGTGATGGAGGAGGCCGAGGGCTGCGATATCGCCCCGATGGACGAGGTCGAGGTGCCGAGGGGCGAAGACAATATCGTCTACCGCTCGGCCAAGCGGCTTTACGAGGAGTGTGGTAAACCTTTCCATGGCCTTGCCCTGCGCCAGAGCAGCCCCATTCCCATAGCGCGGGGGCTCGGGTCTTCCTCGGCCTGTATCGTGGCAGGCCTCATTGGGGCGAACGCCCTTTTGAAAAACCCTTGTCAGAGGCAGGACCTGCTCTGCCTTGCAGCGGGCATGGAGGGCCACCCGGACAACATTGCCCCGGCGTTGCTGGGAGGGCTTGTGGTCAGCTGTATACAGGAGGGAAAGGTCTATAGCGTGAAAAAAGAAATCTCTCCCATGCTCGAGTTTGGAGTCTTTATACCGGACTATGAACTGCCGACCGAAAAGGCCCGGGCCGTGCTGCCCAAAACGGTGCCTTTCGAAGATGCCCTTTTCAATCTCTCCCGCGTGGGGCTTTGCCAGGCGGCGCTCTGCGAAGGACGGCTGGACCTGCTGTCGGTGGTGACGCAAGATCGGCTGCACCAGGCCTCCAGGCTGGCGCTGATGCCCGGGGGGGAAGAGGTTTTCGCCCTGGCACGCGAGGCAGGTGCCCGTGCGGTGTGTGTCAGCGGCGCGGGCCCGTCGGTATTGGCGGTGGTGGAAGAGAGCCGGGAAGCGTTCTGGCCGCGGGCTGAACAAAACCTGCAAAGGCGGCGGGAGCAAAACAGTGAGGCCGGGCGGTTCAGGCTGTACCGGTACAAACCAGATAACTTTGGCGCGCGGCTCATTTAGGGCACGCGCAAAGCAAAGGAATACAGGCAAGCAAAAAACATCAAGAGGGGAATGAAAGAGATGCCGTTGATCGTACAAAAATTTGGAGGCTCGTCTATGCGCGACAAGGAACATGTATTCAATGTGGCGCGCATTGTGGCCGATACCTACCAGGCGGGAAACGATGTTGCGGTTGTGGTTTCGGCGCAGGGAGACACGACGGATACACTGGTGGCGAAGGCGGCCGAGATCAGCGCGCGGCCAAACCCCAGGGAGATGGATGTACTTCTCTCTTCGGGGGAGCAGATCAGTATCGCCCTGCTGGCTATGGCGCTGCAGGAACTGGGCTGTCCCGCCATCAGCCTCACGGGCTGGCAGGCGGGTTATGAGACGAACCGCGCGTACAGCAAGGCCAGAATCAAAAACCTGAACACCGAGCGCATTGAAAGCGAGATCGCCCGGAAAAAGGTCGTTGTGGTGGCGGGGTTCCAGGGGATCAATGTCAATGACGACATCACCACTTTCGGGCGCGGTGGTTCTGACACAAGTGCCGTGGCCATTGCCGCGGCCATGAAGGCGGACCGCTGCCAAATCTATACCGATGTAGACGGCATCTATACCGCGGACCCGCGCATCGTGCCCAATGCGAAAAGGCTGGAGCTGATCTCCTTCGACGAGATGCTGGAGCTGGCCTCTTTGGGCGCCAAGGTACTGAACAACCGCAGTGTAGAGCTTGCAAAAAAATACGGGGTGACGCTCGAAGTTCTCAGCAGTCTGGACCCCAAACCGGGAACCATAGTGAGGGAGGTACTCAACATGAATGAAGGCATGCTGATTAAGGGAGCGGCCAAAGACGAGAAAGTGGCCGCCGTGACGATAACCGACGTACCCGACGTACCGGGAATCAACTTCAAAATCTTTTCGCTGATGGCACAGAACAAGATCAATGTGGACATTATCCTGCAGGCCTCGGGCCGGGGCGGGAACATGGACGTTATCTTTACCGTTCCGCAGGGCGACGCGGAGACGGTAAGAGAGATTCTGGAAGAAAACCTGCCGTTGTTCCAGGGCAGCAGTGTTTCCATCGACACCACCCTTGCCAAGGTGAGCATTGTGGGCGCCGGCATGCAGAGCCATCCGGGCGTGGCCGCACAGATGTTTGAGGCGCTGTCCGATGCCAATATCAACATACGCATGGTATCCACAAGCGAAATCAAGATCTCTGTTCTGGTGGCCAAAGAGGATGCTGACCGGGCGCTGGTTGCCATTCACAACGCGTTCGACGAGCTCCCCTCCTGAGAAAAGGCGCAGAGTGGGGGGAGGGCACGAAAACCTTCTGTATTGCTCATGAAAAACGCACAAGAGGCACCCCCGGGAGGGGGGAGTGTCCCAAGGGCGTTTTAAATGGACTGCCCAAAAAGTTCTGGTGTCCTTCCCCCACCTCCGGTGGGGGAAGGACAGATAAAAATATTCGATAAACAACGTGGCGGGACCCCGGGAGGGGGTTGCCCCTTGTCACAGACCCATATTGGCGTTATACTGGGTGAGATAGAGGAATTGTGACAAATTAGGTTTACTTAGGAGACAGCCATGCCCACAGACAGACCCCCGAACCATAGCCCCGAACAGGTGGAGTACCGCCGCAGGCAGGAAGAACGCGCGAAACGCCGAAAAAAAAGGCAGATGCAAAAGCTGATGTTTCTGGGCGCCTGCCTCGTTGCGGTCATCGTTCTTGTGGTTGCCATCGTGCTGGTGGTGCGTGCCATCATAAAACCCGCGCCGAGGGAGACCCGGGCAGACACTTCGGTCTCCACGGTTTCGGGCACAGGCCCCGAGGCGGACTACCCCATGGCGGCCGACCCGAACGCTTGGAATCTGGTCCTCATCAACGCCCAAAACCCGATGCCCGACGGTTTTAGCCCGGAGCTTTCCGAATATGTGCAGAACGGCGTCACCTATTACTTTGATGCCCGTATGCTGCCCGAGCTTGAGCGCATGGTCACGGACTGCAACACCGTCGAGGGGCACAGCCTGCATGTGCTTGTGGCGGCGCCGGGGGCCGACAGGCAGAACGCGCGTTATACCGGCCTGATTGAAGCGTTCCGTGCCCAGGGGCACGACGAGGCCGAAGCGGAGCAGATGGCGCGGGAGGTGGAGCCCCCTTACGGGTACTCGGACCACCAGACCTGCCTGGCCGTCGATTTTGGCACGGCGGAGGTGACCGACACCACCCAGGCTTTTGCCGAGACGCCCGAGTACGCCTGGCTCATGGCCAACGCGCCTGAGTACGGGTTTATCCTGCGCTTCCCACAGAGTAAATCCGCCATTACAGGCATCACCTACCAGCCGTACCATTTCCGTTATGTGGGTGTGGAAGACGCCCGTATCATCATGCAGGCGGGCATCTGTCTGGAGGAATATGTGGCCCAGCAGCCCATGGCGCCGCCCGTGGTGTCGGATGAGGTGGTTTCCTCCTCCCTGCCCCAGGACGCGGCCGCCTAAAATATAGAGTGGAAAGTGACCGAGCAAAGCCGCCGTCTGGCGGCTTTGCCCGTGACAGAGAGGCTTTTGGCAAGCCCTCAGGAAAGGAACCCGCCTATGCCACGAAACGAAATTGCCCCCGGTGTGTACATCACCGATGTTCCGGGTCGAAAATTTAAACGCAACCTGGTTGTCTTCCATCTGCTTTTGCCCGGCCAACGGCAGACGGCCAACGAGATGGCCCTGCTTCCCCATGTGCTGGAGCGGCGGTGCGAGGCGATCCCCGACCCTCTGCTCCTCTCCCGAAAACTGTTCGATCTCTACGGGGCGGAGCTTTCGCTGGAAAGTTTTGCCGCCGGGCCCAACCGCGTTTTGACCCTCGCGGTCTCCTGCCTGAAAAACGGGTATGCCCTGGCGGGGGAGGACCTCGAAAAAGAATGTGTGGAACTTCTGTGCAACCTGCTGTTTTTCCCCAAAAAAAGCGGCGGGGTTTTTGAGGCCGAGGATGTGGCGATTGAACGAGAGAAACAGGTGGATTACCTGCGCAGCGAGATGAACGACAAGCGCAGCTACTGTCTGCGCCAGGGCCGGCGCGCGCTCTATGGCGGCACCCAGCTTGGAATCGAGTCGGCGGGTTACCTCGAGGAGATGCCAAAGGTGACGGCGGAAAGCCTCTACGAAGCTTATGAAACCATGCTGCGCACGGCCCGGTTCGAGGTGGTCACCTGCGGGGCGGACAAAGACAAGGTGGCCGAGCTGCTGGCGGCGAGGCTTTCCAATAGGCAGCGGGCCCCCGTCGAACCGCTGGGCCGGATGGCCGTGCCCCAAAGGCAGGGTATGATTCACAAGAGCGAAGGCATGGATACCGCACAGGGGAAACTTTGCATTATTGCCTGTTCGGGCAGGGTTTCCGATGCACACAGCGAGGCGGTGATGCGGGTGGCAAACGCTGTGCTGGGCGGTCTGCCCACCAGCCGCCTCTTCGTCAACGTGCGCGAAAAACAGAGCCTTTGCTATTACTGCGCCTCCTCCTATGCCTCGCTGCGGGGTACGCTCACCATGGATTCGGGGGTGGACCACAAAAATGCAAAGCGCGCCGCCGAAGCCATGCTGCATGAGCTGGAGGTTTTGCAGAAAAACCCGGTGACACAGGAGGAACTGGACGCGGCCCACTCGGCAATCCAAAACGCTTTTCAGGCCGCGAAGGACAGTCCCGACTCCCTCGTCAGCTGGGCTTTCAACGAACGGCTGCGTGGCACCGACCTCACTTTAGAGCAAGCGGCGCAAAAGGTGAAAGCCGTCGAAGCCGAAGAGGTACAGAAAGCACTGGCGGATTTTATTCCTTCTATCGAATATATTCTGACAAACAAGGAGGGTTTATGATGGTAACCCACCTGCCAAAGGCCGCCGAAAACGCCCTTCGTTTTGAGGAGAAAATACTGCCGAACGGCCTGGCCGTACGGCTGCTGCCCATGCCTGAGTACGGGGCCAGCCACGTGATTTATGCCACCAAATTCGGCTCGATCGACCGAAGTTTTGAAGGAGAACAGGCAAAAGTAGACCTGCCCGCGGGGGTGGCCCATTTCCTCGAACACAAGATGTTCGAAAACGAGGATGGGGTGGACGCGTTTACCCTCTATGGTAAAACGGGCGCCTCCGCCAATGCCTACACCGGTTTCGACCGCACAAGTTATATTTTTACGGCCACCGAACGCATGGAAGAAAACCTGGACATTTTGCTTTCTTTCGTCGGCCATCCGCATTTCACCCAGGAGACCGTCGCCAAAGAGCAGGGCATCATCGGCCAGGAGATCAAGATGTACGAAGACCACGCGGAGCTCCGCTGTGTCTTTGCCCTGCTGGAATGCCTTTATCATAACCATCCGGTGCGCGACGAAATCGTGGGCAGTGTCGAGTCCATTTCCCAGATCACACCGCAGCTGCTTTACAGTTGCAGCGAGGCTTTTTATAATCCGGGCAACATGGCTTTGTGCGCGGCGGGCAGACTGCACATGGAACAGCTCTTGCAGGCGGTTGAGAAAGCGGACCTGGCAAAGGCAAAGACAAAACAGGTGAAACGCCTGTTCCCCGAGGAGCCGCCCGGAGTATATGAGAGCACACGTGAATTTATGATGCCGGTCGCCATGCCCCTGTTTGGGCTGGGTTTTAAAGAGGCCGCCCCACAAGGGGATACGACGAAACTGGAAGTGGTCTGCGATCTCTTGACGGAGCTTATCAGCGGGGAGACGAGCACGCTCTACCGCAGTCTTTATGATGAGGGCCTTGTGCAGCCAGGCTTTGGCGGAGAATTCGGCTGTTTTTCGGGGTGCCTTCACTTCCTGTTCACCGGCGAGGGGGAACAGCCCGAGCGCGTAAGGCAGTCTATTTTGGATGAAATAGAGCGGATGCGCCGTGAGGGGATCGACAGAGAACAGTTTGAAACCTGTAAACGTATGATGTATGGAGAGGCGATTGCCGATCTTGAAAATGTGGAGCGCGTGGCCTCCATGCTCTCTTCCAGTTACTTCCACGGACGCACGCCTGCTGCGGCACTGGATGCTTTGGCCACCGTGACGGCCGAGGACATCGAGCAGGCGCTTTCCGAAATGCTGCATCAGGACCGCAGCGCATTCGTGGTGGTTCGTCCCGAAGGGTAATAAGCACAAGAAAGAGGAACGATATGCAGGTGACAGTTTTTTTTCCAGGTCTTGGCATCCATTTTGATATCAACCGAGTGGCCTTCACCCTCTTTGGCATGCCGGTGTACTGGTATGGGGTTTTGATCGGTTTGGGTGTGTTTCTCGCCATCGCTTTCGCGCTGAACCAGGCGCGCAGTTTTGGCATTGACCCCGACCGTATGATCGATGTCATCGTGATCGGGCTTATTTTGGGCGTCATCGGCGCGCGGCTGTATTATGTGCTTTTTGTCAGTGTGATCGAATATACGAGCTTCTGGCAGCTGATCAATCTCCGGGACGGGGGCCTTGCCATCTATGGCGGCATCATCTTCGGTTTTCTCGGGGCGCTTTTGGGCTGCAAACTTCGCAAGGTTCCGCTTTTGCCGATGTTTGACGTGACGGCTATGGGTTTTCTGATTGGGCAATGTATCGGCCGCTGGGGCAACTTCTTCAACCAGGAGGCCTTTGGCACCAATACCATCCTGCCCTGGGGCATGCTCAGCAGCTCGACAACCGCCTATCTCGGGGCACAACAGGAGGCACTGGCGCTGGAGGGAGTGTTTGTAGACCCGAACCTTCCGGTACACCCCACCTTCCTCTACGAGAGTCTTTGGTGTGCGCTGGGCTTTTTCCTGCTGCTTGCCTGGAAAAAGCGCAGGCATTTTAACGGAGAGCTCTTCCTGTTTTATGTCATCTGGTATGGGGTGGGACGTTTTTTTATCGAAGGCTTGCGTACCGATTCCCTGATGGTTTTCGGCCTGCGTGTCAGCCAGGTGGTGGCGGCGGTCTCGGTGTTGGCCGCCGTGGCCGTTTGGGTGGCCGTACGCATGCGCACGGCGGGAAAACCGCTGCAGGTGCCCGCCCTGCCGCCGCGCTCTGAAAAGATAAAACTGCAAACCGAAGAGGGTATGGTGACGGTGGAGGTCACCTGGTCCGGCGACGAAAAACGGCCCTCCAAAGAAAGGCTGCAAGAGATGGCGCGGGAAAAATGGGAGGGGGAAAACCCACCGAAAGAGGAAACGGCGTCAGACGAAAAAACGGGTGAAGACCCTCTTGAAGCCGAAGAGGGAGAAAGTGAAATAAAGGGAGAGGGGAACCCGGCTCCATGATGAAATGGCTATGGATTGAAAGGACGATATCGGACGGGGAGATGGCTGCCCAGCAGGGAGAGAGCAGCCCGTTCAATACCATCTTTGTGGTTTTATTTGCCGTTCTCATCTCCTACCTTGCCCTGCGCATCGCCCGCCGGGGCGGACGAAAAAAGTAGAGGGAGTGGCCCAAGTGTGTCCATAATGAAAAATACAGAAGGTTTTCGTGGCCAGCCCCCGCCGAAGGTGGGGGCTGGCCACATGAAATTTATCTTACAATTCGTCAAAGATATCTCTATTTTTTTGACGGAATTTTTATATGACTGGCGCCGCAACGCTGTTTCGGAGCGCAACCGGTGCAGCGCACCGGCGCTTGGCGCGGAGATGACGCGCTGTGGTTTTTTTCCATAGCATTTGATGGAAAGGGTATCGACCTTTCCATTGAAGTATTCGTATTACCCGGTATACAGCGCAATGGGTACCTCCCAAAAGAAAATAGTATATTGACAATCTTTGGCTTTTGAGGATATACTGGCTGTAGGACATAAGAACAGGGGTGCCGATTGGCTGAGATCCCTTCCACAAAGGAAGGGGGACCCTCGTACCTGATCCGGGTAATGCCGGCGTAGGAAGTTTTGCATCTACAAAACCTCTTTTTCGCCCGCGGTTTTTATGCCGCGGGCGTGTTTTTATGTCACTACCCTTATAAGGAAGTGCTAGTATGAAATCACCGTCTCAAATGTCCAAAACAGCCACTTTGGTGGAGGCCGCCTTGATGGTAGCCATTGCGTTTGTCCTTTCGTTCATCCCCCTTTTCAAGATGCCCTGGGGAGGCACCGTCACCTGCTTTTCCACCTTGCCTATCCTGCTGCTGAGTTTTCGCCACGGGGGGCGCTGGGGCGTATTTGGCGCGGCGGTCTATGGCTGTTTGCAGGCCCTGCAGGGCATGGATAGCGTCGTGGCCGCGCAAACGCTTGGGGCTATGGTTCTCTGCGTGCTCCTAGACTACTTTATCGCCTACGCCTGCCTGGGTTTTGCAGGCCCGATTGCGGGGCGGTTTTCAAAACCCACGTTGGGCCTCGTCGCCGCCATCACCCTCACCGGGCTGATGCGCCTTGGCTGCAGTTTCCTTTCGGGCATTTTGATCTGGGGGGCCTATGCGCCGCAGGGCATGCCGGTGTGGCTTTATTCTCTCGCCTACAACGCGGGGTGGTGCCTGCCGGACGTAGGTATCGTGCTCGTTGCCGCGGTATTGCTCAGCCGGGTCCCCATATTCCATCTGCTGCCGGAAAGTCGAACAAAACCGGCCTAGAAAGGGAGAGGGCACGAAAACCTTCCGTATTTTTTTAAAAACGTACTTGAGGTATTCCCCAGAAAGGCAGACAGGTGCAGTTTTTCTTCCTTTGTGGTATACTATAAACCAGTCCAAGTAAGGTTTTAGCGAAATGTCACCTTGGTTTGAAGGAGGGTTTTCAGATGGGGAATCACCTCGCCGTCTGCATCGGACGCCAGTTTGGCAGCGGAGGCCGTGAGATTGGCCGTCTTGTTGCCGCGAAGATGGGAATGGAGTTTTACGACAAAGCACTGCTGAAAGAGGCGGCCAAAAAAAGCGGGATCGTGGAGGAGATGTTCGAAAAAGCGGACGAAAAACCCACGAGCAGCCTGCTTTATTCGCTCTCTATGGCAGCCACGGGCAGCAAAGCGCCCACATTTAATGAATACACGGCCTATATGCCGAATGACAGGCTGCAAAATTATATTTCCCAGGTGATTCGGGAGGCGGCCGAAAAATCCCCCTGCGTGATCATCGGGCGCTGTGCCGACTATGTGTTGCGCGGCAGGGAAAAAACCTTTTCCCTCTTTCTGCACGCGGAGCTCGAGACGCGCATTGGGCGTATTGCCAAAAAACAGAATCTCGACGAAGACGCGGCCCGCGCATTAATCCGCAAGACGGACAGGAGCCGGGCAAATTACTACAGTTTTTATACAGACAGGGATTGGGGCGCCGCAGACAACTACGATATGGCGCTTAATGCCGGCCGTTTCAGTGTGGATCAAACGGTGGATACCATCTGCAGGGTCTTGCAGCAGTTATATGGAGAAAACCCCGCGGGCTAGCTGTCCGGGATGTTTTTGCCCCATGTTGAGTGTAAAGTAATTAGCAGACTAGAGGAGAGAACGGGTAAGCAATGGTTTACAAGAGAAAAAACGCGGGTGTGTGCTCGTTTTACACCACAGTCCGCATCGAAGAAGGACGGATCGAAGAGGTGAGCGTTCTGGGAGGATGCGACGGAAACCTCAAGGGCATCTGTGCCCTTTTACGCGGCCGTAAAGCGGAGGAAGCCGCCGACCTGCTCCGGGGGATCCGGTGTGAAAACAAACGCACTTCTTGCCCGAATGAGATGTCCAAATGTATCGAAGAAGCCCTTGCGCTCTCAAAAAAGGCATCCTGAGCGAAAAGGGAATGGGAGCAGTGCACC
>JAJDHT010000008.1 GCA_030266325.1 Ruminococcaceae bacterium OttesenSCG-928-I18
ACTGGAGGCTCCGTTTAGGAAGGCCCGCGACACTAAAACGGCACTGATATGCTTGACCGGCAAATATATAGCTCGTAATATACGTAATAGACAGATATAAAAGTAATGTTTATACGTCATAAAAACATGCAAAAATAACGCTCAGCCGAGTGGGAGTAACACACAATTGTGTAGATGCCTAACCCCATAAAGTTTATGTTTTTATTTTCTAAGGATAACAACCACTTGCATTGACATAGAAATCAATAAGATCTGCCGAGAAATGGGGGTGCGATGTGGCATTTTTGCAAAAAATGCAAATCAAAAAAATTGACAAGATGCAGCCGCCGGAACTGGAACAATTCATTCAAAGCACGGAAGATGAACTCCTGCGGGAACATGCACTCTCCCGTATGTCACAGGAGCAGTTGGCGCGGTGTCTGTATTTTCTTAGGGATGCCTCCTTGAGAGACGCCATTTTTTCCAAAACTCAAGACCCGCTAGCACTGTACCTGATTGTTAAAAATGTTGAAAACAAGGAGACGAGTGACCGGGCACTTTCGCTCTTGCAGGACCAAAATCTCTTGGCAGATATCGTCATCAAAGGGCAAAGCGAAAAATGGTATCAAAGCATATCCGGGGAAGCGCAGCAACAAGCGGTTCGGCTTGCCGCGGCAAATAAGATCACAGAACAATCACTGCTTCAGACGATTGCGGCGAAAGTATTCGACAAAACGATCCTTGGCTGTGTCGTTCCAAGAATATCGGAGGGTGCGAAATAGACAAAAGATAGTATGTTTGGAAAATGTTTTTCGAAAGTGAAACATAAATCATAAAGCGCCGACATTGGGTATATGGATATTAAAACCTTACTTTTGCGTCAGTTTTCCCTCTACTCCGCCATGGAGATGGAGGACGTTGTCAAGCTGTTGTACCAAAGTGAATTTGGCGGCGGGCACGCTTTTCTCTCGCAAGCGTCTTTTTCTCAGCAACTGGAAGAGGAGCTTGCCTGCGAAGAGATGCGCAGTATGCCCAAGGCGGCGATTGAAGAGATCGGCGGGGGATACTACCGGGTGCCCCTTTCACTTCTGAAAGAGGGCCCAAGTGTACCGACGATGTCAAAACTCAGCATGCTTTCTTCGCGGCGCAACAAAGGCAGCTGGGCGGGATTTCTTGAAAAGCTGAAAACCGTGCAGGGCATGATTTCCTCCGGGCAGGTGCCGTTGTCAGAAGAGAAGTGGAATGCCTTTTTGCAGGACTGCACCGAAGAGACCTGTTTGCCCCTGCACCACAGCAAGCGCTTTAAAGCCCTTTATAAACCCCATTACCGTGTGCTCGAGGGGTCACTGGCCCTGTTCCTCCCCGTGTTTGCGGCGGTGGATCATGCCCTGTCCCAAAAGCCCCATACCCTGCTCGGGATCGACGGCATGTGTGCCTCAGGTAAGAGCACGCTCGCTTCGCTTTTGAACGAGGTCTATGATTGCGGCATTGTCTATACCGACGATTTTTTCCTTCGTTATGCCCAGCGTACACCCAAGAGATTGGACGAACCCGGCGGGAATATCGACTATGAACGCCTTGCGCCGGTGGCATTACAGGCAGCTGACGACCGCGCCTTCTCCTATCCGCGCTACAACTGCGCCACAGGTGAGATGGGGGAGGAAAGGCAGGTGCCCGCGGCCGCTCTGACGGTGCTGGAAGGGGTGTATGCTCTCCACCCAAAGGTGAATGCCGCCTGCGATATCAGGGTGTTCCTGATGGTGGACTCACTGCGCCAGGCGGCGCGCATCAAAAAACGCAGCCCTGCGAAAGAGAAACTCTTTTTCGAGCAGTGGATTCCCCAGGAGAACGCCTATTTTGTGGCTTTTTCCATCCGGGAAAGTTGTGATGTTGTGATCGATACAACGGCCCTGGATGACGAAATCCCCACTGCGATTGCGGCAGATGAATGGGGACAAAGCGGGGATGAAGAACCAGCAACATGAGCGAAGGTACCCCTGTATAAAACAGGATAACGAACAACAACACCTGCAAAGGAAACCTCCATGCGGTTTCTCTGCAGGTGCTGTTTTTTTATCGGCCAGCCTTGGTTTTGTGAATACGGTATCCCAGCCACTGTGGTGAATTGCGTCTTACCTATCGTATCTTTTCCAAAATCAGTTTCGCGCAGTCAATCTGGTTGGGGATCTGTCCCTCTTTGTCGCGTACGCGCCAGATGTCCGGTGTGATCTCGTCCACCACATAGATTTTTCCGTCCTTGTCGTAGCCCACCTCAATTTTGAAATCGATCAGGGTGAGGTCCATCCTTGCCAAGGCCTTTCTCAGCACTTCGCCCACCTTGAGCAGGACGGCCAAAGCTTCATCATACTGTCCCTCCATCAAGATCCCTTTCATGAGGCAAAGGCGTTCACTGATCAGAGGGTCTCCCTGCTCATCGTCTTTCAGGGTTACTTCCAGATAGGGGGGGTCGAAGGGAATGCCTTCTTCTATACTGAACCTTCGGCACATACTGCCCGCAGTGAAATAACGAAGAACAAACTCCAGCGGTGGCACCGTGAGGTTTCGAATCTGCATCAGGCCTTTTTCCAAATCCGCCCCCAGGTAATGTGTGGGAACGCCATTCTCTTTCATCAATTCAAAAAAGAATTGGGATATTTCAAGCCCGGTTTTCCCCTTGCCCTCCACGCTGCCGCCAACGGTGTTGGAGCCGGGGTCAAACACGCCGTCCTCGCCGGTGGCGCTGTCTTTAAAAAGCAGGTATACCTTGTCGGTTCCTTCCTCCGCAAGTAATGTTTTTGTCTTCCCGTCATACAGTTCCTTCATTACATTCGCCCCTTTGCTTTCGTATGGTGTGTGTTCCCGGCGCCGGGCCCACAGGCAGGAGAACCCTGCCGTGCAGTTGTGCAGCCGCTTTTAAAACCGAATTTAGTATAACACATCAAAGCCCCCTGTATACACCACTTTCAAGTAATTATTGGGAACATTTTTCCCGGTCGGGTCGTATCCTCGGTTTAGCGCAAAAAAAATCAGGACGCCTTCGCGTTTCCTGATTTTTATGAGGCTTCATATTCTTGGAAAGGGCCATCCCATGCGTCAGTATGCCAGCTGTGCCGCGGCGATGGCTTGCGGCTGTTGCCCGCGGCTGGCCTGTTCGCTGCCCATGCGCTCAATGGTGGCGGTGATGCTTCCCCGAGAGGGACTTGTGATACTCTGTGCCGCCGCCTCTTGCTGCCGCTCTTGGTCGGCTCGCTGCATCTCTTCTGCCAGGCGCTCGCGGTTGTTGCCCATCACCCCTTTGCCGGGGTTATTGACAACTTCGGTCTTTTGGTAGGACATCATGCTCCCGGTCGCAGGGGCATTGCGTGAATCCTTGATGATGTTCTCAATGCGTCCTATGGCCGATTCGATTTCTTCGCTGAAAAGCTTGAACATCGGTGGGGTTTCCCCCGGGGTTTCGTTCACACTGGGGGTTGTAATCATGGCTTTTGAGATTTCCACCCGGTCGGTGTTGGCGGCTTGCCCGGTCTCGTTTTTTTTGACGGAGGTCAACTGTGACTGCAAAATGTTGTTTTCTTGTGTTTTTTGCACCAGACTATTGATTTGAGATTCTTGCGCCAGGCTGCCTATTGTCATTGCCATTTCCTCCCCCTAGTCAAGTAAATAAATCTGCATTTCTATGCCATATGTGTGATTCCATTCCAATTCTATAAGAGTATAATCATCTTCTCTCGGTTTGTCAACCGTTTCCCCGGTCCAAATTAAAACAGCTGCGTGCGTTATTTTGACCCATTTGCCCCGGTGTGGGTTTGCGCTTGTCCCCCGGGACATTTTCCTGTACTAGGGCTCCTGACGAAACGTGTTTTTTTCTTGCAGTTCAACGGTGCGTGTGGGGAAGGCGAAAGAGATACCGTCTTTTTCGGCAAGGTCCATGATGGCATAGTTGATTCGTTCGCGTATGCGCAGATGATCCGAAAAGCCAGGTAAAGCCGTATAGAAAATCACACGCACATCCAGGCTCGACTGCCCAAACTCAGAAAAACGCACAAGCACACTGTCGCTCACCACCTCCGGGTCGGTTTCCAGCAGGTTGCGTACCGAGGCGGTAAACTCTCTCATCTGCTTGTGGTTCACGCCGTATTCCAGGTTGAGTATGATGTCGGCCCTGCGCTGGTTCATCGCGCCGCTAAAGTTTGTTATGGCCTCTGAGCTCATCAGAGAATTGGGCACGGTGGTCAGTGACCCGGAGTCGTTACGGATAATGGTGCTGCGCATGTTGATGTCTTCGACGGTGCCCTCGGTCTCCCCGCACACAATCCAGTCCCCTATGTCGAAGGGTTTGTCAAGGATCAGCACAAGGCCGCCGAAGAAGTTCGCGGCGGAGTCCTTGGCGGCCAGCGCAATGGTCAGCCCCCCAAGGCCAAGGCCCGCAATCAGGCCGTTGATGTTGTAGTTTAGTTCGCTCAACAGCATCACCGTGGCGATGGCTACCACGATAATTTTGAACATACCCGAGAGAAAGCGCATCACGCCCTTGCTCATGTGCAGGTCCCATCGGCTGCGCGCGCGGCTTAAAAGATGCCCGGCGATGTCGCTGGAGGCCAAAAACCCCCAGGCGACGCAGATGATGGTGACGATGCGAAGGGAGCGGTAAACGATGTTGGGGGCGTGTTTAAATGCCGAAAAGACGAACCAGGGCACATTCACAACATCCCAGTTGCTCATATGCAGCACCCCGATACCGACTCCGACCAAAAGCAGATAGGCAAACAGCGGTTTTTGAAACCCGTTGAGCAGCAGAGACAAAATGGGGTGTTTTTTTTCGTCAATCCGTTTTTGGATCAAAGGCATCAGCTTTATCCCCAGCAGGTATCCCACCAGGCCAAAAGCGGCAATGAGCAGCAAGGAGGTCAAAAGGGTTGGGAAAAAATGCCGGTTATAGTTTAAAAAGCTCTGTAGTGTCTCCAGGCCGCTGTCCTCAAAAAACGGTGTCGATTTCACCACCCCCAACGATGTATTCTCCTTCATATAAAACGGCGTGCTGCCCCGGGGCTGCGGCGCGCTGTGGCGAGAGAAAACCGATCTCCACACGGCCCTCTTTGGCAGCAAGGATCCGGCATGGTACCGCCTTTGCGGCACTTCGTATTTTCACCTCATACCGGGCTCCCGCTTTCACAGGAGCTCCACCTGTAAAAACGGTATCGGCTATCCCGATCCCCTCGGCATACTCTCCGCCGGTGCGGGCCAGGTAAATGTCCCCATTTTTTTCTATGCTGCGCACAAAAACAGGTTCTCCCAGGGCCACACCAAGGCCCTTGCGCTGCCCCACAGTATAGTGGATGACGCCGCGATGTGCGCCCAAATCCTGCCCGTCGGGGCCGAACAACCGCCCCTGTTTTCCTGTGATGCCGCGGTTTTCAATGAAAGAGGTGTAGTCGCCTTGCGGAATGAAGCAGATTTCCTGGCTGTCGGGCGCATCGGCGCAGCTCAGCTTGTTTTCGGTGGCCATTCGTCGAATTTCTTCCTTCTTAAAATCCCCTAGGGGAAGGCATAACCTCTCTAAAACACGCTGGGGCAGCCGGTACAACATGTAGCTTTGGTCTCTCGCGGCGCTGGCCGCCCTGGCAATGGCATACCCGCCGCGCCAGGGTTCACAGCGGGCATAGTGCCCGCTGGCAATCCAGTGGATACCTCTTTTGTCCGCCTCCTCCTGCAATACCCTGAACTTGACTTCGGGGTTACAGAGTACACAGGGGGAGGGGGTTCGGCCTTCGGCGTATGTTTTGCAGAAAGGTTCGATGATTTTTTTTTCAAAAAGTGCCTCGCAATGAAGTATTTCCAGGTGGATTCCGAGCTCCTCCGCGGCCCGTCCCGCCGCCTCTACGGCCTTTTGGTGGGCGGGGGAAAAGGAGATGACCGCGCCTTCCACCAAAAACCCCTGTTGCTGTAAAATGCGCACGGCTACGGCGGAGTCCACCCCGCCCGAAAGGGCCACCAACACATGGTTTGGGTCTGCCACGGGCGGTACGTTGGCGCTAGGCGGTATCGGCATACGGTTTCTCCAGTCACTGGTTCGTCTTGTTATCGGTCTGCGGCGGCTTTTTCGGCGGCAGCCACCGCCAAGGCATCACAACGTTCATTTTCCGGGTGTCCGTCGTGGCCGCGAATCCACTCATAGCTCATCTCGTGCCCTTCCGTCAGTTCCAACAAACGCTGCCACAGGTCCGGGTTCAGCGCCGGGCTTTTGTCGCTTTTTTTCCAGCCGCGCGCCCGCCAGCTTTTGGCCCAGCCCTTTTGCAGGCCGTCCAGAACGTATCTCGAGTCACTTGTCACATGGACCCGGCAGGGTTCTTTAAGGGCCTCGAGTGCCCGGATCAGCGCCGTCAATTCCATCCGGTTGTTGGTGGTCTCCGCTTCGCCTCCCGAAATCTCCCGTTCGGTTTGTCTATATCGCAGGATGGCGCCCCATCCGCCTGGCCCGGGATTACCCTTACAGGCGCCGTCCGTAAAAATGTAAACCTGCTTTATGAAAGCCGCCTCCCATGGTCAGTTTCATCTGTATCACACAATGTCATGCTACACTTATATTCTAATAGAAGTAGTATACCGAATAATGCCCAAATGTGCAATTTTGTGCCCTTTTTGTGGGCGCCGCAAGTGAGAAAAGAGGCGGGGCAGGAGACTCCACCAGCGGGGAATAGACGGTGTATCAAGCAGCAGGCCCCTGTTTTATGCCCTTAAAAATGCCGCCAACTTGACAAAAAACGCCGCGGCAAGTAAACTACAATAGTAGAGAGAAAGAAAAGGCGCTGCCCTTGTTTATACCACTTGGAATCAAGCAGGCCCTAGCATCGGGGTTTGCTTTTTTTAAAAGCCTTTATACAGAAAGGCAAAAAGCCGTGTGAATTGTCATATGCAGGACATTTCATGCGCACAATATACCAAAGCTCCCCCAAAAACAGGGGCGGGGCTCTGATTTGTTTTGAATGGAGTGAAGCAATGAACCAAAAACAGAATAGTGCCGCCGAGCAGACCCAAAAGCGGGCCACCCGCAGCAAACAGGCTGCGTCCCCCCGTGGTGCTGCGCGGCAAAAGAAGGCGCCCGAGGCAAAACAGGGCCGCCGTCAGGGTGCGAACACCCAGCGCCGCCGAGCGCAAAATAAGGCCATAGAGCTGAAATTGTATCCTCTTGGCGGCCTTGGGGAAATCGGCAAAAACCTCACGGTGTACGAGTGCCAGGACGAGATGATTTTGCTGGATTGCGGGTCCCTCTTTCCTGACAGCGACATGTTTGGGATCGATCTTGTCATCCCCGATTTCTCCTTTCTCGAGAAAAACCGCGACAAGTTGCGGGGGGTCGTGATCACCCACGGCCACGAGGACCACATCGGGGCGCTGCCTTACCTTCTGCGGGAGATCAACCTGCCCATTTATGCCACCCGTCTGACAGCCGGGCTCATCGACAACAAGCTGGAAGAACACGGGCTTCGCGGCAGCGCGGAGATACATCTCATCCGGCCGGGGGAAAAATTTAAGCTGGGTGTGTTTACCCTCGACCCAATCAATGTCAACCACAGCATCCCCGATGCGGTTGCCTTTGCCATAGAAAGCCCGGCCGGTGTGGTCATCCACACGGGGGACTTTAAGATCGACTACACGCCTCTTTCGGGCGAGGTCATCGATCTCTCTACCCTGGCCGCCTATGGGAAAAAAGGGGTGCTGGCTATGCTCAGTGACTCCACAAACTCCGAGCGCCCCGGTATGACGATGTCGGAGAGCAAGGTGAACGAGGGTTTGCAGGCGCTGTTTGCACGTGCCATCGAAAAGCGCATCATCATCGCCACCTTTGCCTCCAACATCTACCGTATCCAACATATCATCGACCTTGCGTCCCGCTTCGGCCGCAAGGTGGCCATCTCTGGCCGCAGCATGGTCAACAATGTCGAGATGGCCATGGAACTCGGCTATATCAAGGCTTCGAAAGACCTGATCATCGACGTCGACAAGGTGAACAGCTATCCGCCCGGAAAGGTGGTTCTGATCACGACCGGCAGCCAGGGGGAACCCCTCTCGGCCCTTTCCAGGATGGCGGCAGGCAGCCACCGCAACGTTCACGTGGGCCAGGGCGACTTCATCATCATCTCCGCCCAGCCGATTCCAGGCAACGAAAAGATGGTGACTAAGGTCGTCAACGGCCTTCTGCACCTCGGTGCCGAAGTGATCTACGAACGGATGTACGATGTGCATGCCTCGGGCCACGCCTGCCAGGAGGAGCAGAAACTGCTGTTCAGTCTCGTAAAGCCAAAATACTTTATCCCTGTCCACGGGGAGTACAAGCATCTGATGCGTCACGCGCAGACGGCCGAAGCCTCGGGGGTTCCGGAAAAAAACATCCTGATTGCCGACACCGGGGATACGATCATCCTTTCGAAGGACGGCATCAAAGAGGGGGACCCCGTACAGGCCGGGGCGGTCATGGTCGACGGCCTCGGGGTGGGCGACGTAGGCAGTGTGGTATTGAGGGACCGCCGGCTGCTCTCCCAGGACGGCATTGTTGTGCTGGCGGCTTCGGTGCAGAAAAAAACAGGGAAGATGGTCTCCGCGCCCGAACTGTTTTCCCGTGGGTTTGTCTATGTGAGGGACAGTGAGGAGCTGCTCGAGGAGACCCGCCAGGCGGTGGAAGAGATCCTCAAACAGAACGAACACGAACTGCACAAAGATGTGGGCAGCCTGAAAACACGCATCCGGGAGGCGGCTTCCAGCCTCCTCTATCGCCGCACAAAGCGCAGCCCCATGATCCTTCCGGTCATCATGGAAGTATAGTATAAAAAGAACGCATCTATTCTATGGGAGAGGGGTGTGCAGTTGAAACGCAGGCGGTTTTTTTGGTCGGCCGACGTGGCGCTTTTTGTGCTCATAGCCACCTGTTTTGCCCTTGTGCTGGTGGTGGCCTACCTGCGTCCTGTTTTGCTCCTCCCTGTCGGTGTGGTTCTTCTTTTGGCCCTCCTGTGTGTGGGCATCGGGCTTCGGCGGTTCCGCAAAGCCCTGCGCCGCCTTCTCAACGGAAAGCGCGGCTTGGCCGACGCCGAAAACAGCGGCATGGCGGGGCTCTCTATTCCGGTGGCCGTCATGAGCGACAAGGTGATCCTGTGGTACAACAAGGCGTTTCGGGAGCAGATTGCCGCAGGGGAAGATATGGTGTCCCTGCCCATGAACAAAATTGTCCCGGGGCTGGACAGCGAGGCATGTTTGCAGCCCGGGGGCCAGGATATCGCCGTAGGGGAAAAACGGTTTTCCGCCCATTGCAGTGTGGTGGGGGAGGATTCCCCCCTACATTTTGTCCTTTTTGTCGAAGATACAAAGCTGAAAATGCGTGCCGCGGAATACCTTGCCAGCCGCCCTTCGGTTGTGTATATTGTCATCGATACCTATGACGAAATCGCCAAAGAACTGCGGGAAAGTGACCGCACCCGCCTGATCTCCTCCATCGACCGCGCGCTCGAACACTATATTGGAAAAACCTCGGGTTTCCTGCGGCGTTTGGGCAGTTCAAGATACCTCGCCCTTGTGGAGGAGCGGCATCTTGAAGAGATGGTCAAAAACCGGTTTGACATCCTCGATACCGTGCGGAAGCTGGACGAAGAATCCCAGCTCGTCACCCTTTCCATAGGGGTTGGCCATGGCGGCTCCGGTTTCAAGGAATGTGAGGAGATGGCCCTGCAGGCCTTGGACCTTGCCCTTGGCCGCGGGGGAGACCAGGCCGCCGTCTGCAGCCCGGAGGGATTCTCCTTTTTTGGTGGGGTTTCCCGCAGCGTAGAAAAGCGGAGCAAGGTGAAAAGCCGTATCATCGCAGCGTCCATCAAAGGGCAGATCGCCTCGGCGGAAAAGGTGTTCATCATGGGGCACAAAAATTCCGACATGGACAGCCTCGGCGCTGCCATGGGTATGTTGCGGTTCAGTTTTGTCTGTGGCAAAAAGGCCTCCATCGTCATCGACAAAGGCCGCTCCCTGGCGGGCAGCCTGATTTCAGAACTTGTGCAGGGGGGCTATGGGGAAGTTCTGGTCTCTCCCGCGCAGGCCGCCCAGAGCGTAGATGAAAATACCCTATTGATCATAGTGGACACCCACATGAAATATCTTTTGGAGAGCGCAGAGGTGTTCGAGCGTTGTGGCGCAAAAATTGTCATCGACCACCACCGCCGCATGCCCGGGCACATCGAGGACGCCGTCGTCTTTTACCACGAGCCCTACGCCTCAAGCGCCTCGGAACTGGTGAGCGAGCTGCTGCAATATGTGGGGGAGGGCAAGGAGGACCGCCCCGCCCCCCTGGAGGCGGAGGCCTTGCTTGCGGGCATCATGCTGGACACCCGGACGTTTTCCCTGCACGTGGGGGTGCGCACGTTTGAAGCGGCGGCCTACCTGCGCCGGATGGGCGCCGAGACCGAGAATGTCAAGCGGCTTTTTTCGGTCTCGATGGACGATTACCTCTACCGCGCCCATCTTGTTTCGGAGGCGAAAGTGTACGACGGATGTGCCGTCGTCGTTAGCGACAAGGTGCCTTTCGAGTGCGAGGTCGTCGCGCCACAGGCGGCCAACGACCTGCTCGGTATCGAGGAGGTTGAGGCGAGTGTGGTGGCTATCAAGCAGGGGGACACCATCCGGATTTCCGCCCGCAGTATGGGTGGAATGAACGTCCAGCTCATCATGGAAAAACTGGGTGGAGGCGGCCACCTTACCATGGCAGGCGCCCAACTGGAAGGCCTCAACCTGGAGGAGGCCGAAAACCGTATCGTCAACGCCATCTCGGTTTACCAGGCCGAGCGCGCCCTCGCCGCCTCCCCGGCGCAATAGGGCTTTGGATTTTTTATCAACGCACAGAAGGGAGCACAGAGAGATGAAAGTGGTACTCAAACAGGACGTGAAGAAACTCGGGAAAAAGGATGAACTCCACGAGGTCAGCGACGGGTACGCCCGCAACTTCCTCATTCCCCGGGGTCTTGCCATAGAAGCGGACAACGCGGCCATCCATGAGGTGAAAGCCAAGGAGAGTTCCCGCAAGCACAAAGAGGAGATGGAACGCGCCGAGGCGGAGAAGCTGGCGGCCTCTCTGGAGGGGAAAACCGTTGTCGTGCATGCCAAAGGCGGGCAGAGCGGCCGCCTGTTTGGCGCCGTCACGGTCAAAGACATTGCCAAAGCGCTGGCGGGGCAGGGTATTGAGATCGACAAACGCAAACTCAGCACAGAGGCCCATGAGATCAAGGATTTCGGCAGCTATGAGGTCACGGCCAAAGTGGCGGCGGGAATCACGGCAAAATTCACCTGCAAAGTGGAGGAGTAAGCCAAAGATGGCAAAGGGAGATTTTGGCTTTTCTCTGGAGAGCCTTGGCATCCAGCAGCCCTATAGCATGACGGCGGAGCAGAGTGTCCTGGGGGCGGCGCTTTTGGAGCAGAGCGCCGTCGACCTCATGATCCAGTCCCTGCGGCCCGAGATGTTTTATGTGCGGCAGAACCGCGCGGTGTTCACAGAGATCCAAACCCTGGTAGAGACCGCACAGCCCGTGGATGTGGTGCTGCTTGTCGAACGCCTTTCCTTCGACCCTGCTTTCGAAACGTCCGCCGCCGCAAAAACTTACCTCGCCCAGCTGGCGGAGACGGTACCCTCCATCTCAAACCTGCCACACTACATCGGTCTCGTCAAGGACAAATACATCAAACGCCAGCTCATGGATGAGGCGCGTGAGATACTGGAGCAGGCGGCGGACGACATCGAGAGCCAGACCATGCTCGAGAGCGCCGAACAACGCCTTTACGATATCCAGGAGGGACGGGACACCTCCGAGGTGCAGCAGCTCAAATATGCCATCATCGACATCATGAGCCACCTGCAAAACCTCTCGGGCCCGAACCGTAAGGATTACCTCGGCATTCCCACAGGTTATAAATATCTGGATAAAAAACTGACGGGCATGGGCAGAAGCGATCTGCTGATTCTTGCGGCCCGCCCCGGTATGGGAAAGACCAGCTTTGCGCTCAACATCGCCTCCAATGTGGCCGAAGACAATGTGCCCGTCGTCATTTTCAGCCTCGAGATGACAAGGGAGCAGCTCGCCGGCCGAATCCTCTCCTCAAAGGCTTTGGTGGACAGTGGCATTTTCCGTACAGGGGTTGAAAAGGACAGCGACTGGGAAGACCTGACACGCATGACGGAGCTCATCGGCAACCTCCCGCTCTACCTGGACGACTCCTCGGCCATCACCATCCCCGAGATGAAGTCCAAAATCCGGCAGATCAACCGCTCGGCCCGCGTCGCCGGGCGCAAAAAGGTGGGGCTCGTTGTCATCGATTACCTCCAGCTCATGAGCACCGGCCGCCGCAACGACAACCGGGTACAGGAGCTGAGCGAAATCACCCGGAATTTGAAAATCATGGCCAAGGACCTGGACGTTCCCGTCATGGCCCTCTCCCAGCTCTCGCGAAGTACCGAGAAAGGCAGGCCGGACCACCGCCCTGTTTTGAGCGACCTGCGTGACTCGGGCTCCATCGAGCAAGACGCCGACGTCGTCATGTTCCTCTACCGTGAGGCCTATTACGACGACAGCCCCGAGACGGATATCTCCGCGGCCCAGTGTATCATCGCCAAGAACCGCCATGGGGAGACCGCCACCATAGACCTCTCCTGGGACGGCGCGCACACCCGTTTTATGGAAGTGGACCACACCCGCTAAAAGCCATCACGCAATAAGGTTGGTATCGTGAAGAACAAAACAGACCCGCAGGCGGCCGTACTGGACTATATCCACAGGGAAAGCCTCCTCTCACCGGGAGATCGTGTCATCGTGGCCCTCTCCGGAGGGGCGGATTCGGTGGCGCTTTTTTATCTGTTGCTGGAAAACAGAGAACACCTCGAAATCGAACTGGAGGCGGCCCACTTCAACCACGGCCTGCGCGGTCCTGCCGCCGACGAGGACGAAGCGTTTGTCCGCAGATTATGTGAAAAAGAGGGAGTGCCTCTGTCTGTCGAGCAAGGCCATATGAGCCGCCTTCCAAGGCCCAAAGGGGAGGGCACGGAAGCCTGGGCCCACAGGCTGCGTTATGCTTTTTTCGAGAGGCTGGCGAAAAGCCACGATGCCAAAATTGCCACGGGGCACACTCTCAGCGACAACGCCGAGACCGTGCTCTTCCACGCCATACGGGGCGCGGGAACACGGGGATTGTCGGGCATTGCGGCAAGCTGCGGCCCTTTTGTCCGCCCCCTGCTGGTGCTTTCCCGTGCCGAAGTGCGGCAGTTTTGCGCGCAAAGGGGTCATGAATTTGTCCTGGACGCCACGAATGAGGACACGGTGTACACGCGCAATCTGCTGCGGCTTGAGGCCCTGCCGGTCCTGGAACGCGCCCACCCCGGCGCCGAGAGGTCCCTGCACCGCCTGGCGCTGAATATGGGCGAGCTGGACGGCTGGCTTACGGAACTGGCCACTTCGCTGCTCTCCGAGGCCAACGTCGAGGACGCGGCGATCCCCCCGGGCTGGCGCCTGCCCTCCTATGATGTGCAAACACTTCTCTCGGCCCCCGCACCGGTGCGAAAAAAGGCGCTCTCCTTGCTCCTGGGAAGAGGGGCGGAGGCGTACACCCTCTCCGCGCTGGAGGGGCTTTTGGGGGGCGAGACATCTTGCCTCAACCTGCCGGGCGGGTGCAGGGCCCATCTGCGCGCCGGCAGACTGCTGTTCGCCCGCGAGGCGCCGCCCTCTTTCCCCAGCCGCAGATGCAACCTGCATGGGCAGGTTTTCGTGCTGCCCGCGGGATACAGAATAGAAATGGGCGTTGAGGAGATGCCGCAGGCAGGGGGGCAATTTTTTGAAAAACAAAAAAAAGACTACACCTTTAGGGCGGATTATGATAAAATTAATCAGTATGGCATCCTTCGCACCAGGCGCGAGGGGGATTCCTTTCACGAAGCGGGGCGCAGGCACCGCAAATCCCTGAAAAAATGGATGATCGAGAAGGGGATCGACAGAGAGCTTCGCGCGGCCTTGCCGCTGATTGCGTCCGTTGCGCAAGAGGAGGTTCTCTGGGTATGGGGCGCGGGTTTTGCCCACCGTCTGCAACCGGATGCCGGCACGAAAAAGATCTGCTGGATTAAAACGGCCTATCGGCCGCCGGACAATAAGGAGGGGCACGAACATGAGCGACCACATGCTTGACGACATCAAAGGGGTTTTACTCAGCGAAGAGGAAATTGCCGGCCGGGTTGCCGAGCTCGGCAAACAAATCAGTGCGGATTACAGGGGCAAAAACCTGCTGCTTCTCAGCGTGCTCAAAGGCTCCATCGTCTTTATGGCAGACCTCATGCGTGCGCTCACCATTCCCGCCGCTATCGATTTCATGGCCGTGTCCTCCTATGGCACCGATACCAAAAGCAGCGGCGTTGTCAAAATTGTCAAGGATATAGATATCGACCTTGAGGGCAAGGATTTGCTGATTGTGGAAGACATCCTGGACTCCGGCATGACCCTTTCCTACCTCAAAGAATTGCTGGAAGGGCGTAACCCCGCCAGCATTCGCATCGTCACCCTGCTGGATAAACCCTCCAGGCGCAAAGCAAACATCAAACCCGACTACTGCGGTTTCGACGTGCCCGACGAGTTCCTCATCGGCTATGGGCTCGATTACGCCGAAAACTATCGCAACATCCCCTATATCGGGATTCTCAAACCTGAAGTTTACGAATAGCCAACCCGAGACGTTTACCTATCGCTACACAGGAGGCCCTACGCTTTGAACAGAAAACCCCGCCTCATCAACATCATTATCCTGCTGGCGTTCCTTGGCGTACTGTTTTTCATGTTCCGTTCCAACTTTACCTCCCAAACTTCCAGCGCCAAGTACTCCGAGGTGATCAGCCATTTTGAAAATGGGGAAGTGGAGAGCTTCACTTTTGACGCCGGCAACGGCAATCTCGAGTATGAACTTGAGGACTCCAAAGAACCGGAAAAATACAAGATGGCGTATAACTACCTGTTTGTTTCCAACCTGCAGGAGTACATCGACACCTATAATAAAGAACATCCGGACGCCCCCATGGAGTACGATTTCAAATACTCCAGCGACAACTCGATCTGGATCTACCTGCTGCCGTCCATCATCCTGCTCATCGCGCTGGGTATCTTCTTTTACTACGTGATGTTCATGCAGGGCGAAGGGGGAGGAAAAGGCGCGCTCAATGTCGGGAAAGCCAAGGTGAAAAACCAGGCTGAGACAAAGAATAAAACCACCTTCAAAGATGTGGCGGGCGCGGACGAAGAAAAAGAGGAACTCGAGGAGATCGTGCAGTTCCTCAAAAACCCCAAACGGTTCAATGCCCTGGGCGCGCGCATCCCCCACGGGGTTTTGCTCGTCGGCCCGCCGGGTACGGGTAAAACCCTGCTGGCCCGGGCCTGTGCCGGCGAAGCAGGCGTGCCGTTCTACAGCATTTCCGGCTCCGATTTTGTGGAGATGTATGTGGGTGTCGGCGCTTCCCGCGTGCGCGATTTGTTCGAAAAAGCAAAGAAAACGGCCCCTTGTATCGTCTTTATCGATGAGATCGACGCCGTTGGCCGCCAGCGCGGCGCCGGCCTTGGCGGCGGGCACGACGAGCGTGAACAGACCCTGAACCAGTTACTCGTAGAGATGGATGGTTTCGAGGGAAACGAAGGGGTCATCGTCGTCGCGGCCACGAACCGTGCCGACATCCTCGACAAAGCCCTGCTGCGTCCCGGCCGTTTCGACCGCCAGGTTTACGTCGGCGTGCCCGATGTGAAAGGCCGTGAGCAGATTTTGAAAGTGCATACCCGCAAAAAACCTTTGGCGCCCGATGTGGACCTTAAAATCATCGCCCGCACCACGCCCGGGTTTACGGGTGCGGACCTTGAAAACCTCGTCAATGAGGCGGCTCTGCTGGCCGCCCGCCGGGGGCGCAAAGCCATCACCGAGGTGGACATCGAGGAGGCCAGCATCAAGGTGATGGCGGGGCCCGAAAAGAAGAGCAAGGTGGTCACCGAGAAGGAGCGCCGCTTGACCGCGTTCCACGAGGGCGGGCATGCGCTTGCGGCCTACTATCTGCCCACCAGCGACCCCGTCCACCAGATCACGATTATCCCGCACGGCCCGGCCGGAGGGTTCACGATGTACCGGCCCGAAGAGGACGTCCAGTTCCGCACCCGCACCCAAATGCGGGAAAACCTTGTGTCGATGCTGGGCGGCCGTGTGGCCGAAAAATTGGTGCTGGATGATATCTCCACAGGTGCATCGAACGATTTGGAACGCGCCACACACCTGGCGCGGGCCATGGTCACACGCTACGGTTTTTCAGAAAAACTCGGCCCTGTCGTCTATGATGAAGACCCCAACGAGACCTTCCTCGGGAGAGATTTCGGCCATAGCAAGCACTATTCTGAGGTGATTGCCAGCGAAATTGACAGCGAGGTACGAAGCCTTCTGGACCATGCCTTTGACGCCGCCGAAAAAATCCTCAGCGAACATCTGGACCAGTTGCATTTGCTCGCCAAAACGCTTCTGGAACGGGAGAAAATCAACGGGGACGAGTTCAGGACCCTCATGGAGGGCGGCACCCTGCCTCCGCTGGACGACGAGGACAGGGTCTACCCCAAAGACCTGCCCGAGCAGCCCGTGGACAAAGAGGAAAAAGAGGCCGAGGAGATTGTGAAAGAGACCTTCGACGAAGGGCAAGCTTCTGAGGCGGTGATCCCGGTGTCGGCACAGGAGAGCTTCAAGGAGTTCCTCGACAAGCAAGAGAAGGCGGCCCCCCCAGAAGAACCCGGCCCAGAGGAGCCAACAGAAGGGGAGCCGGAGGGAGAGGAAAAAGAGCAGGACAGGGAGTAAGAAATCTTAACCATTCTCCGCGGGTGCAGGCAGGCCCGCGGAGAATCTTGGGTATCGGCCCGCCACAGGCGACAGGCACGGCCCGTTGAGAAACACAGCGTATGGAATGTGATGGAGGAAAAAATGCCGAAAAAGCAACCGGCAGTGTACGATAACGAGAGTATTACCAGCTTAAAAGGTGCAGACCGGGTACGCAAACGGCCCGGTGTCATTTTCGGCTCCGACGGTCTCGAGGGCTGCGAGCACTCGATCTTCGAAATCCTCTCAAACTCTATCGACGAGGCCAGGGGAGGATTTGGAGACCGTATCATCGTAAAAAAATACAAAGACGGCAGCTATTCGGTGGAGGACTTTGCGCGGGGTATCCCCGTTGATTTCAACCAGAAGGAAGACCGGTACAACTGGGAGCTTGTCTTCACCGAGCTCTACGCGGGCGGAAAATACAGCGAGGACGAGCAGGACGGGTACGAGTACTCCCTGGGTTTGAATGGCCTGGGCCTCACCGCCACGCAATACGCCAGCGAGTGGATGACCGCCGATGTCTGGCGCGATGGGCAGCACTATCATCTCGATTTTGAAAAAGGGGAGAACGTGAGCGGCCTGCACGCGGAACCCACCCGTTTCAAGCGCACGGGTACGCTCATCCGCTGGAAGCCCGACCGGGACGTCTTTACCGATATCGATGTGCCGAGCGAATATTTCCGAGATATCCTGAAACGCCAGGCCGTCGTCAATGCGGGCGTTCATTTCCTCTTCGAAGACGAGACCGCCGAGGGGGAAGAGAGAAAGATCGACTTTTTCTATGAAAACGGCATCACCGACTATGTGGAAGAAATGGGCGCAGAAGGCGCCTTTACACCCGTGGTTTCCTTCACGGGCAGCGCCCAGGGACGAGACCGGGAGGACCGCCCCGAATACAAGGTGAAGATGAGCGCGGCCTTCTGTTTTTCGAACAAAGTGCAGGACATCGAGTTTTACCATAACTCCAGCTTTCTCGAGCACGGTGGCAGCCCCGAGCGTGCACTGAAGACGGCGTTTGTCAACCAAATTGACGCTTACCTGCGCCAAAAAGGGCTGTACAAAAAAGAGGAGAGCCGCATCACCTTTACCGATATCCAAGACTGCCTCGTCTATATTTCCTCCTCTTTTTCCACCATCACCAGCTACGAAAACCAGACCAAAAAAGCCATCACCAACCGGTTTATCGCCCAGGCAATGACCGAGTTTTTAAAACATAACCTCGAAATCTACTTTATCGAAAAACCCGAGGAAGCGGAAAAAATTGCCAAACAGGTGCTCGTGAACAAGCAGAGCCGCGAGCACGCCGAAAAGACACGGCAGAGCCTCAAAAAGACGATCTCCACCCAGATGGACATCGCCAACCGGGTGCAAAAATTTGTCGACTGCCGGTCAAAAGACCCCGCCCGCCGCGAAATCTACATCGTGGAGGGCGACTCGGCACTCGGGGCCGTAAAAACCAGCCGGGACGCCGAATTTCAGGCTATCATGCCCGTGCGGGGGAAAATTCTCAACTGCCTCAAGGCGGACTACAGCCGGATATTCAAGTCGGAAATCATCACGGATCTCATCAAGGTGCTGGGCAGCGGGGTGGAGCTCACGGGCGGCAAAAGCCGCAAGGACCTCGCCACTTTCGATATCAACGCCCTTCGCTGGAACAAGGTCATCATCTGCACCGACGCCGACGTCGACGGTTTCCAGATTCGCACCCTGATTCTCACGATGATCTATCGGCTGGTGCCCACACTCATTAAAGAGGGGTACATCTACATCGCAGAGAGCCCGCTGTACGAAATTTCCACGAAGGACAAGACCTGGTTTGCCTACAGTGAGAGCGAAAAGGCCGAAATCCTCAAGAAGATCGGAGACAAGACAAAGGTCAACCTTCAACGCAGCAAGGGCCTTGGCGAAAACGACAGCGAGATGATGTGGCTGACCACGATGAACCCGGAAACCCGCCGCCTCATCAAGGTGACGCCTGAGGACGCGGAGCGCACGTTCCAGGTGTTCGACCTTTTGTTGGGGGACAACCTTGCGGGCCGCAAGGAGTTTATTGCCGAGCACGGGTACGAATACCTCGACGAACTCGACGTCTCTTAAACCCCTGCGCTTCGTCCGAAACCCCGCCAGGCAGGCATGCCCGTGCCGGGTTGTGCGGGAGAAAGCGTATGTGGCCGAAGCAAGAGGCGGCGGCCTGTGTCCTTGATCCTGAAAAGTGAGGAGCTATTTTGGCGAAAAAGAAAAGCGGAAAAGTGAAAAAATCACAGCGTCCCCAGCTTGGGGACAACGTCGTCATCCCTGAAGCTGGCGTTGTCATGGAGGAGAGCATCACAAGGACCCTCGAAGACAACTATATGCCCTATGCCATGAGCGTCATCGTATCACGGGCCCTGCCCGAGATCGACGGGTTCAAGCCCGCCCACCGCAAGTTGTTGTACACCATGTATGACATGGGGCTTTTGAAAGGCGCGCGCACCAAAAGCGCCAACATTGTGGGTGCTACAATGCACCTTAACCCCCACGGAGACCAGGCCATCTACGACACGATGGTCCGTCTCGCGCGCGGAAACGAGAGCCTTCTCGTGCCCTATGTGGATTCGAAGGGCAACTTTGGCAAGGCCTACAGCCGGGACATGGCTTCGGCGGCTTCGCGCTACACCGAAGCGAAGCTGGAGGCGGTGTGTGAGGAACTGTTTCGGGATATCGAAAAAGAGACCGTCGATTTCGTGCCAAACTACGACGCCACCACCACCGAGCCGACCCTGCTGCCCGTTTCCTTTCCCACCATTTTGGCCAACAACACCCTCGGCATCGCCGTGGGTATGGCATCGAACGTCTGTTCCTACAACCTCGCCGAACTGTGCGAGACCACCATCGCCCTGCTTAAAGACGAAAACCATGAGATCAAAAGCACCCTGCCGGCCCCCGATTTTATAGGGGGAGGAACCATCCTCTACAACGAGGCCGAGATCGATTCGATCATCGATACAGGCCGCGGCAGTGTGCGTGTGCGTTCCAAATGGGCCTATGTACAAGAGGGCAACATGATTGAGGTCACCGAAATCCCCCCCACCACAACGGTCGAGGCCATCATGGACAAGATCTCCGACCTTGTGAAAGACGGGCGTGTCAAAGAGATCAACGACATGCGCGACGAGACCGACCTCAACGGCCTGAAATTGACGCTGGATCTAAAAAGAGGGCAAAACCCTGAAAAACTGATGGCGAAGCTCTTTCGCCTGACGCCTTTGGAAGACAATTTCTCCGCCAATTTCAACATTCTCATCGGCGGCATGCCCCGTGTCATGGGCGTGCGGGAGATCCTGCTGGAGTGGGCCGCTTTCCGCACCGAGTGCGTGCGTCGCAGGGTGAGCTATGAGCTGGCGGGAAAGAAAAAACGCCTGCACCTGCTGCGGGGTCTTGAGTCCATCCTGCTGGACATCGACAAGGCCGTCAAAATTGTGCGTGAAACCGAACAGGATGCGGAAGTGTTGCCGAATCTCATGATCGGTTTCGGCATCGACAAAGAGCAGGCGGACTATGTGGCAGAAATCCGCCTTCGCCACCTGAACCGGGAGTATATCCTGAAGCGCACCGAGGAGATTTCCGGCCTGGAGCAGGAGATAGGTGAGCTTGAGCAGACCTTAAAAAGCCCGGCCAAAGTGAAAAAAATCATCACGACGGAGCTCTCCCAGGTGGCGAAGAAATACGGCGAGCCACGCCGTTGTGATATCCTCTATGAGGTGCCCGAGGATGAGGTGGAGCTGGAAGAGGACACGCTAGTGGACTATCCGGTCACGGTCTTTTTTACGCGCGAAGGCTATTTCAAGAAAATCACCCCCCAGTCCCTGCGCATGAGTGGCGAACAAAAGCTAAAAGAGGGGGATGAGATCGCCCAGCGCCTGGAGAGCCACAATACGGCCGAGGTTCTCTTTTTCACAAACCGACAGCAGGTGTACAAAAGCCGCGTGGGGGAATGTGAGGACAGCAAGGCCAGTTTGATCGGAGATTACTTGCCCGCACGCCTCGGCATGGAAGAGGGGGAATTGCCCCTCTACATGGTACTTACCGACGACTATTCGGGCTTCATGCTCTTCCTTTTCCAAAATGGAAAAATGGCAAAAGTGCCTCTCATCAGCTATGCCACCAAGCAAAACCGCAAAAAGCTTATCAACGCATACAGTGAAAAGTCCCCCCTCGTCTGGCTCGAGCACTTTGTGCAGGAGACCGAAATTGCCATCCAGACCTCGGGAGGCAGACTCCTGCTGGTGGGTACGGCTCAAATCTCTCAAAAAACGACGAAAAACACGGCGGGTGTGGGCGTCATCAACCTCAAGAAAGGCCAGACGGTGCGTAGTGTCCAGCATGCAAACACACTGGAGCTGCGGGACGAACACCGTTTCCGGGTGCGCAGCCTGCCCGCCGCGGGCGCCCTGCTGCGTTCAGAAGATGTTGTGGAGCAGATTGCCCTTGGTGATGAAGTACCTGCGGCAGAACCCGAAAAATAATATTTCGCCGGCCGCAGAGGTTCTGTTTGCTTTTTGCAAGCGCCTGTGATACAATCTAATGTGTAATTTTGTGGAGGTGTGCCATGTCTGTTTTGGAAATTATCGCGGGCGTTGTCGTCCTGCTTGTCTGTGTTGCCGTCATCTTTATCATTTTGGTCCAAACGCCCAAGGGCGGTGGCCTGTCCGGTGTCATTACGGGCACCGAAATGATGTCGGGGGAGACACGCACACATTCAAAAGAGGCGCGCCAGGTCAAGGTGACCCGTGTGTTGGCCATCATCTTTTTCGCGGTGGTCATTTTGGTCAATGTGTTTAGCGCTCTGCAAAGCTGAAGATAGTTCGCTACGAAGCGCCTTGAAATGTTGATTTCAAGGCGCTTTTTTACAGAGAGAAAGGAAGGCTTATGTCACTCAAATCCAGTCTCTTAAAGAAAATATCCGCGAAAGACGCCACCGCCAAAGAACTGAAAAGCGCCGTGGGGGCGGACAGGAAAAGGGTCAAGCGGGCGCTGGAAGAATTGCTCAGTGAGGGTAAAGTGACCCAAAAGAAGGGGGTTTACAGTCTGACCGGCCCCAGGCAGGAGCCAGTGAGGGGCATCCTCACAAAGCTCGGGCACTCTTTTGGTTTTGTACGTCCGCTGGATGGCAGCGGGGACATTTTTATCCCGGGACACAGCCTGCAGGGGGCCATGCCCGGCGATGAAGTCGAGGTCTCCCTGAACCGTTATCCCCGTTTTGAAAATAGCCGCGAAGGGGAGGTCGACGCCATCCTCACCCCTCAAAATAAAGTCGTAGGCATCGTGAAAAAAGAACAGGGCCGGCCGGTCTTGGTGCCCGACAACGCAAAGGACACGGCCCTGCTCATCCAAAAAAGTGCCGACGGCGGGGTGAAAGAGGGTGAAAAAGCCGCCGGTGTCATCATACAGCGTGGCGAGCGCCACGAGGACCATGTCGTGGGCATCACCATGCGTTTCGGCTCTGCCGATTCCGCCCGCCAATGCGCCAAGGCCATCCTGTATGCGGCCGGGGTGGAAAAAAGCTTCCCCCAGCAGGTCAAGGCGGAGGCAAAACAGGTGGCGGCAGAGAAAATCACCAAAGAGGAGATCAAGAAGCGAAAAGATCTGCGCGGTGAGACGATTTTCACGATCGACTCCGCCTCCACCAAAGACATTGATGACGCAATCAGTGCGAAAAGGGTGCTGGACGGCTACCGTCTTTCGGTGCACATCGCCGATGTCAGCCACTACGTCAAACCCAAGAGCAAACTGGACGAAGAAGCACTCAGCCGAGGTACCTCCATCTACTATGCGGACAGCGTCATCCCCATGCTGCCAAAACCGCTCTCCAACGGCATCTGCAGCCTGAACCCCGGCGAAGACCGCCTGGCCTTTTCCTGCATCATGACGCTGGACAGTGAAGCTCGCCTTTTGGACTACCGCTTTTTTAAAACGGTCATCCAGAGCCGGGTGAAAGGCGTGTACAGCGAGGTAAACGCCATCTTTGAGGGTACGGCGGAGGAAGAGACGCAGCAAAAATATGCCGAAGTGTCTAAGACCCTCGAAGTGATGGAGGAGATCTATCAAAAACTGGCCAAATTGCGTGCGGTGCGCGGCAGCATGGAGATCGAAAGCGAAGAGCCCAAACTCACCATAGACGAAGAGGGCCGCTGCGTGGGTGTGGAAAAGAGGGCCCGGGGCGAAGCGGAGCGCATGATCGAAGAGTTTATGCTGCAGGCCAACACCGCGGCGGCCCACTATGCGCGCCGCCTCGAAATCCCCTTTCTCTACCGCGTGCACGACAAACCCTCGGCCGACCGCGTCGAGGGCTTGAAAGCGCTATTGAAGGCCGCGGGGCTTGATTTTCAGTTCCAGGGGGAGCAGCCCACCCAAAAAGAACTCTCGAAGATTTTAAACGACACACGGGGCACAAACCTCGAGCGTCCGGTGCACCAAGGCGTGCTTCGAAGCATGGCCAAGGCCGACTACCAGCCGCTTCCGAAAGGTCATTTCGGGCTGGCGCTCGACGATTACGCGCATTTCACTTCTCCCATCCGCCGCTATCCCGACCTCGCCATCCACCGCATCCTCGGCGAGTCGGTCTCCGGCGAGGCCCCTGCGGCCCTGCGGAAAAAATACAAGTCTTTCACCGAGACGGCGTCGGTGCTGGCTTCAGAGCGGGAAATCCGGGCGCAGCAGGTGGAGCGTGACTGCGACGACAGCTACAAAGCCGAATATATGCAGCAGTTCATCGGCCAGGAGTTCGAAGGGGTTGTGTCCTCGGTCGTGCGCTTTGGTATCTATGTCGAACTGGCCAGCAGCGTCGAGGGGCTGATCCATATCTCGAACCTCAGCGACGGCAGCATGGAGCTGATCGACGGTGTCTCCCTCACCGATACCCACACGGGAAAAAGCTACCGCCTTGGCGACCTTGTGCAGGTGCGGGTGGCCGGGGTGGATATCTCACAGGGAAATGTGGATTTTGTCCTGGCCCAATAGTGGAAATATGGACCAAGTAAGAGGCGTCCCTATGTCGAAAACCATCACAAATTTCATCAGTATGCATCGCAAAATGGTGCTCATCATTTTCGATGTCATTGTCGAGATCATCTGCTACATCCTGCCTTGGATTCTCATCCAGGGCCGTGTTGACATACAGATGTATTTTCCGCTGATGATCGGCAGCTGTTTTTTCTTTGTCTGCTGCTACGAGATCGTCTACGGCCTGATGGGTATGTACGACAGCCTGTGGCGCTACGCCGAGGTCGTCGAGTTTTTCCGCCTGGTGCTTGCCTCGGTCATCGCGGTGGGGGTGTTCATCCTCGGCTCTCTCATCATCTTCTACGAGCGGCGGGTACCCTATTCCGTCTATTTTCTCAGCGCCATCTTTGCCACGTCGGTCACCCTCTACTCCCGGCTCACCTACAGGATGTACCGCAACACAAAATTCCAGCGCACAGGCGGGAGAAAGCGCAGGGTCATGGTGGTGGGCGCGGGAGAGGCAGCGGCCACGCTGATGCACGAGCAGAACAAAGACCCCGAAAGTGAAATGAATGTCATCTGTGTCGTGGATGACGCAAAAGAAAAGGTGGGCCGGAACATCCTTGGCGTGCAGATCATGGGCACCACCGAGCAGATCCCCGAACTTGTGGAGCAGTGCGAGATCGACACCATTGTCATCGCCATCCCCACCATGGAAAACGAAAACCGGCAGCGCATCCTCTCCATCTGCAACAAAACCAAGTGCAACCTGCGCATGCTGCCCGATATACGCCAGCTCATGGCCGAAGGGGGCGACCTCACAAGCCGCATTCGGGAGGTGCGGGTGGAAGACCTGCTCGGCCGCAGCACCATCGAACTGTCCGACCGTACCAGCACGCTCGTGAGGGATAAGGTCGTCATGGTCACGGGCGGCGGCGGGTCCATCGGCTCCGAGCTCTGCCGCCAAATCGCATCCTACAGCCCAAAGCAGCTCATCATCCTGGACATCTACGAAAACAGCGCCTATGCCATTCAGCAGGAGCTTTTGCGCGAATACAAGGACCAGTTCCGGCTTGACGTATTGATTTGTTCGGTGCGCGACAGCAAGAAGGTCGATGCCGTCTTCGCGCGCTACAAGCCCGAAGTGGTCTTCCATGCGGCGGCCCACAAACATGTGCCCCTGATGGAGGACAGCCCCGAAGAGGCCGTCAAAAACAATGTGTTCGGCACGTACAATACCGCCCAAAGCGCCGACAAACACGGGGTCGAGCGCTTTGTGCTCATCTCCACAGACAAAGCCGTCAACCCCACGAATGTCATGGGTGCCACGAAGCGCATCTGTGAGATGATCGTGCAGTGCATGGCCCAGCGCAGCAAAACCACCTTCGTCGCGGTTCGTTTCGGCAATGTCCTCGGTTCCAATGGTTCGGTCCTGCCCCTGTTTAAGGAGCAGATCGCCGCCGGTGGGCCGCTCACGGTCACCCACCCCGACATCGTGCGCTACTTCATGACGATCCCCGAGGCCGTCGGCCTCGTGCTGGAGGCGGGTTCGATGGGACGTGGAGGCGAGATTTTTGTCCTCGACATGGGCAAACCCGTCAAGATTTTGGAACTGGCCGAAAACCTCATCAAACTCGCGGGTTTTGTTCCCTACGAGGAAATCAAAATCAAGTTCACGGGCCTGCGGCCGGGCGAAAAACTGTTCGAGGAATTGCTCATGGACGAAGAGGACCTGACCAACACAGACAACCAGAAGATTTTTATCGGCTCTCCACTCAGGCTGAACAAAAACACCTTTTTCGACCATCTGCGTTCTCTCAAAGAGATCGCCTACTCAAACAACAGCGACAACCTTGTGCAGGCCCTTCTCGACATCGTGCCCACCTTCGTGCACGACCCCTTCGTGCGGGAGGATTAAACGATGTACAAACGTCATATCAAACGCATCCTCGATTTTGTGTTGTCTTTTTTGGCCGTGCTTGTGCTCGCTGTCTTTTTTCTGTTGTTCGCCCTACTCATAAAGGCCGATTCCAGGGGCCCTGTGTTTTTCCGGCAAAAACGGGTGGGGAAGGAGAAAACCTTCTTCACCATCCTGAAATTCCGCACGATGTACGCCGACACCCCAAAGGACGTACCCACCCATCTGCTGGCCGACCCCGGCAGCCGCATCACCCGCATGGGGCGTTTTCTGCGCGCCACCAGCCTCGATGAACTGCCGCAGGTGTTCAACATCCTGGCCGGGCAGATGAGCATCATCGGGCCGCGCCCGGCGCTTTGGAACCAGCACGATTTGATTGCCGAACGCGATAAATATGGGGTGAACGAATTGGTTCCCGGCCTGACGGGGTATGCACAGGTCAATGGCCGTGACGAGATTCCCATTGAGCAAAAGGCGGAACTCGACGGTTTTTATGCAAAACATCTCAGCTTTGGGCTTGATGTCAAGATTTTTTTCTGGAGTATCGCCGCGGTCTTTCGCGGCAGCGGCATCTCCGAAGGCGGGCCCAAAGAGGGGGACAATCGGCCGGACGATTCTGCAAAATGATGTGGCTGTAAACCCAGGTTTACAGCCACAAAATGTTCTCTGCCACGCCCGTCTCAAAAGCGGGAATCGTATCTCAGTCCTCCAGCTTTTCCAGTGCCTTCTGTACGAGGTCCCGGTTGTCCGTCAGGGCCGCCAGCACAAGTTCATACACGGTGTCTCCATTCTCTATGAATCGCTCTCTCACGGCCTTTGCGCTCAGCTCGTCGGGCATATACAGTTCCAAGTGGAACAGCCGCCCCGTTTCGTCCCCGATGTTGCACCGGACGTATCGCCCGCTCGAGGTCTCCACCACTTCACTTTCATGCGCGGCCTTTCTGGCGGCGTATTGTTGTGCCCGCACAACACCGCGCACTGCCATTTCCCGCACGGTCCTCGGCACTTCGTCCGCCAGGGTTTTCGCCACAGTGCGGCCCTCTTCCGTCAGCAGGTAGCCCGCCTCTTCTTCCAAAAGCAGCCCCTGCTGTTCCAGCTGGGCAAGGCTTTCCGCCATCACAAAGTAGTTGGCCAGCTCTTCCCCCACAAGCACCTCTTCCAGGTCCTGGCGCCGTATGGGCTGGGGTACGTTGTCCAGCAGGTAGCAAAGCAGGATCCGTATTTCCTTGCCCGTTGTCAGCCCTCCGGGGCGCACCCCTTCGGTAAATGCATTGGATGCCAAAACAAACCCTCCCACAATCCGGTTTTTTTCTTTTCCTGTTTTATAGTATAATATATGGCGGTGAAAAGGGAAAGCACCCAAAAGGATGTGAAATTTGTGAGCGAACAAATCAGTGAACAAACCAGAACACTTCTGCGCCGTTATCAGCGCACCGAACTGACCGACCACATCGTCTATTCCAAGATGGCCGCGCGGGAAAAGGACCCTGAAAATAAAAAAATCCTGCAGAGGATCGCCCTGGACGAAAAAGAGCACGCCCGGGTTTTCCAGAGATATACGGGCGTGCAGGTGAAGCCGAACTGGCTGCACATTCTCTGGTATACCTTTCTCGGGTACCTCATGGGCTACACCTTTGTCATCAAGCTCATGGAAAAAGGGGAGTATAAGGCGGGGGACGCCTATGACAAACTGGCCGGGGAAGTGCCGGGCATCGATACGATCATCCGGCAGGAACAGGGGCACGAGGACAAGCTGGCCGCCATGTTGGACGAAGAACGCCTAAAATACGTCGGGGACATGGTGCTCGGCCTCAACGACGCCCTCGTCGAGCTCACGGGCACCATCGCGGGCCTCACCTTCGCGCTGGCCAACACCCGGCTCATCGCCCTCTCGGGTATCATCACTGGCGTCTCGGCCACGCTCTCCATGGCCGCCTCCAACTTCCTTGCCAAACGCGCCGAGGAGAACCCCAATGCCCTCAAATCCAGCCTCTATACAGGCGTCGCCTATCTCATCACCGTCGTCTTTCTCGTCTTGCCCTATCTTCTGTTCCCCAACCACCTCTACTGGGCCGCGCTCATCACGATGCTTGCCGTCGTCATCCTGATCATCCTCTTTTTCAACTATTATATCGCTGTGGCAAAAGACGAAAATTTTGGCCGTCGTTTCGGTGAAATGCTGGGCATCAGCCTGGGCGTCGCGGTCGTCTCCTTTGTCATCGGTCTGCTGGTCAAGCATTTCCTCGGCATTGACATCTGATGGGGGCAGTCGGTGGGGCAGCACGAAGCGTTCCTCTCGCACACCTTGCCCTTGACGCCCAACCGCTTAACGATTATGATTAACAGACGGGCTTTGGTTCTTTTAGGCCCGAAAGCTTGCTGAAGGAGAATGCCTGCCATGCAATGGACCGGCCTCAACGAACTGCGCGAGAGCTTTCTCTCGTTTTTTGAATCGAAACAGCATCTGCGGCTCAAGAGCTTTCCGCTCGTGCCCCAGGGCGATAAAAGCCTGCTGCTCATCAACAGCGGCATGGCGCCCATGAAAAGCTGGTTCCTCGGTACCGAGGAACCGCCCAGCCACCGGGTCACCACCTGCCAAAAGTGCATCCGCACGCCTGACATTGAGAGTGTGGGTATCACCAGCCGCCACGGCACCTATTTCGAAATGCTGGGCAATTTCAGTTTCCAGAACTATTTTAAAAAAGAGGCCATCCCCTGGGCTTGGGAGTATTTCACAAGCCCCGAGTGGCTCGCCTTGCCCGCAGAAAAACTCTATGTCTCCGTATATGAAGAGGACGACGACGCCTGGGACATCTGGACAAAGGACGTCGGCATCCCCGAAAAGCGCATGGTGCGCCTCGGCAAAGAGGACAATTTCTGGGAGCACGGCAGCGGCCCCTGCGGCCCCTGTAGCGAAATCTATTTCGACCGTGGGGAAGAGCACGGATGTGGCGAGCCGGACTGCAAGCCCGGTTGCGAGTGTGACCGCTTCATGGAAATCTGGAACCTCGTCTTTTCCGAGTTTGATTCCGACGGGGAGGGCCACTACGAAAAACTCGAAAAGCCCAACATCGACACCGGCATGGGCCTCGAGCGCCTCGCCTGTGTCATTCAAGGCGTCGGGAACCTTTTCGAGATCGACACGATCCGAAAGATCATTGAACACATCGAGCGCCTCTCGGGCAAAACCTACGGCGCCGACGAAAAGACCGACATCTCCATCCGCGTCATCACCGACCATATCCGCAGCACCGTCTTCATGGTCAGCGACGGGGTGCTTCCCTCGAACGAGGGCCGCGGCTACGTGTTGCGCCGCCTGCTTCGCCGCGCCTCCCGCCACGGCCGTATGATCGGCATAGGCCGCCCCTTCCTCGTCGAGCTCGCCGAGACGGTCATCGGCCAGAACGAAGCCCCCTATCCCGAACTGCGGGAAAACGAGACCTACATCAAGAAGAACATCGGCGCCGAGGAAGAGCGTTTCTCGCGCACCATCGACCAGGGAATGTCCCGCCTCAACGAGATGCTCGACAATCTCGCCAAGGTGGCCACCCAGGGGGCGGACAAAATCCTCTCGGGTATCGACGCCTTCCGCCTGCACGACACCTTTGGCTTCCCGCTCGACCTCACGCGGGAAATCGCCGAGGAGGTCGGCGTGCATGTCGATATCGACACTTTTACGGCGGAACTGGAAAAACAGCGGGAGAAGGCGCGGCAGGATCGTGCTTCCCGTGACATCGCGGGCTGGGAGGCCAGCCTGTTTGCCGAGCTCGGTGCGCCCGAGACGGTCTTCGTGGGGTATGACACCCTCGTGCAGGAGGCAAAACTCCTCGCCATTTCGGACGGGGAAGAGCTGCCCGAAGCCATCACCACCGACGACGGCGAAAAAGAGGGCGTGCTTGTCATCCTCGACAAAACCCCTTTCTATGCCGAGAGCGGCGGCCAGGTGGCCGACACCGGTTTTCTCACCGGCAACGGCGCCCGCCTGCGTGTGTTGGATGTGCAGAAAACAGAGGGCGGCTATTTCGTGCACGCCTGCACGCTGCTGCAGGGTGTTGTAAACGTGGGCGACACCCTGCTCGCCGAGGTCGACGCCGACCGTCGGCATTCGATCATGCGCAACCACACCTCGGCCCACCTTTTGCAGCGCGCCCTTCGTGAGGTGCTGGGCGAGCATGTCCACCAAGCCGGCAGCTATGTGGACGAAAATCGCATGCGGTTCGACTTTTCCCACACCCAGGCCATGAGCGGCGAAGAGATCAAACAGGCCGAACAGCTGGTCAACCGCGTCATCTTCGAGGCCCTGCCCGTGCACATCGAGTCCCTGCCCATCGAGGAGGCAAAAAAACGTGGGGCGCTGGCTCTTTTCGGGGAAAAGTACGGCGATATCGTGCGTGTTGTGGACGTCAGCGGCTGGTCCACCGAGTTCTGCGGCGGCACCCACGTCTCGAACACCTCCCACCTCGGCTGTTTCAAAATCCTCTCCGAAAGCTCGGTGGCGGCGGGCGTGCGCCGCATCGAAAGCACGACGGCCTACGGGGTTCTGCGGCTCATCGACGAGCGCGAGGCCCTGCTCTCCAATACGGCGGGCGTTCTGAAAGCCGGCAGTATCGCCGACCTGCCCGCCCGCGCCGCCTCCGTCATGGCCGAACTCAAAACCACGGAAAAAGAGCTCGAAACACAAAAAGAGCGCAACGCGGCCTTCCAGGCCGAAAACATCTTCAAAGACGCCATCGACGTGGAGGGCATCCAGATCATCACGCTGTTCATGGGCGGCACAAACGCCGACGCCCTGCGCAAGATGAGCGACATGGTCAAGCAAAACCGCCCGAATGCCGTGGCCGCCCTCCTTGGCGAGGCGGAGGGAAAAACCAGCCTCGTGGTCTGCTGTGGTAAAGAGGCCGTGGCGCGTGGGCTCAAGGCGGGCGACCTCATCAAGAAAATTGCCGCCATAGCGGGCGGTTCGGGCGGCGGCAAGCCCGATTTCGCCATGGCTGGCATCAAAAACCGCACAAAGGTGGACGAGGCCCTTGAGGCCGTGCCGGATATCGTGAGAGAGACACTGGACACACAGAACGGATAAGGAGGAGACCCCTATGGCGGATTGCCTTTTCTGTAAAATTGCAAACCATGAGATCGACAGCCTCGTCCTGTATGAGGACGACGAGGTGTTGGCTTTCCGGGACATCGACCCCAAAGCGCCCACCCACATCCTGGTCATTCCTAAAAAGCACGTCGACAGCGCCGCCCTTCTCTCCGAGGCCGACGGCCCTCTGCTCGGGCGCATCTTCTCGGTCATCGCGAAGCTTGCCGAAGACGAAAAGCTCGAAAAAGGCTGGCGTGTCGTCGCCAATGTGGGCGAAGAGGGCGGCCAGACCGTGGGCCACCTGCACTTCCATTTGCTCGGCGGACGGCAGATGTATTGGCCTCCGGGCTAGCCGGAAACTCAAACGGGAAGGGGAAAACGACCCATGCCGGACACCTATACCCTGCATGTCGCGGGGCTCACGCGGGAACTGCCCATCTGTAAAATCAGCGACGAGCTCTCCATCGCCGCCTTTGTCATGTTTGGCGATGTGGAGCTCACCATCGCCTGTGCCGACGCCCTGCTCGCGAAAGTACCGGACTTCGACGTGCTCTTTACGGCCGAGTCGAAAGCCATCCCGCTGGCCTACGAGATGAGCCGCAAGAGCGGGAAAAAATACATTCCGGCACGAAAAGGGAAAAAGCTTTACATGCAGGAGCCCATCGTCGTCGAGGTACACTCCATCACCACCCGCGAGACCCAGAGCCTCTGCATCGACCGGCCCGACCTTGACTATCTCAACGGGAAACGGGTGCTCATTGTCGACGATGTCATCAGCACCGGCGGTTCCCTTCTGGCCATGGAAGCCATCGTGGCCAAAAGCACGGCCACGGTGGCGGCGCGCGCCGCTGTTTTGGCCGAAGGCGACGCGGCGCAGCGAAAAGACATCCTCTTTTTGGCGCCGTTGCCCCTGCTTTCGTAACGCGGCATGAAACGCCCGCTGGCCGCATTCGGTTTTTGCTTCCTGCTCACCCTGCTGGCCGCCTCAAAGCTGCCGGCGGGATTTCTGTTTCCCTGCACGGTGGTGCTGGCCCTGCTGGCCGTTTTCTGCCTGCTTTTTTTTCGCCGCGGGGCCAAAGCCTATCTGCCGCTTTTGCTTGTGTCCGCCGCGGTGGCCCTTCTCTTCCGCACAGGCTACGAGGAAGTGTTTGTGAAACCCGCCCTCGCGCTTGACGGCCAGACGCGGCCGGTCGTCGCCCGCGTGGAGGATACCCAGCCCGGTTTTGGGGACGACCTCGTCACGGCCAATCTTGCGCTGCTCTCCATAGACGGGGAAAAACTCGCTGTCCCTACAAAAGTTCGAGTGGGCAACCTGCCCGAGGTTCAAATTGGCGATTTGATCCAGACCGAACTGCGTTTTTATGACTACTCCGGCCGGGACAGCGCCGCGTTCAACTACAGCAAAGGCTTTTATATCGGAGCTTCCCCGGCCTCTTCTTTAGAGATGCTCGGCCAGGAGATGACCTTTCTCTGCGCCATGCGCAGCCTGCGGTATAACGCGGGCGACAACATCCACACCCGGCTGCCCTTGCGGCTCGCTTCGGTCGCCGCGGCCATGTCGGTGGGGGACAAGCGCGCCCTGGCCGAAGACACCATCCAGGCCTACCGGATGGCAGGCATCTCGCACATGCTCGTTGTCTCGGGCCTGCATCTGTCCATCCTCAGCGGGGCCGTCTACACGGCGGCGCGCGCGCTCAGCAGCCGGCGAAGGTTTGTCTCCGTCTTTTGCATGGCGGCGGTGTTTCTGTTCATGGTCTTCACCGGCCTCACCCCTTCCATCGTGCGCAGCGGCGTCGCCTGCCTGCTTGTCTATGTCGCGGTGCTGTTCTATCGAAAGGCCGACGTATATACCTCCCTCGGGTTGGCGGCGTTGCTGCTCTGCCTGCAAAACCCCTACGCCGCGGCAGATGCGGGTCTGCAACTCTCGTTCACGGCCACCCTCGGCGCCCTCACGGCTTCGGACGCAACCCAGCGTCTGAAACGCCGCCAAAACGAAAAGAACCCCACCCGTCTGCGGCGTATGGTCCAGACGACAGGTAGGTCTGCGCTTGTTTCGGGGGCCATCACGCTTTACACACTGCCGGTGATCGCCCTCAATGGGTTTGGGGTCTCCCTGTTCAGCGTGCCCGTCAATCTCATCGCCGTACCTTTGCTCTCGCCCATTGTCCTGTGTGGTTTTGTCATGGCCCTGCCCGGCGGGTTCTTCCTTGTGGATTTCTTTGCGCGTACGGCCGCCCTCGTCGCGGGCGTACTGCTCGTGGTGCTCGAAAAGATCACACAATTTTGTGCCCTGTTTCCCCAGATGTACCTCACCCTCGGGGGCCTGTTCTTTTTCCTGGCCATCCTGCTTTGTTACCTGCTCGTCTATCTCGCGTTTAAGACCCGCTGGAAAAAGGCTTACCTTGCGGCGGCCGTCCTGTTTTTGCCGCTGGCTCTCGTGCTTCATCTGGCGCTGGACCGGGACACGGTGCGCATCACCTTGCTGGGCAGCGGAAACAACGCCTCCCTGCTCGTCACCCAAAACAGGCAGGCTCTTGTCCTCTACAGAAGCCGCCTGTCTGCCACGGGTGTACAGCGGGCCTTTGGCCGGCAAAACATCGAAGATTGCGCTCTTTTCGTGGATTTTCGCCAGACGGCACAGAGCACCGAATACGAATCGCTTTTCACCCCGGAGCAGGTATATTTTGCCGACAGAGACCTCGTCTCCCGCGAGGTGTTTCAGCCCCTTAAAGATGTGAGCCTGTACCTGCAGGCGCAGGGGGAGGGCCGCATCGCCTGTGTGGACGTCCATGGGTACAAAGTGGCGCTTATTTTGGGCGCGGTGGACCTGTCGGCCTATACGGCCGTAGATGTTCTCATCCCGGCCGCAGGCACCGTTACAGGGGAGTACAACTATGTGCTCACGGCGGGGCAACCCCCCGATTGGGCGGCGCCCCGGCAGGGTTTCTATACAAGCGGCGGCAGCGCCCAGCTGCTCCTGCGCCCCGGAAAAAGTGTCGTTTTCAGAGAGGCGGACCATGACATCATCCTTTAAACAATTGAATGCGCGCTGGGCGGAACTTCAAAACGCCTCGGTGCTGTACTTTTCCGCCCTGGATGCGAACCTGCTGCGCGAGGCGGAAAAACATGTGGTTTCGCGCTGGCGGCAGGAGGGTGGGGAGGAACCCACCCGCCTTGACGGCCCCGTGCCCGATTTCGGCGAAGTCATCGCCGCGACGGGCGCCATCTCTCTGTTCGGGGGCAGCCGCCATGTCATCCTGCGGGAGATCGTACCCGCCTCCATGGGCGATAAAGATGTGAAGGAGCTGGCCGATCTTTTTTCCGAACTGGAAAATGCGGTCTTGCTGGTCACGGCCTTGTATAAAGACAAGCGCGCCATGACGTCTAAAAAAGCAAAAATGCTCTCTGAGGCGGCGGCCCAAAATGGTTTCGCGGCCGAGCTGAAACCCCATTCCAAAACGGAGGTTTTGGAAATGGTACAGCAGGTAGCGGAGGGGCTCGGCACGGCTTTTGCCCCGGGTGCTGCCGAAGAGCTGCTGGAGCGGGCGGGGGCGGACCTCCATCTGCTGGAAAAGGAAACGGAAAAACTCGCGGCGATTTCAGGCTATGGGCGCATCGACAGTGAGCTTGTGCGCCGCTATGGGGTGCGCAATGTAGAAGCCGATGTCTTCGAACTCGTCCGTCTCATCACGGCGGGCCGCAAGGCGCCCGCCCAGGAAAAACTCTCCGAATTACTTGCGCTCCGGCACGAGCCCATCGCCATCACCGGCGCCCTGGGGGGCAGTTTTGTGGACATGCTGCGTGTGCGCACCGGGGCAGAGTCGAGGCACAGTGTCTCCCAGGTATTTTTGGACATGCATTACAAGGGCAGCGAATACCGCCTTACCAAGGCGGAAGAAAATGCCCGCCGCTACGCCACGGCCGCCCTTGAACAGGGAGTCCTGCTCTTGGCGGAGCTCGACGGTGCGCTCAAAAGCAACCCCCTGACGGACAAAGCCATCCTGCTGCAGGCCGCGGTGGCACGGCTCATACAGCTGCGGGGGTCGGTGTGAGCCGCCTTCACCTCCACAGGGTGGTCGTCGTCGAGGGCAAGTACGACGCCACCGCCGTGGCGAGCCTCGTCGATGCCCTCATCCTGACCACCGATGGCTTCTCCCTTTTCACCGACGAAGAGAAAAAAGAACTGATCCGCAAACTGGGCAGGCAGCGCGGTCTGCTCATCCTTACCGATTCAGACGCCGCCGGTTTCAAAATCCGGCACTATATAGAAAAAATTGCCACAGGATGTGAGATAAAGCACGCCTATATCCCCGCGGTGGCAGGCAAGGAGAGCCGGAAAAGTACCCCGTCCAAAGAGGGGACACTCGGTGTGGAGGGCATGTCCAAAGAGGCCCTTTTGCTGGCGTTGCGGCGCGCCGGTGTGGAGGCCGAAGGAGAAGAAACCGAAGGGGAAGGAAGGCAGCCCCTCAGCTATACCGACCTCTATGAGCTCGGCCTTTCGGGAAGCCGAGGCAGCACCGCGCGGCGCAGGGCGCTGCTCAGGCGGGAGGGTTTGCCGCCCAGACTTTCCAAAAAGGCGCTTTTACAGGTTTTGTCCAGTCTGTATACAAAGGGGGAATTAAAGGAGATGCTATCCCAAAAACCCGTGCTATTCTGGGATTTTCACGGTACGCTCACCCTGCCTGATATCACCTGGTTCGACGCCGCCGTCGAAGCTTGCGAAGAGACGTTCCCCCAAGTACGCCTCAGCCGCAGGGTACTTACCGAGCAGTTTACGGGCCGGTGCCTTCCCTGGTGGAGCATCCCCAGCCGCGACACCCGCCACCTCACCGCCCCCGGGGCCTGGTGGGGCCACTGTGAAAAAGAATTTGCCAAGATGTTCGAAAGCTGTGGCTTCACGAAAGAACAGGCGGAAACACTCGCCCCAAAACTGCGCGAAAAAGTCCTTCAGCCTTCCAGATATCAGCTCTATCCCGATGCGCTGTCCACCCTGCGGGAGCTGAAAGATCGAGGATATCGCCAGTTTCTTTTGTCGAACAACTATCCCGAACTTGGCCACCTCGCAGAGGCGCTCGGCCTTTCGCCCTATCTCGAGGGGGTGGTTGTCTCCGCAGAGGTCGGGTACGACAAACCCCGCATCGAAATCTTCGAAAAGGCCTGGGAACAGGCGGGAAAACCGGTTCAGTCCTGGATGGTAGGGGACAACTATGAGGATGACATAGAGGGGGCGCACAGAGCGGGTTTCACAACGGTGTATGTCCATTCCGGGCACAGAGAGTGCCCTGCTGCAGACCACTGCGTAGAGCACCTCAGTGAGGTTCCTCCTCTGCTGCCCTGACACCACTGTCTCATCGGGAGATCCGCTTTTGCCCATAGAATAAAAATAGCTGACAAACCAAAAACCATGCCCGGTATTCCTTTACCGTTGCATGGTTTTTTATCACATTATTCAAAAAGAAAGAAATCCCCAAGGTGCTGAACCCGACGTGTGTCCTGCCAATGAAAAGTGAGGGAATGACAACCCTTTGCGGTCTACCTGAAATGGGTCTCAGGATGAAGCATTCTCTTCCTCTTCTTCGAGGGTGGGGGAGGCCGGCCCCGGTGTGGGGGTTAAGATTTCTGCGGGAGGCGCCAAAGGTTCCGCCGCCATTGGTTGTGCGGTCGCTGGGGCCGTGTTTACAGGGGCACTGTCCACGGCGGGGCTTTCCTGTGCCGCGGCTTTTGCCGCCTCTTCCTTGGGCGGCAGGGGATGCTTTTCCCTGTGCCGCAACACCAGCATCAGCATCGCCAGGGTAATCAGGTTTAAAGCCCCGTCGAAGAGCAGAACGCTTCCCAGAAAATAGAACAGAACCGTGCCGGAAAAACTGCCGAGCACAAGCAAAATACCACAGATCGCCGAAATGACCGCCAGGACCATCACGAACCACCAGCCACCGAACACAGCTCGCTTCATGTCGAACGAATACTCCAGCTTCAGCACGCTGTCAAAGATGACGCAGAAGCCGAGCACTACGGGAAGCAGGCTCAGGATGGTTTCCGGTTTCAGGATACAATAAATTCCCGCAAACAGCAGCAGTACACCCAGGGCCAAATCGTTGCGGAAGATGCGTGTCCCGCTCTCTTTCAGAAAATAAAACGCCACGCGCACAATGCCGCCCACGATGGCAAACCCGCCCAGGATATAGCAGATCAGCAGGCTCTCCGCGTCTCGGTTGAGGATACGAAAGACACCCAGCAGGATATATCCCAGCGATAAAATGATGAAATTGACTCTGAAACGTTTTGCAGATTCCATAGATAACAGCCCCCACTCAATTTATGGTTGTCCCTCGTTCCCCTCTTTTTCCCCGGGTGGCCGCGGCACCTCAGGGCTGTTTTCACACACAGGAGGCTCCAATGGTTTGCCCTCGTCATCCAGCTTTTTGCGCCGCAGCCGTGAAGAAATGAAGTCGCTCGAGAGGGCATACAGCACCGCCACGGTAGGCACGCCCAGCACCATGCCGGCAAAGCCGAACAGCCCGCCGCCAATGATGATTGCCACAAGCACCCACAGTGCAGGAAGCCCTGTCGAATCCCCCAGTATCTTCGGGCCCAGGATGTTGCCGTCAAACTGCTGCAGGCAGATCACAAAAATCGTGAAGACGACGGCGCTGCCGGGGTTGATCAGCAGCAACAGCAAAACCGAAGGGATGGCGCCGATGAAGGGGCCAAAGAAAGGGATGATGTTGGTAAAGCCGATGATGATACTGATGAGCAGCCCCATCGGCATCGGATAAAAGAAGGTGTTGCATATCCACATGAAGGCGTAGCAGATCAGCCCAATAATCAGGCTGTCCAGTATCTTGCCGCCAATGAAACCCGAAAACACTCGGTTCGAGAGGGAGCAGACCTTCAGCAGGTGGTCCGCTCTCTTTTTGGGAATCAGTGCATAGATGACCTTGCGGCTTTGCCTTTGCAGTTTTTCTTTGCTAAAGAGCATATAGATGGACACGATAAACGCGGTCAGCCCGGTAATCAGCCCCGAACCAATGCGGATGCTCCAGTTTAAAAGATCGGGCAGTGCCCCGCGCACCATGCTGATCGTCTCGTTCACAAGGTCCTTGTAACTCACGACGAAGAAATCCAGTGCGTCGGATTCCAGTTCAAAGGTGGTCGTCACCCAGAGCACAAGGTCATTGATGTTTTCCAGATAGTAGGGAATGTTGCTTAGGAGAGAGACAATGCTGCCCATCAATTGCGGTACCACCGAGAGTGCAATCAGCACAATCAGCAGGATAAATAAGATGTACACGATCAAGATGGAGAAAACCCTCACCATCCTGCGCCGTGTCACTTTCTTGAACAGGTAGTTTTCAAGGAAACGCATGGGCAGGTTGAGCAGGTACGCCAGGGCCAGGCCCACGAGGAAGGGGCTGAAGATGCCCACAACCCAACTCAACACGCCGCTCACGGCTTTCAGGTTGGCAAGCGCAGAAAACAACAAGACCCCCACGCATACCACCAACAGGTTCGAGAGGGTGCGCCTTGTAAAAAAATCGCGCCATTTTCGTCTCAAAAAAACATCCCCACGGAGTTTGTTTGTTCAAAAATCAGTCGATATTTTCGCCAATATTCCTTATTTTCTCATGGTATTCGGCGTCGTCCGATACGATGTGGATCGGTCTTGTGAAGTCCAGCGCATACATGCCAATATAACTTTTTGCGTCCACGATCATATGCCCGTCCTCAGAGCGAAGCTCCACCGCCTTTGGGCTTTCCACGGCCAGCCGCTGTATCTCCTGCAGTTCGGTAATATAGTTGATTTTCTTTTTGCTTGTCATACTCTCCCACTCCTTCGCCATACTTGTTCCATACAACACAAAGTATAGCATATTGTACCCAGAAAGAAAAGTAAAATACGCGGGTATAGGCGTTTTTGTCACGTAAGAAGCAAGCGCAAAGCCCTTTTTGTCTCAAAGCCAACGATACCCTGCTCGTCTCCATGTCATAAACTTGCGCAGCCGAAGGAGAAACGATATAATATGAAACCGTAGCTCGTCACACCTATTGAGATTTTGCATGTTTCACCCGCGATACGGAGAGGTTTTATGACAACCGAAGAAAAAAAACAAAAGAACTTGGCTGCCGTTCGTGCCGCCTTTCCCCACACAATCCCGGTCCTCACAGGCTACGTCTTCATGGGCATGGCCTTTGGCATCCTGTTGGGCAGCAAGGGGTTTGGGCCGCTGTGGGCTTTTTGCATGGCGCTTTTTGTCTTCGCGGGCTCGGGCCAATTTTTGGCGGTCGGCCTCATGGCATCGGGTTTTCATCCGCTCACGGCCTTGCTGCTCACGCTCATGGTCAACGCGCGCCATGTTTTCTACGGGATCCCCCTGCTCGAGCGGTTCAAACATTTCGGCAGGGCGAAATACTACATGATCTTTGCTCTCACGGACGAGACCTTTGCCCTGCTCTGTTCGGTAAAACCCCCCGCCGGTGTCAGCGAGCGCCGCTTCAACCTGGCCATCTGTGCGCTGGACCACAGCTACTGGATCACAGGCTGCACGCTGGGCGGCATTCTCGGCACGGCACTTCCCATCAACACGGCGGGCATCGATTTTGTCATGACCGCCCTTTTCGTGGTCATCTTTCTCGAGCAGTGGAGGGAGAGGCAGAACCGCCGTCCCGCCCTCATCGGCCTTGGCATCTCCATCCTCTGCCGTGTCCTCTTTGGCCCCCAGTGGTTCATCCTCGCCGCCATGGCCGCTCTCGTGCTCGTCTTTGGCGTTTTCAAACGGCCTCTTGAAAGGGGGATGCAAAAAGGATGATCACCACCGTGCAGGGCGTCGCGCTCGTCGCCATCTTTTCACTCGCCACGCTGTTCACAAGGGCGCTGCCGTTTCTCGCCTTTCCCGCCAGTCGCCCCACGCCCCATTTTGTCGTCTACCTGGGGCGGGTGCTGCCGTTTGCCATCACCGCCATGATTATCGTCTATTGCCTCAAAGACACCCCTATCCTCGCGGCGCCCCACGGCCTGCCTGAACTCATCGCCATCGTGGTGGTGGGCGCCATTTTCCTGCTGTTTAAAAATTCGCTCGTCGCCATTGCGGGGGGCACCATCCTCTATATGGTGCTTGTTCAGGTGGTTTTTGCCTGATAACCGTGCCGCACCGTCACTTTTTAAAAAGATAGGGACAACCGGGGGAGCGTTGTTAATCGGATCAATTTCATGTGCTTACCCCCACCGCAGGCGGGGAGGAGAGCACGAAGAACATCTGTACTATTCATTAAAACGCACTCAGGGCACTCCCGCAACCGGCCGCCTCTTGCCAATCTTTCCCGGCAGTGCTAGGATAAACCATAAGAGACCAGAAAGGGAGAGGAACCATGTATAAAAAGAATGCCCATGTCGTCAACCCCATCGGGTTGCATGCGCGTCCGGCCACGATGTTTATCCGCACTGCAACGGAGTTTACATCGTCCATCAGGATTCGCCGCCCCGGCGGCGCCGAAGTCAATGCAAAATCCATCATCATGTTGCTGTCCCAGGGGTTTACGAAAGGTACCGAGGTTGAAATCTCCGCCGAGGGGGAGGACGAAAAGCAAGCCGTCGAAGCCCTCTGTGCCCTGTTGGCGTCGGGCTGCGGGGAAGAGCTGGACTGAGATCGAGCAAGAAGATCGAGCAAAAATTAAGATGAACGATATAATGAAGGAGAAGCATGGTATTTCAAATCGAAGACATCCACAAAAGTTTCGGAAAGAAGCAAGTTCTCAAAGGCATTGATTTTTCCGCTCAAAGTGGTCAGGCTTTCGGTCTGCTTGGCCGCAACGGGGCAGGAAAAACCACCACCATCCGCATCATCATGAATGTGTTCCCGGCCGACAGCGGCTCCGTTCTACTCGACGGCGCCCCGTTTTCGAAAAGTGGCCTTCAAATAGGGTACCTGCCCGAAGAACACGGCCTGTACCCGAAAATCAAAGTACGTGAACAGCTGATCTATCTGGCCGAGCTGCGCGGTGTCAGTGGCAAAAAAGCCAAACAATCCATCGATTATTGGGTGGCGCGGCTGGGTATGCAGGAGTATGCAAACCGTAAGCTCGATACCCTCAGCAAGGGCAACCAGCAAAAAATCCAGCTGGTGGCCGCCCTGATGGCCGACCCCGCGATGGTCATTCTCGACGAGCCATTTTCAGGGCTCGACCCCGTCAATGCAGCCCTGCTCAAGGACGTCGTGAAAGAACTCATCGAAAAGGGGAAAATTGTCCTGTTTTCCAGCCATCAGATGAGTTATGTGGAAGAGTTCTGCGACGCCATCGCCATCCTGCACGAGGGCAAAATCGCTCTCTCGGGGTCTATCCAGCAGATCAAACGCTCCTATGACCGGCGCACCCTGGTCGTGCGCTCTCTGCAGCCGGGCCCTTTGCTGGATTTTGCCAACGGCACGCTGGGCGGGTACCTGCAGAGTGCCGAAATGCGTAAAAACCAGGTTTTTTTGCATATGAAAGAGGAAAACTGCAAAGCACAGGTCATTGAAATCCTCGCAAAAGAGGGCCCTGAAATCGACTCGGTCGCCGTTTACGAACCCTCTCTCAACGATATTTTCGTGCAAACGGCCGGCGACGACAACGAGACGAAAGGGGGCGAGGCCGTATGAGGCAGCTTGGCATTGTCTTCCGTTTTGAGTTGCTCGGGTACCTCAAACGAAAAAGTTTCATCATCCTCACCCTCGCCCTTGTGCTCATCGTCGCCGTGGTTCTCACCTGGCCGCGCATTTCTGCCATGCTGGGCATCGGGCAAGGGGCCGAAACCCCCGACGAACCGGAGAGGATCGCCCTTTCATCAAAAGTGGGGGATGCCCGGCAGGCGGCGGATCTTTTCACGCAGGCTTTCGAAGGGCAAAACTACCTCTTTGAACCCCTCGAGGCCACCCTGCCCGAGCTGGAGGGTCTTGTGGAAAACGAGGAATACGATTCGGCCGTGCAGCTCACCGGGCCGCTATCCTACACCCGTGTTGTGCGCAGCATCGGCATGTACGATTCCTTCGACGAGGCCTTTTCCGAGATGCTGCTCTCACAGTTCCAGGCGGCCACCATGGCCGAATACGGGGTACCCGCGGAAGAGATTGAACAGACGCTCGCTGCCCAGACCGAGGTCGAGACGGTCACGGTGGGCTCGGGGAAAGATCAGTTCCGCAATTTCATCTATACCTATATCCTCGTTTTCTTGCTCTATTTTGCCATTCTCATGTACGGTCAGTTCGTGGCCTCTTCGGTGGCAACCGAAAAGAGCACCCGCGCTATGGAACTGCTCATCACCTCGGCCAGGCCCAATAGCCTGATGTTTGGCAAGGTGCTGGGCGCGGGCTGTGCGGGCCTCTTACAGCTCGTGCTCATTCTGGGCACCGCCTTTCTCTTTTATAATCTCAATCATACGTATTATCAAGACAATTATATCGTACAGTCCATCTTTGGCATTCCCGCAGAGATGCTGCTCTACACCTTCCTGTTTTTCATCCTGGGCTTTTTCATCTATGCCTTTCTCTACGCGGGGCTGGCCAGCCTCGTCAGCCGCATGGAGGACCTGTCCACGGCCATCATGCCCATCACCTACCTGTTCATCATTGCGTTCATCGTTGTCATGTTCTCCATGGGCAGCGGAAATGTGGACAACCTCGCCATGGTCATCTGCTCTTATGTGCCGCTCACGTCCCCAATGGCCATGTTTACGCGCATCGCCATGGGCGACGTAGCCGGCTGGAAAATTGCCCTGTCGGTCGTCATCCTCCTGCTTTCCACGATCGGGGCCGGTGTGCTTTCGGCCAACATCTACCGTTTGGGTGTTTTGCTTTACGGCAACCCGCCCAAACCGAAAGAGATCCTGCGTTTGCTTAAATCCAACAAGTAGAAAAGGGAGAGTGCTATGGTTGAGCTAAAGGGTCTGCCGGGGGCCCCCGGTGTTGCCGCGGGCCGGGTTTTGCTTTTGCAACCAGGCAGAATGCAGTTGCCGAAGGAGATTTCGGGCACGCTTTCCGCCGAGGTGGAAAAACTGAAAAAAGCCAGGGAAGTGTATCGGGACAGGCTCAAGAAACTTCATTCCTTTGCAAAAGAGCAGCAGGAAGAAGAAAACGCGGCCATCCTTTCGTCCTACTTGGAAATTGCAGACGACGCCCCATTTTTTGAGGAGGTAGAAAGCCTCATTCGGCGGGAAAAGGTGTCGGCCGCCTGGGCGCTCGACCAAAAATGCAGGTATACCGTCGAGCTTTTTGACAAACTGCCCGAAGAGTATATGCGGCAGCGCGCCGAAGACGTCGACAACGTCTGCCGGGAACTCATCTGCGAGATGCAGGGGGTAAAACGCCTCGAACACAAGGTGGGGGACGCCGGGGAAGATCACATCATCTTCGCCGAGGACCTCACCCCGGCCGAGACCATCCGCCTTGACAAAAAGAAGCTGCGGGGTCTTGTCACGCAAAAGGGCGGCCCCACCTCCCACACCTCCATCCTTGCAAAAAACCTCGGCATTCCTGCGGTCGTGGGGCTGGGGGAGGGGTTTCTGAAGGCGAAAGGCAAGGAGCCGGCACTGATCGACGGGGATACAGGCACGGTGATCCTCTCGCCCAATTCCGAGCAGACACGCCGTTTCAGCGAAAAAATTCTCTATAACAAAGAGAGAAGGGAACAATATCTCTCGGCGGAAAAGCGGCCCGCCTGCACCCTCGACGGCAGGCCGATCTCGGTCTGCGTCAACACCGGCAGCGAAGAGGACCTGCGAGACTTCAAACCCGAGCGCTGCGACGGGATTGGGCTTTACCGTACCGAGCTGCTCTATCTTGGCAGGGATGCTTTTCCCAGTGATGAGGAACAGTACGAGGCCTATAAAAAAGTGACGGAACAGGCGGGCGGAAAACCCGTCACCATCCGCACCCTGGATGTGGGAGGGGACAAAACAGCCGGATACATGCACCTTCCCGAAGAGCAAAACCCCTTCCTCGGCTACCGTGCCATCCGCATCAGCCTCGACAAAAAAGAGGTCTTCCTCACCCAGCTTCGCTCGATCCTGCGCGCTTCCGTCCACGGAAAGGTGCAGCTCATGTTCCCCATGATCGTCACCCTGGAGGAACTGTTACAGGCAAAAGAGCTGCTTTCGCAGGCGAAAGAGCAGCTGCGGGAGCGGGGTGAAAAGTATAATGAGGAGATGCCTGTCGGCATCATGGTGGAAACACCGGCCGCCGTGCTGCTCTGCGACCGTCTTTCCCCCCATGTGGATTTTTTCAGCATCGGCACGAACGACCTCATCCAGTACACCACCGCCACCGACCGCATGAACGAGCGGATACAGTACCTTTTCGACCCCTTCAATATCTCCGTGCTTCGCAGTGTCAGCCTTGTCTGTGAGGCCGCCCAGCGCCATGGGGTGCCCGTGTCCATCTGTGGCGAGTCCGCCTCCGAACCCTGGCTCATTCCGCTGTGGGTGGGCCTCGGTGTCTCGGGGCTCAGTGTTTCCCCTGGATTGGTCGGGCGCACAAAAACCATCATCAGCAGGTTGGACACTTCCGAAATGCAGCGCGAAGCGCAGCACATCGTCACCAGTTTTGGAGAGCTTGACAGGGTCAAAAAGCAACTGCGTCAGCTATGCGAGAGCCTCGGTTTCT
>JAJDHT010000080.1 GCA_030266325.1 Ruminococcaceae bacterium OttesenSCG-928-I18
CCTCCCTTTCGGGAAGGCCGGAGTTTGTCGTCTTCTATTGGTTTTTCTTTTTGTACTGCTGCGGGGATATGCCGTACTCTTTGGTAAAGGCACGGTAAAACCCTGCATAATCCCCAAAACCACATTTTTGATAGGCTTCCTTCACCGGCACCCCGTTCAGCATGGCTTCACGGCCAATTTGCAGCCTGCGGAGCAGCACATAATGGTACAGAGAAGTACCCATCTGTTTTTTAAAGCTGTGGGCCAGGTGTGAGGAGCTGTACCCGAATTGTTTTGCCAAGCCCTCCACCGTCAGGGACTCGGTGCAGTGCGAGTGAATGTGCGTCAGCACCGGGGCCAGGCGGTTTTGTGTTCCCGCCAGCAACACCTCTTCGTCCAAATTCTTTACCACACGGTTGATCTGAACAATCAACGCGTTGAGCATCGCCTTGGTGGAGAGTTCCGCGTTCAGTTTGTCGCTGCGGCATTCGGCCACCAGCGTCTCAAAGCCCCCCTCCATACCTTCGAAAATGTCGGCGGGCAACCTCAGCAGATACCGGCCTTCCCCCGTTGACCGTGTAAATGCATAGTCCGCGTCGTCGTCCTGAAGCTTCAAAAAGGTGAGAAACCGGCGCGACATCCAGATCCCGTGCCGCTCAAAGGGACATCCTCGCTGTTTCAAGCTGGCGCCCACCATCACGCCGGCAGGCACCAGCAAAATATCCCCCGCACGCAGCTTGTAGGACTGGTCTTCTACCCAGTAGTCCGCCCCGCCCTCGGTTACGCAAACAATCTCGTACACTTCCCGCATGGCTGACGGAATCTGCCCGGCAGCCTCATCCCGGGAGGTACCCGCATCATAATCTTCCCCACGCAGCAACATGGCTCCCGCCATTACAACTCCCTCCTTAAATCAAAGATCTCCTTTGTTGTGTTTGCCTTTTCTGCCACAACTTGTACACAGGCCATTTTTTCTTTATACAAGCTATTCTGTCTCAGAATGACTACTATTATAAGGCCTTTGTGCGAATATTGCAATATGGAGTTGATGACAAAGTAATCATATAAATCACTCAATTTAGTGGCGCAAAAAGGGTTTTATTGCGCTTTCTTGCTGTTCATGATTCTTTTTTGCATTTTATGCTCATAAAGCAGGGTCCTCTTCCCTGTGTGATTCTTTCCCCTTTTTTCTTTTTTGTAACACTTGCCGTACCCCACGCAGCAGTGCACCAATGTTGACGGCAACGACCAGCCCAAGCAAAATTCCACACCACAGGGGCCAAAGGGGCAATTCATACAGCAGGATCAGGGTCATGCCAAACAACAACAGGGTGTTCAAAAACACCTTGGGCAGCTTGGCCTCAATGCGGATGAGCGAACGGGTGTTCCATACGCGAATGAGGAAAACCAGCAGATAGCTGAGGAAGGTGGCAAAAGCCGCACCATTCGGCCCAAAGCGCGGGATAAACAGGAAGTTGAGCCCGATATTGGCGATGGCACCTACCATAATCGTGAGCAGCGAGAGCTTCGATTTCTTTTCCACCATATAGACACTGTTTAAAAAGGCGACCAGGCTTGCAAACACCGAAGAAATAATGAGGATCGGCACATAGCGCCAGGCGATATAATAGTCCGGCGCCACCAGCAGGCGCATGATGAATTGATCCGCAAAAATGAGGCCCCCTCCGGCCAAAAAGGCGATGCTCATCACCGCGCTGTACACCTGAGAAAAAAACCGCTCGCGGCCAAGCCCCTGCCCGTCCGTGACGGCCGAAAGCTGCCAGGCCTCGGTGAAAATGGTGGACATAATGGTGACAATCGTGGGGATTTTGTACGCTGCGGCGTAGAGCCCGTTTTCCTCGGGGCCCCACATGTAGGAGATGAAGTAGCGGTCGCTGGCATTGGTCACCCACCAAAACATCAGCGCGGGCACCAAAGGCAGCGAGTACCGCAGCATGGTTTTGTAGAGGGAAAAATCGAACCCTTTGAACCGGATGTACTGCCACAGCCGCGCCACCAGGCTGAGGAACACCACGCTGAGCGCATCGGCACAGATGATGGAGAGCAGGTAGCCCGTGGAACCCATGTTGAGCCCCACAAGGAAGAGAATATTGAAGCCGAGCGTATAGAGCGTGGAGAGGATGCCGTCAATGGCGTAAAGTTTTGTGTACAGCTTGGCGCGCACAAACTGGCAGCAGAGGGTGCGCAGGCAGGAGATCAACACATAGACGTACATCAAGAGAAGGTTGCCCTGCAAAAGAGAAATCTGCCCGATGAGGGGCAAAAACGCAAGCAGGACGCCGAAACCCGAGGCGATGGCCAAAAGCCCCCCCGAGAATACATGCTGCTTAGATATGCCTTTTTCCAGCCCAAAGCGGATGACCGCATTGGAGATGCCAAGGCTCACCAGCGGGATCAGAAGGTTCGAGCTCGCCACCACGAGGTCGACGATACCAAAGCTCTGCGTGTCCAGGTAGCTGGTGTAGAGCCTCGTCAGCAAGAAACTCAGCACCTTGCTGGAAAAGGTGCTGATCCCAAACAGAACGGTATTGGAAAGCAGTCTGGTGTATTTGTTTCTGCCCGTGCCCGGTTCCCCCCTTTTAGCCCTTGTTCTGCCTCTCTGCCGCCCGGCCTTTTTACCTCAGCAGCTTTCGGCGCTCTTTATAGTCCGGCATCAGACGGGCCATCTCGGCATGGAACCCCCCGCCGTGATTCGGGTGCAAGAAATGGACATACTCATGCAGAACCACATACTCAAGCGCCGCGCTTGGTTTCTCCGCCAAGCGCTTGTTTAAGGTGATCTTCCTCTTTTTGAGATGGCAGCTGCCCCAGCGGCTCTTCATCTCTCGTACGGCAATTTGTGGCTTTTGGGGCAAAAGATCCGCAAACAAAGGGTAAACCCTGTCGCTCACGGCGGTAAAGAGTGCCAGGCACTGTTCGTCCGTATATCGGCAGGGCAGTTCTTCGGGCTTTTGGCGCATTTTGTCCTGTGTTTTCTGGATCCACCGTGCTTTTTCGCGCAAAAAGGTCTCAATTTCCCTTTTGGGCATCCGACTGGGCGCACTTACGGCGACGCTTGCGTCGGCCCTGACCCGCAGGTTCAGGTTTCGTACCCTCTTACGCGTCAACACATAGAAAAGCGTGCCTTCCGGGGTTTCCAGCCTTTCCTGTTCCATTTATCTCCCAACAATCGGGCCGCAGGCACGCTTTAGACGCGCCTGCGGCTCTCAAGAAATTTTACTCGGTCACTTCTTCGAAATTTTCGTCCCCTGTGGCCCCGCAGACGGGGCAGGGGTCGGGGTGGGTCTCTCCCTCAAAAACCTCTCCGCAAACAATACAACGCCATTTTTTCATCTTACTAGCCTCCTTCAGTATATTCTCACTGCGGCAAGAGGCAGCCAAGCGGGGCGCACCCCGTTTTTCTGCACCCTCTGCACTCAGTTCTCTCATGCTTCCAGCATCGCCTTGGCAAAATCGGCACCGAATTTCCTTGCCTCTTCCAAGTCTTCCTCTTTGGGCTGCAGGCGGACACGAAGCCCCGGCAGCGGCAGGGTCATGTGCAGCTGGTCCAGCCGGGAAGAGATGTTCTGCACCGCCTCCCCGCTCCAGCCGTAACTGCCGAACGCACCGGCGAATTTGCCGCGGTGAATCACGGGGTTCAGGCAAAGCATCGCCTCATAGATGGGCGGCAGCGCGTCGCCCACGAGGGTGGGGCTGCCCAGCAGGATGCCGTCTGCCGCCTCGATGGCACACTTTGCGGCGTCCATGTCGTCCTCCACGAGGTCGTACATCTCCACCCGCTTGACGCCGCCCTCTTTGAGCCCTTCGGCCATCTGGTTCGCCAGGCTGCGCGTGTACCCATAGGCACTCACATAGACGATCACCACGGTCTTTTCGGGATTTTGTGCGCTCTTGCTCCACTCGCGGTACATCTGGATGTAGCTGGGGATGTCCTGCCTGAGCACCGGCCCGTGGCCATTGCCGATAAACTCGATGGAAAGGTCTTTTATTTTGTCGAGCGCACGGCCGATATGCGGGTTTTTATAGGGTCCCATGATATTGTCGAAATAGTACTTATAGGCGTCGATAAAATCTTTCGCCTGTCCGATCAGGTCGTTGAAGATCCTGTCATCTGCATAGTGGCAGCCGAAGACGTCACAGGAAAACAGGGCCTTCAGCTCGGGGATATAGGAAAACTGGGTGTCGGGCCAATGCAGCATGGGTGTTGAAAAAAAGCGCAGAGTAAGCCCGCCAAGGTCAATCTCGTCCTTCTCGGTGACCACCCTGTGCGGAAACTCTTCGTTTAAAATCTCGCCCAGGAAGGTGATGGCCGTGTTGCTGCCCAGCACGGTCGCCTTCGGGGCCAGCTCCAAGAGCCGTTTTAAGCAGCCCGAGTGGTCTGGCTCGGTGTGATTGCACACGACGTAGTCGATCTCGGCGGGGTCGCACACCTCGCGGATATTTGCGAAAAACTCCTCACAGAACTTGTCTTTGACAGCCTCGAAGAGAACCGTTTTTTCGTCTCCTTTGACAAGGAACGAATTGTAGGTTGTTCCGTTTTTTGTCTCCATAATGATGTCAAAAACCCGCAGGTCTTTGTCCAATACACCAACAGACCAAATCCGATCTTTCGCCAACACGGCTCCCATTTTACTTCGTCCTTTCGTGTTCTATTTTTCGCTGCGCAGGCATAGGAGGACCCACAGCAGGCCCAAAACCAACAACACATGGGTCACGGCGCCCACAGCTGTCAAAACCGCCGCGGTCGCGGGCAGGGCAAAGCGCAGGACCCAGAACACCGCCGCCACCGCGTTGACCGCCAAAAGAAAGGCCATGACACCCGCGGTTTTTGACTGGCCAAATTTATGCAGTATTCTTCGAAACAGCCCGATGAGAAGCAGAAAAAAGACAATTTCCAGCCCCGCGCGGGCGCCCGCCAGTACCACCGCCGGCATGCCCTCTGTAAAAAACAGCTGCAACGCGCTGACCGCCACCAGCCCGAGGGCCAGCGCGGCCCTTGGCCCGATGCCGCCTTCGGGGCGCTCCAGCGGCCGCACCCCGTTGAATACAAGCAACCAGCCCACGGCATCCAGCAGGATGTCGATGCCCGCAAGCTCAATGGTAAACAGGGCAAGGACAAACCCCGCCAACAAGATGCCTATGGCGTTTCGGTACGCCTGCGCCTCGAGGCGTGCGTCTCTCTGCTTCGCCATGGCTAATGGTCCTTGAGATAGTCTTCGAAGTTGGCATACTTCGGCTCGCTGCTGTCGTTTGTGCTGATCAGGCGCAGGGAATCATCCTTTGCCAATTCCTCATCGCTGAAATGGAAGAGCCCATTTTTGTCTTTGGGAATCTCCGCGCCCTGTGCCCCCTGTTTTTTTGCCTCTTGTTCGCCCGCCTGTTTCTTCTGTTTCCCGCGGTTGCGGTTGCCACGTTTACGGCCTCTGCTCATCTCTGCATCTCCTTCGCTGTCCTTGTGCTGCGCAGAGGAGGCGGGCGTTTTTGTCAAAGCGCCCCAAATCGGACGGCGGGTGACAATCTCCTTACCCGCACCCCGGTTTTCATAGGGGTCCAGCCCCTTTTGACGATCCGCCCCTCTCTGCCTGCCTGCACCTGTGGCGCCTTTTTTCGGCCCCGCCGGCGGCTCACCGACCGGCTTCTGGCTCACGGTGCGTTTTTCTTTTTGTCTTGGGTTTTTCTCTCTTTGGCGGGCCGCCGCAACATCCTCATTTCGGCTCTGCCCTCTGCTGTCTTTTGAACCCTTCTTCTCGGCAGCAGACGCTGCCTTCGGTTTCTGCGCCGCCGCAACCGGCACGGCCCAGGCGTGCTGCTCCACCACCGGCACCTGAAAACCGATGAGGGTTTCGATGTCGTAAAGGTACTCGCGCTCTTCGGGCATGCAAAAGCTCAGCGCCACGCCGCCCCTGCCCGCACGACCCGTGCGCCCGATGCGGTGCACATAGGTCTCGGGGATATTGGGCAGGTCGTAGTTGAAAACATGGGAGAGTTCGCTGATATCGAGACCTCGCGCGGCGATATCGGTGGCCACGAGCACGCCGACACGGCCGTCTTTCAGGCGCGCAAGCGCGTCCTGACGCGCATTTTGGCTTTTGTTACCGTGAATCGCCTTCGCTTTGATGCCCGCTTTGGACAGTTCCCGAACCACGCGGTCGGCCCCGTGTTTTGTGCGGGTGAACACGAGGGCACTTTTGGCCTTTTCCGCCCGCAGCAGATGGGCCAGCAGATACTTCTTGTCTCGCTTCTCCACATGGTATACCCGCTGCTCGATGCTCTCCACGGTGCTGGACACGGGCGTGACAAACACCTTGGCCGGGCGGTGTAAAAGCTGGTTTGCCAGCTCGGCAATCTCCTTGGGCATCGTGGCGGAAAAAAGCAGGGTCTGCCTTTTTTTGGGGATTAACCGGATCACTTTTTTAACATCCTGCACAAAACCCATGTCGAGCATGCGGTCGGCTTCGTCCAACACAAAAATTTCGAGGTGCTGCAGTTTGATGTGCCCCTGGTTAATCAGGTCCAAAAGGCGCCCCGGCGTGGCGACAAGGATATCGACACCGCGGCGCAGCGCCAATACCTGCGGGTTTTGGCCTACCCCGCCGAACACCACCGTGCTGCGCAGGGGGAGATATTTGCTGTAGGTTTCAAAGCTCTCCTGGATCTGCAGGGCCAGCTCACGCGTCGGGGTGAGCACAAGGGTGCGAATCACCGGCTTTTTGGGCGCCGGAACCGAGGCGAGCCGCTGCAGGATGGGCAGGGCAAAGGCCGCCGTTTTTCCCGTGCCGGTCTGGGCGCAACCCAGAAGGTCCCGCCCTTCCAGCACCGGGGGAATGGCCTTTTCCTGGATCGGGCTGGGGGTCTCATAGCCGGCATCCTTCACGGCTTTCAAGAGCGAGTCGGTCAAAGTCAATTTTTTAAAACTCATTCTGTTACGCTGTTCTCTCTATCTCCTCCCCATACAATGGGGGTTATTATTTTGTCCGTTTCTCAATGGGTATGAAAACGGGCTGTTTCGAATTATTGTACCACAACCCCGGCCAAAAGAAAACCTTGCGCCCCCGCCCCGGATAGAGTATACTGGGGTGTAACATGAGGGAGTAGTTGGCACGGCTCTGCCGTGTGCCAAGTCAACACGCTGGCTTTTGCCTGGCTTGGCTATGGACTTTGTTCCTATGGCAAGACTCATGCGCGGCGTTTTGCCGTGCATGGGTTTTTCTTTTTTCTCCTGCCGGCGCAGGGTGGGGAACAAGAAAGGCGCCTGGTTTTTACGCCTTTCCACGGGGGTTACTGAGCACCCTAAAAAAGCGGGAGGGAGGCACCACACATGCAGGGCATCACGTTGGTTGTGTTGGCACTGGGGCTCGCGATGGACGCGTTCGCCGTCTCGGTCTCGAATTCCATGTGCTTTAAAAACCTCTCGCGCCGCTGGGCCTATACCGCCGCGCTCTGTTTTGGCCTTTTTCAGGGAATCATGCCCACGATCGGGTTTTTCGCGGGGCGTCTGTTGGGGCGGTGGATCGGCGCCATCGACCACTGGTTGGCCCTCGTGCTGCTGGGGTTCATCGGCGGCAAGATGCTGTTCGAGGGCATCCGCGCGCTGCGCCGGCCCGAAAGCTGCCCCGCCAGCCCCGTTTACGGGCTGCGCATGATGCTGGTGCAGGCGCTGGCCACCAGCATCGACGCCTTGGCCGTGGGCATCAGCTTTGCCGCGCTGTCGGTCAATATTCTTTGGGCCGCCTGCCTCATCGCCGCCATCACCTTCGCCTGCTGTGCCATTGGCTCGGAGCTGGGGCGCCGCTTTGGCGCCCTGCTGGGCGATTGGGCCCAGATTTTCGGCGGCTTACTCCTCGTCACCATCGGTTTGAAAATTTGGATAGAGCACATGTTTCTCGGCGGTTAGCTTTCTCCCAAAAGCCGCCATAGCACACTTTGGGGCGAGAGTACACGCGCATACTCGCTGATCTGCGAAAGGTGGTGCGCATCCGAGGAGGTCAGGATCTCTTTGCCCGGGGGCAGCCTTCCCGCTTTGAGAAGTGCCTCCAGGGTGTGCTCGGGGCGGGCCACCTCGAATGCTTCAAAAGACACGTCTTCGGGTGCGAAACCCAAAACCGAGAGCAAACTGCTGGAATCCCTGTCCACGTGGGCGGGTATGCAAATGCCCGAAAGCTCCTCACAGAGGGCTTTCACCTCGTACAAATTCAGTGAGACGGCGGCCGTGAGCAACTTTTCCGGCTGGGCCAGAACCTTCTCATTTTCATCCACAACAAGCTGCCGCCCCCATAGCTCCCTGTCGTAGGGAAAGGACGGCAGTTTTTCGTAGAGAATTTCCCCCATCTGCAGCGCCTGTTCGACACCGGGAAAATAGCACAGCAGGTGGATTTCCTCCTCACAGTTCACCTCTATGCCCGCAAGCAGCCGTACGCCATAGGCCTCGCAGGCCACGGCGGCCGCCGGCAGGTTCAGGGCACTGTTGTGGTCACACAGGGCCATCAGGTCGATGCCGGCCAGTTTGGCAAAACCCGCAATGTTCGCCGGGGTCATGTCGTCTTCGGCACAGGGCGAAAGGCAGGAGTGGATGTGCAGGTCATACCGCAGCCCATCTCGGCTCATCGCTCCAGCAGCCCGGCAGCGCGGGCGATGTGAAGGCCGGCCTCAAAAGCGGGCAGGTGCGTTAAAAAAACAGGGATGCCTTCGGCCTCGGCGCGGCTGTGCGCCTCCTCGTCCAGCCTGGCGCCCTCACACAGGACCAGCGCGGCCACGTCGGCCAGGGAGGCCACGGCCACGGCGTTTACATTGCCCATCACGGTGCACCAGGCGCAGCCTGCGGGCGCACGCCCCATGGCCCAGCTGAGCAGGTCGGCGCAGTATACGCTCTCCACCACCCGCGCCTGCCCCTGCACCGCCGTTTCAAAACCCTCCAACCGGGCCAGTTCCGCTGTCTCCATCGCTTCCTCCAAAACCCTTATTTATCCTCGTTCAGGTGGATGGCCTCCAATACGGCCTCCATACTGCGGCGCATCAGCACCACGCAATCGTTCAGCGTCGCCTCGTCGCGCACCACGTCCTCGGCAAAGGTGGCACAGGTGGGCGCCCCACAACTGCCACAGTCCAGCATGGGCAGCTTTTCGAGGATCTCCTCCGCCTCGGCATATTTCGTGAAGCTCTCCTCTTTGGTCTTGCCAAGCTCCATCACCGGCACGTACTCCAAATCGGCGTCCCAATACATCTCGGGC
>JAJDHT010000081.1 GCA_030266325.1 Ruminococcaceae bacterium OttesenSCG-928-I18
ATTCCCAGTGCCATTGTCTCTATGGTCATCATGTATGTTGTCAACTCGGTGCAGGCCATTGGTGATTTTTCCTCGACCACGCTGGGAGGCATGGACCGCGAGCCAACCGATAAGGAACTTTCGGGCGGTATCATGGCCAACGGCTTGATGGGTGTCCTCAGCAGCTTTTTTGGTGGAATGCCCTCGGCCACATACAGCCAGAATGTCGGTATCGTCACAGTGACACGGGTGGTAAACCGTTTCGTCTTCCTTTTTGCCGCCGTCGTCATGCTGCTTGCCGGGCTGTTCCCGAAGCTCTCGGCCATCCTCACCACCATCCCGCAGTGTGTTGTCGGCGGGGCCACCATTTCCGTCTTTGCCTCCATCACCACAACGGGGATACGCATGATTGCCTCCGCGGGCCTCAGCCCAAGGAATATGGGGGTGTCCGGGCTGGCGATCGCCCTTGGTGTGGGGATTTCAAGCGTGCCGGACGCTCTGCAGGGGTTCCCCAGCTGGGTTGCCAGTGTCTTTGGTTCCTCCTCGGTGGTTATAGCAACCATCGTAGCCATCCTCTTTGATCTTATCTTCCCAAAATCTAAAGAGGATGAAAAAGAGAAAACATCCGAAAAAGCCTAACAGAAGACAGCCTTGCATGTTATAATTCCTTTCAAGGATACTCATTTTGCCTGAAAAAGGAAAATCTCGATATCGGTCAACACAACTTCATGAACCAGAAAACCGGGAAGGTGAAAACGATGGGTGAGCTCATGCGGCCAATGCCCTTTGACCAGCTTATGCGCTGGGCTTTAACGGAATACAAGGGCAAAAAAAGTATCTACGGCATACGAGAGGAAAAATTTTATCAGCCTTTAAACGACACTTTGGAGATCTTTGGCTCTAAAATTTCCACCCCTGTGGGGCCCGCCGCTGGGCCAAATTCCCAACTGGCACAAAACATTGTAGCGGCCTACCTCGCGGGAGGGCGCTTCTTCGAGCTCAAAACCGTTCAGAAGATGGACGGGGATGAACTGCGTGCCTGTGTCCCACGGCCTTGTATCAACGCCCAGGACGAAGGGTATAACGTGGAATGGAGCACCGAGCTGACCGTGGGCCAGGCCTTCGAAGAATATGTGAAGGCCTGGGTCGCGCTGCATGCACTGGGTGCCGAGCTGGGGCTTTCCCATGGGTGCGATTTCGTGTTAAATATGAGCGTCGGATACGACCTAGCCGGCATTCAGACGGATAAGATTGACCGGTATATCGAGGGCATGAAAAATGCGGCCGACACAGAGGTCTTCCTTCAATGCGTCGGGTGGCTAAGGGAGCACCGCGCACTGTTTGAGCGGATGAAACCAGAGGATATCGAGGCCATTTCCCCGCAGGTAAGCCACTCCGTCACTCTCTCGACCCTGCACGGCTGCCCGCCCGAAGAGATCGAGCGGATCACAAAGTATCTCCTGCGCGAAAAAGGGCTTCACACCTTTATAAAATGCAATCCCACCTTGCTGGGATACAGCGAGGCGCGGCGCCTTCTCGACCAAACCGGATACACCTATATCGGGTTTGACGAACATCATTTCCAAGATGACCTCCAATATGGCGATGCAGTACAGATGGTAAAAAGACTGCAGAATATTGCACAGGACAATAATCTTGATTTTGGCGTCAAAATCACCAATACCTTCCCCGTACAGATACAAAAGAGCGAACTCCCCGGCGAAGAAATGTACATGAGCGGGCGAGCTCTGTTGCCCCTGTCCATCCATGTGGCTGAAAAGCTCAGCAGAGATTTTAACGGATGTCTTCCGATCTCCTATTCGGGCGGGGCGGATGCTTTCAACCTGGAGGACATCCTCAAAACGGGTATTAAACCCGTCACCGTGGCAACCACCATCTTAAAACCCGGCGGATATGAACGGTTGCATCAGCTGGCCGCCTTGGCACAGCCACATTTGTCTGCCCTTCCCTCCACCATTCAGCCTGAGGCGCTTTCCCTTTTGGCGGAAAAGCTGCTGAGTGATCCATTCTATCAAAAGGAAAACCGTCCCGTCGAAAGCCGGAAAACAACGCTTCCTCTCGGTCTTTTCGACTGCTTTCAGGCCCCCTGCAAGCAGGGCGGGTGCCCCATCGAACAACAGATCCCCGAATACCTGCGCCTGGTTGCAAAAGAGCGTTATTCCGAGGCTTTTCGCGTGATCGCCGTTGACAATGCCCTGCCCGGCATGACCGGCGCCATCTGCAACCATCCCTGCCAGGGCAAATGCACGCGGCTGGATTACGACCATCCTCTCTCCATACGCCAGGCGAAACATCTGGCCACCCGGCAGGCGCAAAAAGACTTTATCGAAACCATGAAACCAGCGCCACTGCAGCCCGGTGTGAAGGTCGCTGTGGTCGGGGCGGGTCCCGCCGGAATTGCCGCGGCACATTACCTGCGGCGCAATGGCGTCGAAGTGAGCGTCTTTGAAAAGAGAGACAAGCCTTTTGGGGTTGTGGAGTATGTGATCCCCTCTTTTCGCCTATCGCCCGACATCCTGAAACAGGATTTTGAAATGACCGCCAGAATGGGCGTGGATTTCCACTTCAACACCCCCATTGAAAATCCCGCTGCACTACTGGATACCTATGACTATGTCGTCTTGGCGGTTGGCGCATGGAAAGAGGGCGCGCCGGCCGTACGGGAAGGCGGCGAAAATATCCTGGACGCGCTGCACTTCCTCGAGGAAAGCAAAAGGGATGCGAAAGGGGTTGCCCTTGGCAAAACGGTGGCCGTTGTGGGGGGCGGAGATGTCGCGATGGACTGTGCCCGCACCGCCATCCGCATGCAGGGCGTGGAAAAGGTCGTGCTGGTTTACCGCCGCACCCGTACCTTTATGCCCGCCGAAAAAGAGGAAATTCGCCTTGCCGCCGAAGAAGGGGTCGAAATGGTCGAACTGCACGCCCCTTTGCGCTACGACAAAAAGACCCTTTGTTGTGAAAAAATGCAGCTCGGAGAATGGGATGAAAGCGGCCGAAGAGGCATAAAGGGAACGGGCGAAGAAATTCAGCTCGCGTTCGACAGCGTGATTTGTGCCACGGGCGCGCGTGTGGATCCCACCCTTTTCCAAAAAGCGGGTCTCGATTTGGACGACCGCAACCGGCCTTTGCTCAATGAATCTCTGGAAAGCAGCGTACCGGGCCTTTATGTCGCGGGCGACTGCCGGCGCGGGCCCGCCACCATCGTCGCCGCCATGGCCGACGCCAAGGCCATCACGAAGGACATCCTGCACAAAAAAGGCCTGGCCGATGATTTTGCCAGAGTAGAGCAGCCTGTGGAAACAGAGGTTCTGCAGGCGCGGAAAGGCATCCTGCAAAAAGCCGAAGAAGGACCCGGGGATGCCGACCGCTGCCTTGGCTGCGACACCCTGTGTGAAATTTGTTGTGACGTGTGCCCCAATCGTGCCAACCTATCCCTTCCGATTCCCGGCTTTAAAAATCTTTCCCAGATTCTCCATGTGGACGGCCTGTGCAACGAATGTGGCAACTGTGGCGTCTTCTGCCCCCACAGCGGAGACCCCTACAAAGACAAGATCACCCTGTTTTGGACCCGGGAAGATTTTGCAGATTCGAAGAATTTGGGTTTCTTGAAAACCCGGGAAAAACAATATGTCATGAGGATAGACGAAGATAAAACCATAGAGTGTGACCTCACAGACACAAGGGTCCCCAAAGAATGGGTAAGCCTGATTCAGTTCGTAGAAACCCACCTGCCCTACGTCTTTGGATAAGGAGTATGCTATGGTACGGCTGACAGTGAACGGCAGCGAAGTGAGCGGCCCTGAAGACAAAGCACTGCTAAACTTTTTACGTGAGGATTTGCGCCTTACGGCCGCCAAAGACGGCTGTGCCGCTGGGGCTTGCGGCGCCTGCACGGTTCTCATCGACGGAAAGGCCAGCCGCGCCTGCCTGCAGCCCCTCTCGAAACTCTCGGGGAAAAACATCCTGACCGTGGAAGGGCTGAGCCAAAGAGAAAAAGATGTTTTCACACATTCTTTTGGGGAATGCGGCGCAGTACAATGTGGTTTTTGTATTCCCGGCATGGTTATGAGTGCAAAGGGCCTGCTTGATACAAACCCAGACCCCACCGAAAACGACATTAAAAAGGCTCTTCGAGGCAACATCTGCCGCTGTACCGGGTATCGAAAAATCGAACAGGCTATCCTTTTGGCCGCCAAAATGTTCCGTGAGCATGCCGCCATCCCGCCTGCGCCGGAAACGGTCCGCCTCGGCGACCCTATGCACCGCGTGGATACCGAACCCAAAACCCTCGGCACAGGCCTGTATGTGGACGATATCAACCTGGACGGCCTGCTGTATGCCTCCGCCTTACGAAGCGCACATCCCCGCGCCAAAGTACGGAAGATCGACGCATCCGACGCGTTGGCCCATCCCGACTGTGTGGCCGTGCTGACGGCAAAAGATGTGCCCGGCAACAACAAAATCGGCCACTTAGCCCATATATCCGACTGGGATGTTTTCGTTGCCGAAGGGGACACCACCCGTTACCTCGGGGACGCCATAGCGCTTGTTGTCAGCTCCACAAAACAAGCTCTTGAAACGATCAAAGAGCTTGTACATGTGGAATATCAGGTACTAACGGCCCTGACTTCCCCCACGATGGCCATGGCGCAGGGCGCTCCCCTTCTCCATGAAAAGGGCAACATCCTCTCTCATGAACACCTGCAACGCGGAGACGCCGACAAGGCCCTCTTGAACTCTGCCCATGTCGTCACACAGCACTATTCGGTGCCTTTCACGGAACACGCCTTCATGGAGCCCGAATGCGCTATCGCCCAGCCCGAGGGCGAAGACGGACTGCTACTCTATACGGCCGGGCAGAGCATCTTCGACGAACAAAGGGAAATCTCCCGAATGCTTGGCATAGAGCCGGACAAAGTGCATGTGCAGGGCCAACTGGTGGGCGGCGGCTTTGGCGGCAAAGAGGACATGAGCGTACAGCATCATGCCGCATTGGCGGCCTGGTGCCTAAAAAAACCTGTCAAGGTTCAGCTCAGCCGGCAGGAAAGCCTTCTCGTCCACCCAAAGCGCCATGCGATGGAGATGGATTTCACCACAGGCTGCGACGCCGAAGGCCACCTGACCGCCATGAAGGCCGTCATCGTTTCGGACACAGGGGCCTATGCCTCTCTGGGAGGGCCGGTTCTGCAACGGGCCTGCACCCACGCCGCCGGACCCTATCACTACCAGGACATCGACATCGAAGGCATGGCGGTGTACACAAACAACCCACCGGCGGGTGCCTTCCGGGGGTTTGGCGTATCACAAAGCGCCTTCGCCACCGAAAACAATCTGAATTTACTGGCCGAAAAAGTGGGCATCTCCCCCTGGGAAATTCGATACCGAAATGCGATCCAACCTGGGCAGGTGCTTCCCAACGGACAAAAGGCGGGACAGGACGTGGAACTTCGCGCCTGCCTTTTGGCGGTAAAAGACGCCTATGAAAAGGCAAAAACGGCAGGAATTGCAAGTTTTTTCAAAAACAGCGGCATTGGTGTGGGTTTACAGGACGTAGGGCGGTGCATCCTCTCTGTGGAAGATGGCCTTTTGCATATCCGTACCAGCGCCGCCTGCATCGGCCAGGGGCTTGCCACGGTCCTGATCCAGATGGTCGGGGACGTGACCGGGTTGGCACCTGGGCAGATGGTTGTAGAACCTCCCGATACCCGCCGCACACCGGATTCCGGCACGACAACGGCCTCCCGGCAGTCGGTGTTCACCGGGGAGGCCACCCGCCGCGCCGCCCTAGATCTAAAAGAGGCCTTGCAAAAGGAACCCTCACTGAAAGCGCTGGAGGGCCAGGAGTTCTTTGGCGAATACTATGGCCAGACAGATCCCATGGGGTCTGATAAGGAATTCCCCGTGAGCCACGTGGCCTACGGTTATGCGGCCGAGGTCGTCAGCCTGGATGAGGTGGGGAGGATCGAAAAGGTGACAGCGGCCTATGACCTTGGCAATGTTGTCAACCCAAAAGCCGCCGAAGGACAAATCGAAGGTGGAATTGTTATGGGATTGGGTTATGCCTTGACAGAAGACTTTCCACTGGACAATGGAATGCCAAAGGCAAAGTACGGAACGCTCGGCCTTTTCCGCGCAGGTGAAGTCCCCCCTATGGATATCTACATTGTCACCCCAGAGAAACCGTTGGACCTTGCCTTGGGTGTCAAAGGCGTAGGGGAACTTGCCACCATACCCACGGCCCCCGCCGTGAGTGGAGCGTATTATGCCAAGGACGGTGTCCTGCGTGCCAAATTGCCCATGGAGAACACCTTTTACAAAAAACCAAAAAGATAAAAAACACCCCCCTGTACTTTCGGGGGGTGTTTGGCCCGTCGGCCGCGATGGCCCGCCCGACCACGGAAAGGAGACAAATGGACAGACTTCTGATAAAAAATGCACTGATTGCCACGGACAGCGAGCTCTTTGCGGGCGACCTGCTCGCGGAAAACGGGCTGATTGCCGACTATGGTACGGCCCTCACCGCCCAGGATGCCAGGGTGATTGACGCAAAGGGCAAATATCTGCTGCCCGGAGGGGTAGACCCCCACACCCATTTCGACCTTGATGTGGGGTTCGACCGTGCCAGCGATGATTTCTACACCGGAGGAATCGCGGCTGCCTGCGGGGGAACCACAAGCGTCATCGACCATATGGCATTTGGCCCGAAGCATTGCGCACTCACCCACCAGATCGGCGTGTATCATGAGTTGGCCAAAACCTGTGTGATCGATTACGGGTTCCACGGGGTGCTCCAGCATGTGGACAGCGGCGTTCTCCAAGATATGGAAAAGCTGCCCGAAAAGGGCATCACCAGCCTGAAATACTACCTGACCTATGACTACCGGCTGGATGACGCAGATGCGCTGCGGGTGATGGAACGGGCCAAAGAGCTCGGGCTCACGCTCTGCGTGCACTGCGAAAATGACGCCATCCTTCACAGAATGCGTGAAAAATACCTGGCCGAGGGGCATACCCAGCCCCGTTTCCACCCCTTGAGCCGCCCCGCCTGGGCGGAATCGGAAGCGGTGTATCGCAGCATAGCGCTTGCAAACACGGTGGGCGGTGTCACACTCTATATTGTACACCTGTCCTCTCGTCTCGGGGCACAGGCGGCACATACGGCACGCCATGCCGGCCAGAGCAAAGTATATCTGGAAACCTGCCCGCAGTATCTCTTCCTGCATGATGACCTCTACATGGACGACAAGGAGGGGCTAAAATACATCCTCGCCCCTCCCCTGCGCAAACCACAAGACAGCCAGGCGCTTTGGAAAAGCATCCAAAACGGGGAGATTGACACCCTCGGAACCGACCATTGCCCCTTCTTTTTCTCCAGCCAAAAACAACGCGGAAAAGATGACTTTACCAAAACGCCCAACGGCATGCCCGGTGTGGAGTTACGCCTGTCTCTCCTCTTTTCAGAGGGATTTTTGGCCGGAAAACTCAGCTTGCCCGAGATGGTACGGCTCTGCTGCACAAGACCCGCCGAGATTTTTGGTATCGCACCCCAAAAAGGAAACATTCAGCGCGGGGCAGACGCGGACCTCGTGCTGTTCGACCCCGACATTAGCTGGACGGTCCACCATAGGGACCTTCATGAAAATACCGATTACACCCCCTACGAAGGTATGCAGCTACAGGGCAAGCCCGTCATGACCCTCTCCCGCGGAGAGGTCATCGTAGAGAACGGACGCTTCCTTGGGCAAAAAGGCCGGGGCAGATATCTCATGCGCCGCTGAACAGGCGGATATTTACTCCATTCAGGAGATAAACCCCTGTCCTCGGGGGGATTTGAAAGGAAAATCACATGCAAGAGGGTACCTCTCCAAAATACAACGTGGCGAAAACAACGGTCAAGGCGGGCGTCAGCTTTGGCACCGCTCTGGCTATGGTCATATCCTACACGAATTGGGGCTCCATTTTCTGGGCCATCCTCCATGGTTTGCTCAGCTGGATTTACGTCATTTATTTCATCCTTTTCCATTGAGCCACCGCTAAACCTATCCTTCAAATTACGACTCATTCTGCGTTTTTATCCTGTTATACTTCTGCTGGCAAAACAGGGGGTCAACAGCCACCCCACCACGGCCAAAAGGAGTGACAGGCTATGAACGAAAACAGCAAAAGACAGGGTTTTGGATGGGGCTATCTGGTGCTTGGCCTCTTCTTTTTCGCGTCATCCATTGTGGCTTTTTTAAATCCCGGCCCGGGATTAGAACCCATCGCGTTTCTGTATGCTTTCGTCGCCATCGCCTACGGCGTATGGCTCATCTTTAAACGCAGTAGTTTTCTGCGTGTGATCTCCGGCGCCTTCAACGTGCTTATCGGCATTTTGCTGTTCATCAATGGCTTGTTGGCTTTGGCGTCGCTGCCACTCCTTTTCTCTGCGTGGTTTGTTCTCAACTCCCTTTTCAATCTTCTGGACGCACCCACGGCAGAATATACCCTCGGACGAAGTTACATGTGGTTTTCTATCCTCGTAAACATCCTTGGGGTATTGCTTGGCTTGCTTCTGCTTTTCAGCCCTGTCGCCGCCTTGCTCACCCTTCCCATCGTAGCGGGCTTTTACCTTTTGCTCATCAGTATCGAATGTGTCGTGCTGGCTTTTGCCCAGATAGGGAAGGATTTGGAGCCCTCACTGGGCGACTATGACCTTGGTATCATGTAAAGGCAACGTACCCTACGGGGCAGAGATGACAAGGCCCCATCTCATCCTCTGCCTTTAAAAAAGCATGCGCGGATCCGTCCTTCCTGCCCTGGTAGAGAAAAAGGCCATCGGCATGGGGACGCAATGCGCATTTTTTTTGCGTCTCGATGACATACAGAATAAACAATGTTTTCATTACAGCAACGTAATATTTCTGCAGGCAGGGTCTTTCATTCCTCCTCCTGCCGCTCTCTTGGACACCATATTCTACACCCTGAAAACATTTATCAAAAGAAAGTGCCACTTCCAATTGACATAAACCCTTCATTTATGATAGATTATTAATGCTGTGTGACAATGTCTTTCCTTGTTTTAGGGTTTTTGCTCTTCCGCATTGTATATTGTTGTTTCAGAAAACATGAAGGGGTATAGCTCAGTTGGTAGAGCAGCGGTCTCCAAAACCGCGTGCCGAGGGTTCAAATCCTTCTGCCCCTGCCAAGCAAAACCTCTCGTATCTACGACG
>JAJDHT010000082.1 GCA_030266325.1 Ruminococcaceae bacterium OttesenSCG-928-I18
TGCCGTGGCGGGCTCAAACACCTCTCCCTCTTCGGGGCGGGTATACCAGCCTGCCAGCGTGTGGCCCTCGTAGGTCACTTCATTGCTGCCGGGTACGGGCAGGCCCGCTTCGCGCAGAGATTGTCCGTATTCCATGGTATAGGTGACCACTTCGGTCGTTTCGGCGCCGTTGTTGCTGTCGAACGTCAGATTCACGGGAAGGATCTCCCACACAGCGTAGACCGTTGTGTTTTCCAGGACTCGGGTGGCCGTCGTAAAGTTCGGCGTGGTGGCGCCGAGGCTCGTGCTCCAACCCTTAAACGCATACCCTTCGCGGGCGTTCGGTGTGAAGCGGAGGTGCCCACTGCGTGCCAGAGTGTTTCGGCTGCCGGATTTCACCTTTTGGGTATCGTAGATGACAAGGTTGCTTCCGCCTTCGTCGCCCTGGAAAGTGACGGTATAGTCCTCCGGTTCAAAGTCGGCGGTCAGCACGTATTCGTCGCGGGTGAGTGTAAGGCCCAGCGGGAATTCCACGTCCGCCCTTGTTCCACTGCCCACCTCGTAGTACCAGCCGAGGAAGGTGCCTTTGCCGGGCACAGGATCTCCCTTTTCGACGCCGTCATAGGGGGTGTCGACCAGGTCATGCTGCGTCAGTTTTTCTCCCCGCGCATAGGTGCGGATGTACTCGTTTTCGCCGTCCAGGTAACGTACGGTGATCTCGGTACCGGAGTATTTGGCAAATAGGGTCAGGCCACTTTCGGGCATCGTGCCACCCGTATACTCCACATGGAACTGCTCGTCGGTGTACCAGCCTTCAAACTTGTAGTTCTGTTTTGTGACGTTTGCCGCTGTGGGTAAAAGGGAGGTAAGAGCGGTCTGGTAGGGCAGCTGGGCCGTGTAGTTCCCCCCGGCAGATGCAAGGCGGGAGTCGGCGTCCTGTAAGGCCCCCCCGTTCATCACAAAGGTCAGGGTGTTCGTTTTCCGGGGCATAAAGTACTGGATGATGTAGTCTTTGCCTTGGGTCCCGTTCGGGTCGTCCAGCACCCGCTGGAACTCGTTGGCTTTACAGGTGTTCGAGGAATTCCTGGCCGCACCGATCTGCTCGAAGCCTTCCAGCGCCGTACCCGGCCAGTTTTGGGCTGTGGTTTTTGGGTTTGACGACTGGTTCGTGACGACGGACTCCCAGGAGAGTTTATAATAGCGGGTGCCCGGGTAGACCGGGTTGTCCGTACTCCAGGAGATATAGTCGCCCTCGCTCATCGCAGCGCGCTCTTCCTCGGTAATTTCGGTATAGTAGTGGCGGGTCTCCCTGTAGGGGTTCTCCACAAGGGTGGGATAGAGCGTTACCTCAGTGCGCACTGGCTTCGTGACGTTATAGTAGTAGTTTGTCTGCACGGCTTTCGGGGCAGAAAACGCCACGGCGATGTTGTTGTAACCAAAGTAGGTGCTGCCTCCGTTTCCGTAGTAATCGCTCCAGTTACGGAACGCATAGGGGGCATCGCCAAAATTCACGGTGTGTGGCCATACGCCCGTCACATCCTGGCCAAGTTTCACGGTCAGGGTATAGGTGGAGCCTACGTTCGTGCCGTCGGCCAAGAGAATCTCCCCCGCCAAAGACCGGCCACCGCCCACACTGTAACCGGCACTCGGTTTTTTCTCGACCGTAGCGTCGAAAAAGAAGGTGAATTCAGTGCGGGTGTAATACAGGTTGATAACGGTATCTCCAAAGGCGGAGGCCTCTTTTTCGTCGCTGTGTGAAAAGGTGCTGTAGCACAAGAGGTCGGTGACAGATTTGTCGCCGCTTTTCGCCTCTTGTGCGGCCTGTGCTTCGTCGACGCGCAAAGTCTCGCCGGTGACGGCGGCTTTTTCCATCTGCTTTGTGTACACAAGGTCGTTTCCGCTTCCGTCGACAGATTCCACCCAGTAGTTCAGGATGTAGTCCACCTCGGCCGCTTCCCACTTGGCATAGATGAACACGGTGCCCGAAATTTCGGTATCGAAATCGAAATCATCGGTACCCTCGGCGCTGGAAGACCAGCCGGCGAAGAGGTACCCTTCACGGGTCGGGTCGGTTTCCGGTTTTTCGGCAGTAAAGCGGTCGGGCCCGGTCTGGGGCTCTATTTCGGAACCCTGCGTGACAAACACGGCCAGGGCTTTATCGGCCAGTTTCGGAACGAGGCGGATGCTTTTCGCCAGGGGGGTGTCAAACTTGTACTCTTCGTCCGACCCCTCCTGCGTCCAGTACAAAAACTGCTGCCCCATTGAGAGGGCGGGGCTTTTTCCTGTGAGAGGCGCCAACTCGTCTTTTTCCACCTCGAAAACCTCGAGCTCGGTGCCATCGGTATCGAGATAGGTGACAAGGACATTCTCGCTGAATTTGGCCGTCAGGGTCAGGTCGCTTTCCACAAGGCGATAGGCGCTGAACGGGAGGCTCTCGCCCTCGGCATACCAGCCGAGGAAGGGCGCGCTGCTTTCCTCACTGGTGGGAACCGGCAACGCAACCAGCGTGTCTTTTTCCACCGTCACGGTGTCATACACTTGCCCGTCCACAACAAAGGTGACGGTGTATTCTTCGTCGGCCACGGCAGGCAGCTGTGGCAGCGCCATACTGAACGCCGCGAAAGAGGCCGCCATCGGCTCACTTGCTGAAGACGCCCCCTCTGCGGAGGTCTCGTCCAGGGTCTCTTCACCGGTCGTGCTGCTTTCGCTGTTGTTGTTTTCACTGTTTTCGCCAGTGGTATCGGTCTCTTCCTCCAAAGTCCCTTCGCCGGGCTCGTTTCCACTGTCGGCCGGCTGGGGCGGAACCGCCTCAAAAACCGCATACAAACTGAGATCTGCGGCGACGGCACTTCCGGTAAAGATATAGGGCTCGGCCGCGTTCTCTTCAAACCAGCCTACAAAGCGCATGCCCTCGGGCGCCGCCGGTTTTTCGGCAGGCTCGGTGACAGACGCTCCCTGCGGCACGGTTTGCTGGAAGGCAAGGGCGTCATTCAGATAAAAGGACACGGTATAACTGGATGTTTCACTCATTGTCTGCTCTGCCGAAACGGACTGCGCGGCAGGTGGTACCGGTGTATCGGGTTCGGAAGAGGAGGCATCCACAGTGGAAACCGTCTCCATAGCAGTTTCGGTGCCCTCTGTAAGAACCTCCTCCGAGGCAAAAATATTCAGCGGCAAAACCATCGTCAATGCCAACATCAGGGCAAGGGTGGTTGCCAGCACTTTAGAACCCCTTCTTTTTTTCATTTACTTCTCTACCTTTCTAATATGGCCACAGAACCATCTTTTGGTCCTGTTTCCATTTTGGGTGGATCTTCGGCTGGTTTTGCCGACTTTCTGTGTTTCTATACTGCATTTCTATCTGGTTTTCTATCGCAGCGGCCTTCGGATATTGGGGCACGTGTCTACGCTGCCGCGGGACGTATGAAAGTAAAAAAAAACGAATGAAGATTGCTCTTTTCTGCCCTTCTTCTGTAGCAGAAGCAGTATAGGGTTCAGTTGTGATGGATTTGTCACAGAAAAGAGAGGGTTTGTGAAAGATTGGTGAAAGAAAAAAGAAAAACATTGACGTACTTTCGTTATTTATTTTTGACGGCACAGACGCAAACACACAAAGAACACCTTTTGAGCACACAATTCCTCTTTGGTTTCGCACACGTTTCCGTTGCCAGTGTTTTTTCTCACTTCCCCTATGACAAAAATAAAACAGGCATTCGAAAATGCCTGTTTTATTTTTAGCATTTTATTTAATACGACGGGGCTTGGTTACAGCGCAAGCTCGATGACCCGGCCCGTTTTTTGGTACGGGGTGTAATGCACCCCCACCATGTCGAACATCCTTTTGCTGGCCACGGTTTCGTCGCTGTCGGCATATTTGTCCGAGCCGTAAACCACTTCCGAAATCCCGCTTTGGATGATGGCTTTGGCACACTCGTTGCAGGGAAAAAGTGTTGTGTACACGATAGACCCGCGCAGGTCTTTCCCGGCGTTCAGAATGGCGTTGAGCTCGGCGTGGCAGACGTACATGTATTTTGTGTCCAGCGGCTCGCCTTCCCTGCCCCAGGGCATCGAGTCGTCCATGCAGCCCGTGGGCATTCCGTTGTAGCCCAAAGATAGAATTTTGTGATCGCGGCTGACGATACAGGCACCTACCTGGGTGCTGCTGTCTTTCGAACGCTGGGCGCTGAGCTGCGCGATGGCCATGAAATACTCCGACCAAGAGATGTAATCTTCCCGTTTCATACGTCCCCTCCCAAGTCCTATTAAGATGGTTTCATCTTAGCACATGACAGAGGCGCGGGCAATATGGTACTATGGAAAAAACACATTGAACGGGAGGGAACGATGGCAAAATACATACTGGCACTGGACCAGGGCACCACCTCCAGCCGGGCCATTTTGTTTGATGAACACCAGAACATCGCAGGTATGGCCCAGCGGGAATTTGCCCAGCATTACCCAAAGCCGGGCTGGGTGGAACACGACCCGCTGGAAATCTTTGCCTCCCAGAACGGCGTGATGGCCGAGGTGATGGGCGGCAGCGGCATCCCGCCCGAAGAGGTGGTCGCCATTGGCATCACCAACCAGCGGGAGACTACCATTGTCTGGGACAAAAACACAGGGCGCCCCATTTATAACGCCATCGTGTGGCAATGCCGCCGCACGGCCGACTACTGCCGCAGCCTCGAGATGGAGGGGTATACGGAAATGGTGCGCGCCAAGACGGGGCTGCTCATCGACGCCTACTTTTCGGGCAGTAAGATCAAGTGGATTTTGGACCATGTGCAGGGCGCACGGCAGCGGGCGGAAAAGGGCGAGCTGCTCTTTGGCACCGTGGACACCTGGCTGGTTTGGAAACTGACGGGCGGGCGGGTGCACGTGACCGACCATACAAACGCCTGCCGCAGCATGCTTTACAACATTCACGAGCTGTGTTGGGACGAGGAACTGTGCCGGCTTTTAGACATTCCCATGGCCATGCTGCCGAAGGTGCGCTCCTCCAGCGAGATCTATGGAACCACCAGCCTCTCGGGCACCAGCGTACCCATTGCGGGCATCGCGGGCGACCAGCAGGCCGCCCTGTTTGGCCAGACCTGCTTCGAAAAAGGGGACATCAAGAACACCTATGGAACCGGGTGTTTCATGCTGATGCACACGGGAGAGCAACCGGTGCAGAGCAGCCATGGTCTTTTGACCACAATGGCGGCCTCCCCTCCGGGACAGCGGTGCTACGCACTGGAGGGCAGTGTTTTCGTGGGCGGCGCCGTCATCCAGTGGCTGCGCGACGAGATGAAGCTGCTGGGCGAGAGCCCCGACAGCGAGTATTTTGCCTCCAAGGTGAAAGACAACGGGGGCGTCTACCTCGTGCCGGCGTTCACGGGCCTGGGCGCCCCCTACTGGGACATGTATGCCAGGGGTACCATCCTGGGCCTGACACGGGGCACGGGTAAAGACCATATCATCCGCGCGGGGCTGGAGAGCATCGCCTACCAAAGCCGGGACGTGCTGCTGGCGATGGAAAAAGACGCCGGGGTGCAGATACAGCAGCTGCGGGCAGACGGCGGGGCCTCCGCCAACGGCCTGCTTATGCAGTTCCAGGCGGATATCACGGGCGCCGTTGTGCGCCGGCCGATGATCCGGGAGACAACGGCACTGGGCGCGGCCTACCTTGCGGGGCTGGCCACCGGTGTCTGGCGGGACCTCGAGGATATCCGCGGACAGTGGACGCTGGACGCTCTTTTTGAGCCGCAGATGGACAGAGAACGCGCCCAAAAGTACTGTGAAGGGTGGGCAAAAGCCGTGCAGCGCGCCCGCGCCTGGGCCGACGAATAGGACAAGACCGTGAGGGCCCTGCCCTCACACTCCCGCCGGGGAAACTAGGTTCCCCCGGACCCCCCTAAAGAAAAACACAAGTGACGTTCAACAGACCCTTAAAACAACAGATCGTCAAAATGAGGAAGCATCTGCCAAACCCGCGACGTGTTGCGGATGGCAGATGCTTCTAATCTATAATAGTAAATCTTCAAGAGCTGCCGGGCGGCGCACTCTATAAACTTAGCCTTTATTCTTGACCATCAGGTTTTTCCCGCCGCCGGGAATCGCCTTGTATTTTGTCTCAAACTCGCCGGTGTAGTCGATGAGCTTGTGCAGTTTTGAAAAACCATAGTTCCGCGTGTCAAAGTCTGGATAGAGGCGGCCCAGCAGGCTGCCTACCTGCCCGAGAAACATATAACCGTCCTCATCGCTCTCGCCGTCGATGATGGTTTGGATGCGGTGTACAATGTCTTCGAGCGGTACAAATCCACTGACATCCTCCGGCCCTTCGGGTACCGCGGCGGTCTCGACGGGCTCTTCCGGTGTCTTGCTTTTGGTGGTTCTGGTGGTTTTCCCGTTTTTTCTTACAACGGGTTTTGTCTTGCTGCTTTTTGTGCTCTTGCTGGCCGTCTCTTTTGTTTTTGCCTTGAGCAATACATCGAGGTATTTGAAGGTGTCACAGGCTGACTTAAAGGAGGCGGGCGTCTTGCTCTCCCCCATGCCTATGACAAACATCCGGCTCTCGCGCAGGCGGGAGGCCAGGCGCGTGAAGTCTGAATCGGAAGAGACAAGGCAAAACCCATCACAGTTTTTGGTGTAGAGGATGTCCATCGCGTCGATGATCATTGCCGAGTCTGAGGCGTTTTTCCCCTGGGTATAGCTGAACTGCTGGATGGGCGTCAGGTTGTTTTCCAGCAACTCCTTTTTCCAGCCGGCCATTTCGGTGCTGGTCCAGTCCCCATAGATGCGCTTATAGGCCGGGGTGCCATATAGGCTCAGTTCGTCAATGATGACCTTGATATATTTGGGCGATACGTTTTCCGCGTCGATGAGCAGTGCGATGATCCGGCCATTGTCTTCCATGTTGGGCTCCTTTGGGGTTCCTTTTTGGTTCGTGCTTTTTCTATTCTAACATATCCTGCTTCCTATACAAAGTGGAACCGGCGCAAAAAGGCGCCCGGGTACCCCAAATGTTCAGTAGTTTTCGATGCGCCGCTGGCGGCGGAGCTTATAACGCTTTTCGCCGGCCTGCCAGTCGGCCTGTTCCTCGCCGCCGCAGAGCTCCACCTTGGGAATCGGCCGGGGCACTCCGTCTCCATCCAGCGACACCATGACAAAATAGGCCTGGTTGATCATCGTGCGGCGGCCCTCGGCGTTTTCCACATAGGTGTCCACCCGCACCTCCATGGAGGTGTTGCCGATAAAGGTGATCTTGCCCTTGAGTACGATCAGGTCGTTGAGAAAGGCGGGTTCTTTGAATACGAGGTTGTCGATGGCGGCAGTGATGACCTCCCCTCCCGTATGGCGAAAAGCCACGGTACCGGCCAGTTCGTCAATCCACTGTAAAAGCATCCCGCCAAACAGCCGCCTTTGCCCGTTGAGATGCTGGTAACGCACCATGTGGATCTGTTCGGTGATGGAATCTGCAATTTTTTTCATGATACCTTCCTTATGGTATGCCGGGGTATGCAAAAAAGTATGGCTTGGTAAAAAAGGGGAAACCGCGTTTATGCGGGCCGCCCTCTGCGAGGAGGTTACCCGAAGCTATGTCTATTCTACCACATCGGCGGCCGGTGTGCCAGTGAGGGCCTGGCAAAAAAGAGTGCTAAAGTGCAATTGAAAGAAAAATACCGAAGATTTTCGTGCCCTCCCCCTGACGAAAAAGGCTAAGGGGGGAGGGGGAGCCACAAAAAACCCCTCTCTTCGGCCCATAGGGCGGGAAGAGAGGGAGCTTTTTTCCGGGATCAAGTTTTCGGCGTATGCTCCGCTTTGTCCTGTTTTTTGGCGGAGCCGCCTTTTTTACGTTGGCGCACACACTCGGTCAGCAGGTATTCAATCTGCCCGTTGACGGAGCGAAAATCCTCCTCGGCCCAGGCGGCAAGCTCGTTGTAGAGAGAAGACGAAAGCCGCAGGGGAACCTGTTTTTTTTGTTTGTTGTCCAAAACAGTGCCTCCCTTTTTCTGGTTTATCCGGGCGGTCTCTGCCTTTAGTAAATGGAACCGCTGTTCACTACGGGCTGGGTGTCTTTATTGCCGCACAGAACCACCAGGAGGTTGCTCACCATCGCGGCTTTCCTCTCTTCGTCCAGATCCACCACCTCATGCTCTTGCAGTTTATCGAGGGCCATCTCTACCATACCCACCGCCCCTTCAACAATCAGCTGGCGGGCGTCCACAATGGCGCTTGCCTGCTGCCGCTGCAGCATGGCCGCGGCAATCTCGGGTGCATAGGCCAGGTGGGTGATGCGCGCTTCGGTAATTTCAAGGCCGGCGATGTCCGCTTTTTCCTGGATGGCGTCGCGCAGGTTTTGCGCAATCTCCACGCTGCTGCCCCGCAGGGATTTTTCGCCCTCTCGCTCGTCGTCGTTGCTGTCGTACGGGTACAGGCGTACGATGTTTCGCAAAGCGGAGTCGCACTGAATGGAGAGATAATCGATGTAGTTGTCCACATTGAAAACGGCCTTGGCGGTATTGGTGACCCGCCAGATCACCACGATGCCGATCTCAATGGGGTTGCCGAGCTTGTCGTTGATTTTTTGCTTTTGGTTGTCCAGCGTCATGGCCTTCAGCGAAATCTTACGGCCCGGTTTTACCACACGGGTACTGCCCTGCTCGCCGCTTTTGCCTTTAGACGTCTGGGTTTCCAAAATCAGGTTGCCGCCCTTGGCGCCTTCCACCGGGGTGCCCACAGCCACACAGAAGGGGTTGACAAAATAGATGCCCGCGCCCCTCAGGGTACCCACATATTTACCAAACAGGGTGAGCACCATGGCTTCGTTGGGTTTCAGCACCTTGATGCCGGCATAGAGAAGGGGACCGACGAACGCCGCGTAGATGAGACCCGCACCCACGGCCAGCCCCCCCGCGAGGAACGATTCTGAATCGAGCCAGATAATGCCAAAGATGAACAAAACGATGGCACATAGGATGAGGATACTGTTAAGCAGAAGCGCCGCCATACCGTTGCTGCTTTTGGCAGGATACTCTTCCAGATGAATATTTGCCGTTACAGCATGATTGTCCTTTTTCATTTGGACGACCTCCTTAAGTATTAAGTTGATATCGTTTTGATATCAACTTAATACTAACATGATTCTCATAAGTTGTCAAGAGATTGCGCAAAAAAGAAAGCCCCCCAAGTGCGTTTTTTTCAAAAAA
>JAJDHT010000083.1 GCA_030266325.1 Ruminococcaceae bacterium OttesenSCG-928-I18
TTCTGTCTGGCCAAGAGCAAACAAAAGGAGGGTAGCATCTATCGCTACCCCTCCGCTACTTCCGTGTCTTTTTACAGCAAATCAACAAAACATAGGTATTTGTTTTATATGCAATTTGACGCTGCATAACAGTTTTCTAACAAATGGTTGTTTCCAACCATTTAAAAAACTGTAATAACCGGCGTTTTTACATTTTTATCTCTGGCGATGATACCGTAATGTTGAAAATATTTCGCGCACCACCAATATATGATGAGAGAAAAAACCTGCCCTAGAGCAAGCGTAGTCTCAAATTCACAAGCGATACATCACACAGTGGCTGCCACCTTCCACCTCTGCGAACACCTCGTACATACCAGATTCCAGATAACCGGCCTGCATCTCAATTGGTAGCAGCAGGTAGTCGTAGTTGGCATCATCCATCAGCACGTACATTTCTTCCGGTGTCTTATCCTGAAAGCCCTCCAGTTTTCTGATGCGCTCGCGCCATTCTTTTAGATTATCTGTGTTACTGGGCGTTGTTTTAAATAGCGCATAACAGCTGCGTTCGGAGTTCAGTTGAAACCACAAACTGTAGCCGCTCATGGGATCTGAAAAGTAGGACGCATCGGTGTCAGTCAAATCCTTAAAACGCTTGGAAAGCTCGTATCCCTCATTGGGTGAGGCGGCACGCAGGAAGTATTCCGGGCCCAGCACCGTATATGTATATTCGGCGCTATCATACCGAAACAGTCTTTCGTTGCCCGCCGTAGCCAATATGCCGGACAACGCTACAACCGCACCAAATTTTATCCAGGCTTCTCTTCGCTCTCCCCTCCATTTACCAACAAAGGATACCAATATCACAAACGAAGCCGCCAGCAGCCATAGCATCCAACTTTTGCGCAGCTGCTCTATGATAGGGAGGAAGCCCGCTGCAAAAACAATCAAACCCGCACCGTATGTGAGTTTGGTACAGCCCTTCTCCCACGCTAGCAGCGCAAGCACCAAAAGCAGGAACAGCACAAAAACAAGTGACGTCTTTCCCACATTGGCATAGAATGCAAACGCAACCATCAGTGCGGCCGGCAGCGGCTGCTGCCGTTCTGTATATGTCACGACCAAAAGCATGTATACCAAAACTGCACCAAGAGAAACAAAGCGGAAAAACTTTGGCAAATACATCGTAACAACCAAGGATATTGGCACTACCTCAGTGAACAGGTAGGCTGCGCCCAGTATACCCAGCCAGCCCAGCAGGAACAGTCCGGCATACGCCAACAAGGACTTGAGCTTGCCGCGATCGTTTTTCCACAGGAATATACTATACAACACCACCGGATACATCAGCAACAAAAAAAACTTAACGATGGTTGTAACGCCCCATGTGGAAGGCATAAGATGGTGTGGTGTACGGTAGGCTGCGTAGATCTCCACGATCTCCTGCTCTGTAATCCCGGAGCTGGCAGCACCAAAAGATAAGGTGGGCAGGATACGAGCTGCCGATATCACCGCGAAAACCGGTAAAAGCATCAATTGCCGCCAGGGCCATTTCCGGGTAAGGATAGTTTGGCCCACCCACACGAGGGCGGCCAGACAAAAGGCCCAGAAACCTTCGTGTACATGGGCCAGTATAGACACTGCAAGCAGCCCCCAGGTGGCATTCCAATTTTTGCTTTTGCCTACCAAAAAACTGAGCGCTAACAGGGCCAGGGCAAAACTGGTGCCAAGGCCCACCATACGCAAATGAAAGTAGTTCCAACCGGCCAGTCCCACCGCAATGCCCGCGCAATAAAACAGCGTCAACAGCAGCACATACAAAAACCGGTGCTTGTTGCACAGTCGGAACACGCAGTTGGCCAGTGCCACGGCAGTGACCGCAATGGTAAAGTAAACCAGCAGCATCGTGGTCGTCGCCCACGAAAGGCTCAGCACATTCATGCAAAAGATATATATCCAGTTCATGAAAAACCGGGGTGAAACGCCCTGTTCCTGAAAAGTGATATTGCCTTGAAAAACACCCTTCGCCGCATTAAGCTCCTCTACGGCATAGCTTGCGCTCTCCGCCGCAATGGGGTTAGGCATAAAACACATCAAAACGCAAAATGACAGCAACGCTGTCAGGAAAAACTCCAGGCGATTATTGCCCATCCGGTTTTCGGCAGGGGCCACTACTTTAGCAGGCATATTTATTCCTCTCTAAATGGGATATCAAGCTGGTTTCTTGCGGCGGGCAAACACTCTGCCGACCAGCAATACCAAATAATACAGTGCAACACCACTGGCAACACTTAGCGCAAAAGCGATGATTCCATCCAAAACATAAGAGCCTGTATACCCAACAACGGTCAACACCCCCTTGATATATATCATGTGGGTAATGTAGAACGTATAGGAATACCGGTCGGTATACATTAAAAGTCGTCTGAAATAAACACCATATCGTCTAATAAAAACATGACTCAAAGTATAAACCAGCAGGAAACAGAAAATGCCCAAGAGCGCCTGGCTGAAATAATAAAAGTGGCTAACAAGCAACTGCCTGAGCGTTGAATCGCTGGTGTATTGCAGTTGATACTTTAAATACCAGCGCATTATATTAGCAAAGGTTGTGAGTGGTGCAAGTGCGGCCGTGATCTTCCACATGCGGAAGGCCCTATTCTTCTTTGTCAACAGGTAGGGCAGTGCAAAACCAACAATGTAACAGTTGACCCATGCAGATATAAAGTAAGAATTGAACGCATAGGACAAAATACTGACGGCGGCCAGCAAAAGGACACTGTGACCCAAAAAACCCCAGGCGCCATGTCGTTTGTCGATGTGATCGAAATACACGGAAAGCAGTGGTGTGATCAGGTAGCAGAACAGGCAATATGGAATATACCAAAAGTGGTGAATACCCCAAATAGCAGAGGAAGTGGTCAGGGCGCCGAAAACTGAGGCCGGGGTGACGGCGGCCCTCATGAGAATATAATACACTGGCAGGGCAAACAGCAGGATATAGAGATAATAGGGCAGCAGCACCTTGCGCAAGCCACCGGAGTAAAACTTTAGGACTGACTCCCCTGTCTCAAAACGACGCCCACTGTACAGGTAGCCGGACATACACAGAAATATCTGTACACCAACACTTAAGTAATTGCCCAGCACTGTCATCCCGGATTGCTCCAGCAGGTGGCAAAAAAAGATGGACAGCGTTGCCAACAGCCGCACGATACTGATTTCATAACGATGCTCTTGTTTAGCCATATTGCCTCTGGGAACCTTGGTTGTATCCGTACACCTTCATGTATTGGGCGCCACTGCTTTGCGCAGCCTGCAACCCATCCTCCGAATCTTCAAAAATCAACGTATTCTGCGCCGTTACGCCAAAGTGTCTCATGGCAGCTGAAAAGCCCTCAGGGTCTGGCTTGGTCCGCTCCACATCGTCGCCGGTAATTACCAGCTCAAATAAGGTCTCTCTGTCCAGATACCGGAGAATATCAGTACAGTTCGGCTTGGAAGCCGTTGTCACAAGGGCGATGTGGTACTCTGGCCGTATCAGACTTATGATATCGAACAGTTTCCTGTTAACCACCACCTGTGGCAAATGCTCCATGTAGACCTTTTGTTTCAAGGTGTGTACGCTCTGGATATCCTTGGTATCCTTTCCCATTATCTCCGGCAAAAAAAGAGTGTAGTGCCGGCCGTTGCAATGAGTAAAAAAGTAATCCTCGCTCAGCGCATAGCCATAAGCTTCCAGCGCCTGCCTATAAGCATAGTAATTTACTTTGGCCGAGTCAACAAGAGTGCCGTCCAAATCAAAAATGGCAAGCTTATTCTTCATTTTTGCCTCCCAGCATCGGTCCAAACCGATCCATCACATCCTGCATCACAATAAGCATACCAGCGTAAAACATCGGGGCGCGTTTTTCATCCCGCGCCAGTTTGTAGGGCATCAGGCGCAGCCAGTGTACCAGTTCGTGGAAATAGATACTGCGCACCTGCGCCGGCGTGAACTGGCTGGCCAGGTACCGGTCAAACCGGCCGTACAAATCATAATAATGAGCGCTTTTTATGTGCAAAAAATCTATGCGGTTTTCCTTCACCAAAGGAGGCTTTGCTGTCATAAAAAACTCGTAGCCACCATGCAGCGATTGTAGAAGCTTTGCATAGTCTAAATTCGGCGAATCGTGATAGTTGCTGGTGTTGGGATCGATCAGGTAGAATCCGTCTTCACCGGTTTTGTTTCGCACACAGATAATGTTCTCTATGGTCAAATCGCCATGGATATCCGTATAGATGTCTTCGGCAAACACCTGCTGCAACACCTCCCGCCGTAACAGCGGCAGATAGTAGGGCAAGTTGTGGTACTCAACGTTGTTGATCACCACGGTGTCGTAGCGGCACAGGGCCTTGATTTTCCTGTGCTCCAGGATACGGTCGATATTTTCCAGCACCTTTTCATCTATATATTTTTGGACACTCTCTTCGCTGGGCTCACAGTGATCGTGGCGATAGAGCGTGTTCGTCAGGCAGCCCAGCATCGAATGGATGATGTTCCAGCTTTGTTCCACCGGCATGGTGTGGATATAATCGAAAAAAGCTATGCCGTTGCTGATATAGGGCATATCATAGTAACAATAATCCGCATCCCGTCCGAAGCGAAGCACCTCTGCCACAGGCAGAACGCCAGCGTGCTCCTTCAGCCACAGTACCTGTTCGTAGAGCTTTGGCGCGTTTTCTCCAAAGGAATACTTCCTGAAAAAGGTAGCCTGGTTGCTTACGCACAGGATTGTGGTGTCATTGGAGCCGGATGAATAGTCCCGGATGATATTGATGTCCTGGTTGATTTTGATGTAGCTCTTAATATAGTCCTGCTTGTCTCCAGAAAAATAGTGTTCCAGAAAGCTCAGCCGTTCATTTTCATTAAGCTGGGGCAAAATGGTTTTGTGGGGACGTTGTTCTACCTCCGATTTGCCGATCCACCTCTTTACAGCAGTGATAAGCGCAATTAAAACCAGCGGCATCACCATGTAAATGGTATATAAAACGGGTAAAGACGCCCAGGTAAGGCTGCGAATTTCGCTCTGCAACAAAAGTGTACCCACGTTGGAAGAAAAAACCGTAAGGAACACGTCTGGCAAGCTGAGCGTGGTAAAGTGCGCAAACAACGCGTAAGATAGTATGTAGGCCGCCCACATTACCATCGTACTCAAAACAAACTTAATGCGGTCAAGCCTTAGATAAATATCCTTGATGGAGTGGATAATGGCCCACGACAGGTGTAGCAGCCGCAGCTCGATTTTGGGGTTAAAAAGCGAAGCGACATTTTGCACAACCAGCTTGACCCGGTTGCTCTGGGCATACATGATGACAGACAGAACGATAAGCACCAACGCCAGAACAGTAAAATGACTCGTTTTGGAGAAAAGCGCCGCAGATTCGGTTTGGCGGAAGGTCAATGAAAGGATCCAAAAGATACCACCCACCGTAATAGTGTCCACATACAGGTCGGCAACCACAGTCGAGATAGCAAGGGAATATCCGTTTTTCAGCTTTCGGCCTGATAAAAGTACCCGCACGATATCTCCCAACCGGAACGGGACAAAAGCATTTACAAGGTGTCCCACCGACAAGGCATTCAACAGCATGGCATAATCCGCCTGTTCGTATACACTGATAAACTGCCTCCAGCGGTATGTTTTGGCTCCATGTCCCAGCATCATCAGCACAATGGCACACCCGAACAATGCGATACCTGTCATGCGGTTTCAAACTCCTTCGCCTTCAGCGCAAACCGGTATTCCTCCGGCACCCCAAAGGGGATGTGGAAATCTGTAGCAAAACCCTTGATCTTCTGGCCCTGATCTGCCATTGTGTTGTACACGCCGCTCATAAAATACTCAGCATAACCGCATACCTTAAGGTACTCCTGGGCCGCCAAAAGAAATGTTGCAGTATCTTTAAAATAATACGCACCACAGATGGCGTCCTCGCTGATAGCCTGCTTTTCAACAGTCCTGCGGACAAAACCCTCCGCGTCATACTGCAAAAAGCTATAGCGCGGTTCGGATGAGCGGAAGGTGAGCAGCGCCCCATCAAGATCATTAACGCGTCCCTTCGTGCAAAAGCAGTTGAATGCAGTGGAGCGAAAAAAGTGATCGCAGTCGTTAAAAAGCACAGGTGTGCCGGCCGGAACCATTTTTGAGCCCTCCATACAGGTGAGCACCGCGCCATTCAGCACCTCTGGAATGACACAGAGATGTGCCTCTGGAAAGTAGGCCAGTATCTCTTCATCGATATGGTAGTTGTCAATGTGCTCGCGTAGCACCACAAAGGTCAGCCCGCTCAAATCAACATGGCTGCGTATCGACTGTGTCGCCCAATAAAAAAAGGGCTTGCCGTGCAGCCGTATCATCGGCTTGGGGAAATCTTGCGCCTGGTTCTGAAAGCGAGACCCCCGGCCTCCCATGGGCATTACCAGATGCAGCATAGACATGGCATTAACCGCCCCTCTTTTCCAATTCTGCAAGCAGGGCACATTCGTGCTCGATAACCGCTGCCAGTCCCTCGCGGACAGACACCTTGGGGGACCAGCCATATTTTTCTCTGGCCCTGCTGTTATCACACAAAGTGCATTTATTGATCTCCCGTGCCAGAACATCATTTTTGATTGGGTAGGCCCCCTCATACAGCGTGGGGTAGGCTTCCCAGTAGTGTGCATCGTCCGCATATTGCGCAGGGATGTCTTTGCCCATGATTTCCTGGGCAATGGCATAAAACTCATTCACAGAATAGTTCTCCCCTGAGGATACGTTTACCTGATCGAAGCCCTGGGAGGACTGCACCCGTAGGGCCAAGTCAATCAGGTCACTCACATAAACGTAGTCTCTGCGTTGGGTACCATCCGAGTGAAAAATTGGTGTCCTGTTGTAATACAATTCGCGTATCATATAGGCCACAAAGGGGGGTTGCTTACGCAGGCAATCAATATGGGGGCCGTAAACGTTGGCAAAGCGCAGACAGGTAATGTTCATGCCATAGGTATCATGATACGACGCGCAAAATCGCTCGGCAGCATATTTTGTGTTGGGATAAATCAGCGAGGGCAGTGCAAAGCCCTCCTCCTCTGTTGGAAAAGTAGTCTCATTTTCATAAATGGCATTGGTGCTGGCTTGTATCAGCTTTTTCACGCCGTACCGTCGCCCATTTTCCAGAAGGTTAACAAGGCCGATCACATTTACCTCTATGGCGTGCTGTGGGGCAGACTGGCAATCCGGCAAGGGTGCAATACCCGCCAAGTTATATACATAATCGATATCGCCCGGCTGAAACAGGCGCGTCACACCCTCTTTATTACAAATATCCAGGCGGATTATCGCCTCGGTAAAATCATGGTCGGGAAAAACCAGATTATCCTCCCGGCCGTAGGAATAGTCATCTACCAAAACCAACTCGGCGTTCTCTTTCCATAGGCGATAGGCCAACTGCGAGCCAATGAAACCGGCCGCGCCGGTAATCAGCACTTTCAAAGTACCTGTTCCCCCTTTTTTATGGCGATGCTATCTTTAAAAATACGACGGCTTTGCCTAAGTTTTGAACGCAAGCCGGTGTTCCAGGAGGATTTTCCACGGCTTCGCTTTTGCATATCCACCGGATATCGTCGGACCGTATATCCATTCTGCAACGCTTTGTGGTATACAAAGAGCTCAATTGAAAAATCGTATGGCGCGCGGGCGAACTCATTCAGAAGCGACCGGTGAAACAGCACCGGTATCGCTCCAACGTCATACAACTTTTGCCGGAACAGCATTGTATTGAAAGCTGACTGCCCAAAGGTAAATAGCCTGTCAAACAAGCTGCGGTTTTTACGACGACCTTTAAGAAAAAATCTTTCATCGGAGCTCCGCGTTTCTAAAAACTCGAAGTATTCCTCCAAAGCCTCAACAGGCACCTGTAAATCGGCGTGCAGCCAGCCCACGTAGTCCCCCTCCGCGTTGGCCGTACCTTGGAGCAGGCCATATCCATACCCCCTGTTTTGTTCCACATACACTGCTCTGATATGCTGTCCATCGATCAGGGGCTCGGCTTCCATCACGGCCCGGCTATTGTCGACGGAGCCATTTTCTACTAGTAAAAACTCGACGTCATACTTCGTGCATATAAGCCGCAAGCGCTCTACCAGCCAGGAGATGTTGTCGCTCTCATTGTAGCAAGGAATGATGATGGAATACTTCATGGCCGCCTCTCTCTCCTGCCGCTGAACACAAACAACCGCTGGATAGTATAGTTGACGATCATGGCGGTGCCGGTTGCCACCACAAAAGAAAGCAGTACCAAACCGGTCAGAAGGATCATAAGCGCATTTACGCCCACATTCACCCCGATATTGGCCATTTGACCGCAAATAAACTTTAGGACTAGGAGCGGTGAAATTTTTTCCGTATTTCTGAACGTCCATTTTTTGTTGAGAAAAAAAGACACAGCACTGGCAATGCACATGGAGATAAGCTTAGAGGCCGAGTAAGGCAGCCACCAGTTCAGCAGCATATAAATCATAAAATCAAGAGCGGTGGTCAATATGCCAAACATCGCAAACCGCACCAAGCTTTTAATGGTTTGCTTCATGGTTCATTTATTTCCAAGGTTGGTCTCACTCCTGTAAAATCAGTTGACGTATTATCTTCTTCAGTAAAAACCCACGGCTTTTTAGCTGTGGCGGTAACTACCAACAAAATATCTTTACCAAGCATACTACTTTCCCAAAAACACATTAATCTGTAGCTTCTGCCTATTTTATCTATTTTACACAATT
>JAJDHT010000084.1 GCA_030266325.1 Ruminococcaceae bacterium OttesenSCG-928-I18
CGGTCACTTCCATGGCAAGGGCGAAGGAGCGGATTTTCTCTTTGTTGATATGTGGCGGTTTTGCCCCGCCCCGTTTGGCAATCGCGCCGAGAATCAGGCGATCGAAAAAGGTCATCTTCTCCTCATGAAGTTGACCGCCAAAACTGCTTCTGGCCGAAGCGTGTTCCAGAAGGTCTCTGTCGAAGTTGGCATCGAAGTCATTGTGGCTTTCAAATTGAGGAGAGGCTTGGCAGATGAAGCAGCCGAAACGCACCTCCAGCAGGTTTCTCTTGTGCTTTCGCATAAAAGCCCTGACCTCCTTGCGCAGCTGCCCCGCATAAATGGGGCCGCCCACAACAACGGCTTCGTACTGGGCGGGTTCCGCGCTTTCCCCCTTGGAGAGATTGATGAGATCGACGGGATCACTCATGGCCTCGGCTAAAAGTTTGGCGCAGGTTTCGGTCGTCCCATATTTTGTGGCGTAGGCGATCAGTGTTTTCATGATGGTACCCCCTGTTTATTCCCCACATAGTGGGGTCTACTACCCCGCACCCATAAGCAGAGTAGTTGGTTCATGGCATCGAGAATCCGCTCTCCAGGAGAGAAGATTCCTGTTTAGAGAAAATATTCCCTCTGGTTTCCTGTTGAAAATGTACTTTTAATGGATAGACGCTGTACGCCCCTGTGATTCATAGCAAGGACGGGGCAAACAAACCTGCGGCCCAGTGTACAACCAGCCCCAGTACAGAACCCAAAACATACAGCATAGCCAGAATAAACAGGTTCTGACGGAGGCTTCTGTTTGTGCGGAACAGGACCGTCAGCCCGATGCCGGCATTACAGGAGAGTCCCGCCAGGACAGAGCCAAAGCTAATCGCGCCCTCCAGGTACAGCTGGGTGAGTAAGACCGAAGAAGCGCAGTTTGGAATGAGGCCAAACAGCCCCGCCATCAGCGGCTGCAAAAGGCCCAGGCCCCCCAGATACCCACTGATCCGTTCTTCCCCCAGCCCCTCCACGAGCAGGCCAAAACCAAAGGTGAAAACCAGGATGATGGCAAAGGTGGTGGCCGTGTGTAAAAGAGTGGCCGTGAGCCAATGCCGGTGTTCCTCATGATGATGGCAATCAATTTCCTGCACGTTCCCGGCATACCCGCCGCGCAGAGAGGAAGGCAGCAGGCGGACGAGCAGGATGTCAAGTACAAAACCCACGAGTAATGCGTAGAGGAATTTTGTCAGGAGCAGGATCAGCATGGCGCCGTAGCTGTCCGGCTGGGCCAGCATCACGGGGATGGCCTCGTCGCTTGTGGCGATGAAGACGGCCATCAATGTGCCCAGGCTGATGACCCGGCTGCCATAGAAATTGGCGGCCATGGCCGAAAAGCCACATTGTGGGAAAAGCCCCAAAGCGGCGGCTGGCACAAAACCGAAACGCCCGCCGCGCGAAAGCCATTTTTCGATGGTGGCCCCGCGGCGGCGTTCCAAAAGCTCGATGATCAGATAGGCGGCAAACAGGAAGGGGAGCATTTTTGCCGAGTCCTCCAAAGCGTGCGTAAACGCGTGGGTGATCATCGGCAGTGTACCTCCTGTATTGCGGTGTCGTATGAATAGTGTTTATCTCGGCATGAATGTCTAAAGCATCCTTCATTCCCCACTAGTGGGGTCTAATACCCCGCCCCTTGGGGCGGGCTTGTCAGTCCGTGACGCCGATGCCCCGTAGCTTCTCCTGCGGGCAGCGCGCATCAGTCATTCACGGTGAAACTATCTTTCAGTTTGACAATGCGGTTAAACGTGTTGGGCTTTTTGCTGTCCTTACAAAAATAGCCCATCCGTACGAACTGATAACGCTCCCCGGCGGGTACATCGGCAAGGCATGCTTCCAGTTTGCAGTTTGGCCGGTGCACCAGTGATTCGGGATTCAGGTAATCGAGATAATTTGTCCCCTCGGGCACGTCGTTTACGTCTTCCAGGGTGAAAAGGTTTTCATACAGGCAGGCCTCGGCATCTATGGCGTGCCTGCGGCTGACCCAGTGGATGGTGCCTTTGACTTTGCGGCCATCGACGGGTTTTCGGTTGCGGGTTTCAAGGTCGGCGGTGCAAAACAGTTCGGTCACTTCGCCCTGCTCGTTTTTGCGCACCTCATTGCAGCGGATGATATAACTGCCCATCAGGCGTACTTCCCCGTCCGGGCGCAGGCGCTGCCATTTGGGCGGCGGTACCTCGGCAAAATCCTCGCGCTCGATATAGAGTTCTCCGCAGAAGGATACCTCTCGCACCCCGGCCGCCTCGTCCAGCGGGTTGTTGGCAATGGAAAAGGTCTCTTCCTTGTCCTCCGGGTAGTTCGTAATGGTGACTTTGATCGGGTCCAGCACGGCCATCCTTCTTTGGGCGCTCGCGTTGAGTTCCTCTCGGATGCAGTATTCAAGAAGGCGGATATCGACGGTGCTGTAGGCCTTTGCCACGCCGGCGCGTTTCACAAACTCGATGATCGAGGAAGGCGTGTAGCCGCGGCGGCGCAGCGCCGACAAGGTGGGCATACGCGGATCGTCCCAGCCGTCCACGGTTTTGGTCTCCACCAGCTCACGCAGGTAACGTTTGCTCATCACCGTGTGCGTGATGTTGAGCCTGGCAAACTCAAACTGGCGGGGTTTGTCCTTGAAGTCGATCATGTTGACCACCCAGTTGTACAGTGGCCGATGGTTTTCAAACTCAATAGAACAGAGGGAATGTGTGATTCCCTCGATGGCATCCTGCACAGGGTGGGCAAAATCATACATGGGGTAAATACACCACTTGTCTTCCGTGCGGTGATGCCACGCATGCAAAATGCGGTAGAGAACCGGGTCGCGCATGTTCATGTTAGACGAAGACATGTTAATTCTTGCCCGAAGGGTACGGCTTCCATCCTCGAACTCACCCTCCCGCATACGCCGGAACAAGTCGAGGCTTTCCTCGGCGCTGCGCTCGCGGCAGGGGCTTGGCCGCCCCGGCTGTGTCAGCGTACCGCGATATTCACGAATCTCCTCCTGCGAGAGGTCGTCCACATAGGCGCGGCCTTTGAGGATAAGCTGTTCGGCATACTCATAACAGCGTTCAAAATAGTCTGAACCATAGTAAACCCCGCCGTCGGGCACGGCGCCCAGCCACAAGAGGTCTTGCTCAATGCTTTTCACATATTCTTCGTCTTCCCGCAGGGGGTTCGTGTCGTCATAGCGCAGGTTGAATTGTCCGCCGTACTTTTTTGCCAAGGAGTAGTTGATCCAGATGGCTTTGGCGCTGCCGATGTGCAGGTAGCCATTCGGCTCGGGCGGGAACCGGGTGACGATTTTTCGGTCGAAACCCGCGGCAAGGTCTGCGTCAATGATGTCATAGATAAAATTGGAACCGAGTTCCATTTCTTTTGTAAAGTCGCTCACTTTGTACCTCCAAACTTGTCGTTACAGGGTTTTCAGCATCAGAGAGAGACGCTGTTCTATACGGTTTTTGCCCAGTATCTGCATCACTTCCTGCAGATCCGGGCTCTGTTGTCGTCCTGTAATGGCAAGCCGCAGCACCATCGACACATCCCCTACGTTCCCCTCGTACGCGCCGGGGTTTTGCTTGAATTCTTTCATGTTGGAGGCGTACCCCACAGATTCCGCCAGGGCCTTCACCCTTTCAAACCAGAGTGAAGCATCCTCCCCGGGCAGAAACTCATAGCCCTCGAGAATTTCTTTGGCCTTTGCGGGTGTCACGCGTTCGGGCAGGGTATAGTCGGGCTGGAACAGTTCGTCAAAATAAAAACGCAGGTATTCTTTTGCGTCGCTCCAGGCGGTGATGTCCTTGCGGCGTTTGGGCCCGTTCCGCCCGACGGTTAGGGCCGCCAGGGTATAGTCTTTGTCGCGCCGCAAAAGGGCCGCAAAGTCGGGGTCGTACTCGCCGGCCCAGTCTGTCAGCTGCACATAGACCTCTTCGGCGCTCATCCGGCCAACGACATTCCGGCTGGTGTCGTCCAGTTTCTGGATATCGAACAAGGCGCCCGAAACGGACATTTTTTTGATGGAAAAAGGAAAGTCGTCCATGGAAGCATCGGGGTTGGCCGTGCGCCACTCCTCAAAGTTCGAGTTGAGCAGCGTCATCAGATATTCTTTTACGGCCGCCGGGCTGTAGCCTTTTTCATGGTAAAAAGAGAGGGAGAGCTCGGGGTCCTTGCGCTTTGAAAGCTTGCGTTTTCCCGCGCCGTCCTGTTTCATCAGGTGGGCGGTGTGCAGGTATTTGGGCTGTTTCCAGCCCATGGCCGAAAACAGCTGCAGGTGAATGGGCAACGTCGCCAGCCACTCTTCTCCGCGCACCACATGCGTCGTGCGCATCAGGTGGTCGTCCACCACATGGGCGAAATGATAGGTGGGGATTCCATCCTTTTTCAGCAGAACGACGTCCTGGATATTTTCGGGCAGTTCCAGCGTGCCGCGAATCAGGTCGGTTGTCTTAATATGGTTTTGGGCGTTTCCCTCGCTGCGGTAACGCAGCACCCAAGGCTCCCCGTCCGCAACGCGTTTTTCCAGCTCCTCATAGGCACAGTCCCGGTAGCGGGCAAACTCCCCATAGCAGCCAAAGTCCAGCTTTTTTGCGGCCTGCTCCTCCCGGATGCCGGCCAGCTCCTCTTCGGTGAGGAAACAGGGATAGGCCTTGCCCTGCAGGACGAGCTGTTTTGCACAAATATGGTATATTTCTTCGCGCCGGCGCTGGTAATAGGGGCCGTAAACCCCGCTTTCGCCCTCTTCTGTGGCCCCTTCGTCAAAGGGTAGGCCATACTCGCGGAACGCCGACAGGATGGTTTTTACGCCTCCCTCCACCTCGCGCTTTTGGTCGGTGTCCTCAATGCGCAGGAAAAACACCCCTCCCGACTGGTGGGCAAGCCTCTCGTCAGCAATGGCGCCGTATAGATTGCCAAGGTGCATGAACCCTGTGGGGCTGGGGCCCATGCGGGTCACTTTGGCGCCCTCGGGCAGGGTCCGGGTGGGGTATTGTTTTTCAAGGTCGTCCACTGTTTCCGCCACCTGCGGAAACAGCAAACCGGCCAGTTTCTCAGCGTTCATCCGGTGCTCCTTTACATAGTATATCTAAACACTAACTATAGCAACTCTACGGCGTAAAGTCAAACCTAACAGGGCGAAAAAACACCCGCCAAAGGCGGGTGAAAAGACAGGCAAACGGGTCAGACGTTGTGGGCAGGTACAGGTGTTTCCAGAAGTTCAAGTGGGTCCAGCAGGGTGTCGTTTTCCTGTATCTCAAGGTGCAGAAGGCAACCGGCAGAGTTGCCGCTGTCGCCCACGGTGGCAATGGCCTGTCCCTTTTCCACAAGGTCGTCTTTTTGTACAAACAGTTCTTCACAGTGGGCATAGAGGGTGTAGATGCCCTCACCCTGGGCGACGACGATATAATTGCCATAGCTGTAGTGGTGGTTTGCTACGATGACCTGTCCTGCGTCGATGGCCAGGATAGATGCGCCGCGCTCCGCCTTGATGTCCAGCCCCCGGTGGCTTTCGTCCAGCCCCCTGCCCACGTCGGTGTAGTCCGGTACCGGCCAGAGCAAAAGGTTCGGGTCTGCGCCTCGCTGGGAAGAGGGGGGGTCCGCTGCGCCGGAGGGCATAGGTGCGGACGAAACGGGCACAGAGGACGCGGGCGTCTCGCTCGCGCCGGGAACCGAGGCGCTTTGGGAAGAAACCTCCAAAACCTCGTCCATAGAGGATCCCTCAGGGGTGCTTTGGGAGAGCGTCTGGCTTTCCGCCGCCGCAGCACAGCCGACAAAAAGACAGGCCGCGGTCGCCAACGCCAAAAGCAGTGTGCCGACCGTGTGGGGTGTTTTTCTGCGCTTGTGTGGGGTGAGCAGAAGCGTGAGGCGTTTTTTCAGGCGTTTGGCCGGGCGGGAAAAACCAAAGGCGGCAGGGACAGAGGGGGAATCGTCCGCGAAATATAAGAGCGCCTCGGCATAGCTGCGTTTGCCCCGGCCGGTCATACCCCGGGTGGCATACTCATCACAGGCGCTTTCGCAGCACTCGACGAACAGGTTGCGCAGCAGGTATGCAAGCGGGTTCCACCAGTGCAACAGGCAGGTCAGCTGGAACAGAAAGCGCAGGGGCAGGTCCCTTTTTCGGCAATGGGCCAGCTCGTGGCGAAGGGCGTATTCGGCGGTTTGCATGGGAACATTTTTGTCCGGCAAGACGATGCGCGGGCGAAAGAGGCCGAGCAGAACAGGGGAGCGGAGCGCCGGGCTCTCAAATAACGCAGGGGGCCGCTTGAGGCCATACTCTTCACACAAGGTACCGTAGAGTGTGAGGGATTCTTCGTGCCTTACCTTTGAAAGTGTTTTCGAGAGCGCGCTGTGAAACCGCACCGTTCGAAGTAGGTACAAGAGGCTGAAGAAAAGCAGGCCGCTCAGATGAAGCGTGCAGACCACATGCGGCAAAGAGATAGGAGGGAAGGCGCCCGGGGCGTTTTCCACCACTGTCGTTGTCTGAAAAGCAGGCCGTATCCCTGCCAAAAATCCGTCCTGTCCTTCGCCGACGGAGGATACCACAGCCGGGTCTGTTTGTGCCTGTGTAGACGGCAGTACCTGCGCTTTTGCAAGAGACTGGCCCGGCAGGAAAAAGGGGAAGAGAAACAGCAGTGTGCACAGAAGGAGAGCCACTTTTCCAAACCCCGGGCGGAGCTTTACCCACAGGGGACGAAAGAGCAAAAGGATCGTTGTAGCCAGACTGCCGGCCAAAGCGGCCGGCAAGAGAAACCGGGCATAGAATTCAATCATTTTCATCCTCCTGCTGGGTTTGAAGCCAGAGGCGCAAGGCCGCAAGCTCTGCTTTAGAGAGGCCCCGTGCATCGGCCATGGAAGCCAAAAAGGCCACGGTGTCGCCGCTGTAGTTTTCGTCGAGGAAGGCGCCCGCCAACTGGCTTCGGTACGCTTCGCGCCCCACGAGCGGCCGGTACCGGTTTGTCTTGCCCTGCTTTTCCACCGCGAGCATGCGCTTCTTTACAAGCCGGGAGAGAAAGGTGAGCAAGGTGGTTGGCTTCCAGCCCCGTTCTCCTACGTGTGTGTTCAGCTGCGCGCTGGTCATTTCACCGTGACGCCAAAAGCATTCCATGATATACTGTTCCGCCTCGGGCAGGCGTTCACCTGTTCCCATCATTACACCGGCCTTTCGTTGCCACAATTTGTCATAGAGAGGAAGCTGTCGTCATTCATTCTACACCTTGTAGAATGAATTGTCAAGAGGTCCGCGGCAGGGGAGTGTCCCGCCACGTTGTTTATCGAAGTATTTTTCTGCCTATCCCCAGCCGGAGGCGGGGGATAGGCACCAGAACTTTTTGGGTAGTCTATTCAAAATGCCATTGGGACACTCCCGGCGGCAGGGCAGTGCTTGAAGTGCGTTTTTCAGGAAACACACAGGAGGTTTTCCCACCCGCCTCCCGCCTTCGGCAGGGGCAGAGTACGTGAAATGTGCACGATAAACAACGCGGTGGCACACCCCCTTTGACAAACTGCGCTTGTATTGTCTTTCGTGTGAAGATATAATAAAAAAATAAGATAGCATGGTTTCTATAGAAACCCGTGTATTTTTTCGGAGTTTTCCAAGGAGGAGTTTACATGAATAGGAACAAAAAGAAGATCCCACTGTGGTGTCTGACGGTCCTGCTGTCCTGCGGGCTCGTGTTTGTGCTGTTTGGCTGTGCCGCCGAGGAACCACCGGCTTCCGCGAGCACGCCTCCCGCCTCTTCGGCGGCGCCGGCAGCGGCCGCCTCATCCTCTCAGCCCGCGTCGTCTGCGGCAGCGCAGCAGGCCGGGGGCAGCATCGGCTTTGACGCCGCCATCGCCATCGGGCTGGAACAGGCCGGCGTAGCCGAAAGCGACGTGACCTTTTCGAATGCGCACCTCGAGACAGAGGATGGCGTGCAGGTGTACGATGTGGTCATCGTGACCCACGACACGGTCTATAAATATACGGTGCATGCCACCAGTGGTGATGTTCTGGAGGCCGAGCAGGAGGTCAACGACAACTTTGAAGCCACCGGCGGCCCACAGGGCGATTACATCGGCGTGGACGCAGCGCTGCAGATTGCCCTCGAGCACGCGGGGCTGAACGAGAGCGACGTGACCGTGACCAAGGCACGGCAGGATGAAGATGACGGTGTTATCATCTATGAAATCGAGTTTACCTCGGGTGGTCAGGATTACGACTACGACGTGGACGCCACGACAGGTGAAATAATCAAATATGAAGTAGACAATGATGACTAATGACCGAAAGCTCCCTGTCTTATCCTCCCTACTGATTTTCCTGGCGTAACTGTTGCGGCAGAGTCTATGCAGTATAGCTGCGTATGTATGCTGCAAAACCCCACTTTTGTGGGGTTTTTACTTTGCATGTGATTTTCTCTCAGAGACAATAGAAGAAAAATGTATCTTGTACCGGGGGCGCTTTTATGGTATAGTGTTTTCTGAAAAGCACAAATGTATATGTGAGGTGTACAGTATGGAGGGAAAACGCTACCTGCTGGTAGAGGCGTCCGTGGTGCCCCAGGTGTTTTTGCGCGTACTGCGCGCCAAGGAATTGTTGGCAAGCGGTGAAGCGAAAAACGTTTCACGCGCCACCCAGATGGCGGACGTGAGCCGCAGTGCGTTCTATAAATACAAAGACTCCGTTTTCCAGGCGGCCTACGGCAGCGAGGTGGTGACCCTGAATGCCCGGCTGTTGGATGAGACA
>JAJDHT010000085.1 GCA_030266325.1 Ruminococcaceae bacterium OttesenSCG-928-I18
CCTGTCCTTGTTAGTCATTAGGCTCCAGCCGGTGTTCAAGGAAATCAGCACGACCTGTCACAAAATCGCTGACAAACTGTCCATCGACCTGGATGGGAATTTCACTGATACAATCCAAAACCAACTCAGGCGTGATATCTCGCTGCCACTCATCTCGGTAGGTTTTCATAGCCATCGGAGTATCATTTAGGAACTCGACAAACAACTTGATCAGCAAGTCTTTTTCACTGACGGTTCTTTTTCCGTAGCCGGTGGCAATGAGGGCAATGTTGTTATCGAAATTGGGCGCGAGGTCCAGTACGGTGCCGGTCTCCACATCCCGTAACACACCATAGTTGCGAGTGTGGCGATCAGCATTGAAACAAACGGTATCCAGGGCAATCATGGCCGGAAATTTGTCAGCTGCCTTTTGCGAAAGCAACGACAGGGCCGTATAGCTGCGGCTGTAGTCCTCATCGTCGCCAACCAGACTCCACATGCTTTCATAATTGACGCTGGCGCCATCTGTGAAGTCCGGGCTGCGAATGAAATCGCCATCGAGCTCGTATTCAGCCATGGGATAGCCAAGTTTTTGACCCAACCTGCATACAAAGAGTTCGGAGAACAGTTCTTCGGGCTTTCCCTGCTTGTACATCCACCAGCGTCCATCAATCAGCCGCCATGCTTTTTCAAAGCTACCGATGTTTGTGAGTTCAGGTGTGGGTTCGGGGTCGCGACTGAATGCATCAAAATCACCGCTCAGCGCCAGCTTGTCGTAATGGTTTTGTTTGAAGCGGATATCTTCATACTTCAAGGCACTGCCTGATTTTCTGAACCAATAGGTGTCGGTGATGGTGCTCGCATTCACAGCAAGAACGATTTCAGCGTCTGTGTTGGTAGTGAGCCGCAGGGCTTTTTTGATGAGTCGGGAGTGGGTTCTATGGCTATCGATTGCTCGTTCATTGAGCCATCCCTCAAAATCGTCCTTCCGCTGGAGATACAGAGGAAGCAGAACATCCGCGATGGGTATAACCCGACCATCTTTTATTTCTGCGATTTCTGTGTCCCTAGACATCAGTGTGCCGTTAATATCCATCCTGCACCTCCCTCGGCTCTATCAATGATTATACCACACTTAATCCAGTAATGATTATTGTAATGGCTATAGGCCCAACTGAGTTGGATTAGCAGTGCCCAAAATACACAACACCAAAAATATATTTGAAGCGATGATGTGTTATTATATCAAACAAATAAGGCTCGATTTACAGGGGGCCTCCTATATATTGGCAAAGAGCGTGAATCCATAGGGTACATCTTGAATCAGCCAGAATAATCATTTCAGTCCCAATTCGGTGCCTGAAGAAAATCCCGAATGTTCATGTGCCGAATGCCATTCCTGCTCATGTCAAAATCATCAAGGGATATGATATACTTGGGGAAATTGTCGCGTATACTGTCATACGCATCGAACTCACGCTCTATGGTATCTTCAGGTGCCAGCAGATAGGTCACTTGAATATACAGCTTTTTTCCTGTTTTTCGCAATGAAGCGCACTCCCCGCAGCAAGCTACGGGGTATCTGCGCCATGGGCCTACAAGTCCGCCCCAAGACTTTGACGTTTCTGATGATTTCTATATCACGAAGCAAGATAAGGAAAGGGGCGGGGTATTAAACCCAACTAGTTGGGAATGAAGCGACACACGACATGCGGGATCAGTGGGGTGTCTATGATGAAACACTGGTTGAGTATTTTTATCGGGGTGAGTGCATAGGCGAACAGAAATGTTAATTATTCTCTACCGCATATGAGGACATCCCCGAAAAATGGATGCACCGGATTTGGTGCATCCATTTTTCTATAGTGAGTACAGGAGGATATGATAAGAGCTCGTCTAACGAAGATAAGGGAAATGTTATCGCCGGTTTTCTGCCTCGACGTTTGGGCAGAGACTTTTTCTAGTGTCGTTCGCGCTTAAGCAAATTGTGTGTTGGCCTGTCTCCCTTATCCTTTGGTATCCTCTCGCCATGTACAATTTCCCCCTGTCGTAGTTATATCCTACAACAGGGGGGTCTGCTTTCTGTCCAGTATACTTGGGGCTGCGCATTTAAAACCAAGGGATATCTTTATCGCTTCTTTAGTCCAGCAGCAAAGTACTTTTGGCACCGAAAATTTTCAATGTGACCTATGTTGTGCGGTTTAGCTTACGTTTGCCACAGGGGTGGTGCCATCCTGATAGGCAAGCTCGATGTTGCTGATGGAGGACAGGTCAACGCTTGGAAACACAGCTTCGTCACCATCCGCATCCACCGTCGCAATGTCCCAGGTGATGCCGTCTGTGGCAACCACATCAAATACCACTGTGGCGCTTTCACCGTTAGCCAGCACGTCTTCGCCCAAAGCATCTTCGCCCCACTCATCCACACCGGTCGGCGAAATATAGAGCTCGTAAATATCCACGCCGGTGCTATTCAAAATGGTAAAGTCCTGGCTATAATACTCTTCCTCGCCTTCTGCAGCGGGTGCCTCGGCAGCTTCTTCCGCAGCGGGTGCCTCTGTTACGGCTTCGCTGGGTGCGGGCGCCGGTGTGGAGGCCGAGGCCTGAGAGGCGGGCTTTGCCGAAGAGGCTTCGCCACCGCCACAGGCTGTGAACAGAGCCACGCATACAACAAGGGACAAGAACAAAATCAAAGCTTTTTTCATGACGATTCTCCTTTTAATTCGTATGATACTTTTTTCAATTTGCTTTTGGTGCCACCGTACAGCATTGCTAAAATTCGAAGTGCTTGCCTACTGTGTCAATGGATTACCATCTTTATCGGTAGCCTTGTTTGTTGCAATTAAGATAATGTCGATGATCCACCAAACGCCAAAGCCGCCCAAGGTAATCAGTTTCAATATGCCTGTTCCAATTTTCCCGAGATAAAACCGGTCGATCCCCAGTTCCCCAAGTAAGATGGACAATATCAATGCGGTGGTTTTATTTTTTAAATTTGTTTCCACTTTTATCTCTCCCTTCTTGCGCTTATAGGATATCTACCTTAGCTCGCATTATATCCACTGCGATATTAGATTGTAAATACTTTCGTGCAAAGCCGCATTCAGTCATGCAAAATCGTGTCTACTTCGCTTTTTGGGACTTTTTTGCAAGAGAACACCTGTGTTATAATATATGTATACTTTTCCCTGCGCATATACTTTTTTGCCCTGATAAAAATGGAGAATGTCAAATGAGAATTGCCATTGTGGACGACTGCCAAACCGACCGTGATGAATTGGCAGTACTGGCTAGCAAAACCTGCGAGAAGCTTGGTGTTCCCTGTGATATTTTCCCCTTCATCAGCGGCATTGCCTTTTTACAAAAATTTCAGCGGGGTCATTATGATGTGATACTGCTGGATATTTTTATGAATGAGCTGAATGGGATCGACACAGCCCATAAAATTCGCGAAGTGGACAAACAGGTGTGCATTGTTTTTACCACGGTTACCAAAGACTATGCCGTACAGGGCTTTGAAGTGAAGGCAAGCCATTATCTTGTGAAGCCCTGCACGGCGGATAAAATGGAGAGCGCCTTGCGTTTTTGTTTGACAAGACAGGTGCTGGATGAACGGTATATCGCGGTGAAAGAGGGATATCATGAGTATCATCTGTTGCTCAGCAATATTTTGTATACCGCCATGGGGCGCAACTACGTCATCTTGCACACCACCCGGGGCGAAATAAAAGTATATACCTCTTTTGTTAAATTTGCCCCACATCTGCTGAACGACGCGCGCTTTGTGCAGTGCGCCTATGGGGTGCTTTTGAATATGGACCATGTAAACCGTTTGGAAAAAGATGGCTTTGTACTCGATAGTGGCCACTCGATCCCGGTTCCCAAACGGGACTTTGAAAGCATTCGTATGGCATGGGTAAGCTATGAGGCGACGATGCAAGAGGAACGTTGGGCATGAAAAAAACGGGGCTTGTCGCGTACCGCAGCAGTATGGTGCTTTTGGCGCTTCTCGTTTTGGCGCTGGTTTTCCCGCCTGGGGCCATGGCCCAGGATATTACGGAACAGGAATCCATATCTGCGGCGGAAAATAGCGGAGACGCGGCTGCCAATCCTGCCTCAGAAGCCCCGTCCACAGCGGACAATATGCCCGAGACCGAGACGGCGGAAGCGCCGGTGTCGTCGCAAGATGCCCTGCCTGCAGCCGAGAGCATAGTGAGTGAGGAGTCTGTTATTGCAGAGGAGGCGTCCTCGCACAGCAGTGCAGCTGCGCCTGCCGAAAATGAGCCTGAGCCGCAGCTGTTGCCTGCGGCAGAGGACACCGGCCAGACGGCGATTATTCGTTATTATTTCCCAGTGACGGAGCTTTTTTGGCTGGAGCAAGGCGGGGATATCCAAAGCATTGCAGAACAACTGCCCACAGAAATCGGCCTGTACTACAGTCGTTTTCGTGGCTTTTCGTCCACTGTGACATGGCAGCTGGAAAATTTTGACAGCAGCTTTACCGGTCGGCAGAACCTGTATTGCAAGGCCGTCATTCCCGAGGGATATGCCTACTATGACGACGAGGGCAGGCAGGCGGATATCCTTTGCTCGGTCCCGGTGTTTGTAAGCGGCCCCGGCGCAGAAACCACCGAACAGCTATGGCTTCCGGGCTCTGAACTGAACAATCTGCTTTACCCTGTGGGTACAAGCTCCACGCAAGTCAGCGACGAGGTGCGGCAAATTCTGGCAGACAATAACGATGTTTTGGTGATGAACAGCCTGGACGGTCTGGATGTCCGGATCCCTATACAATATGATGACTCCTTGGTCGACACCCAAAAAGCCGGGTTGCAGCACCCTTTTACACTGCAGATTCCCCAGGGGATGGAGTTGCTTGCAACGCCGCTAAAAGACCTCTACCTCCGTTTTGTAGACCCCGATGCCGTAGACCTGAGCGCCCCCACTTTTGATATGCGCAATGACCTGCTTCGTGTGTTTTGGCTCCACTCTATACCGGAAGCCACGGTTTGGGTCATGGAAAATGCAGATCCAACGGACGAGGCAAATGCCGACCTATGGCAAGAGGAAGCGCTGACGCTGCAGACGCCTCCATGGTCTGACTGGTATGCGTACAATGAAAGACTGACACTGCGAAGCAACGAGGTTTGTCTTTCCCTTTCGGAGTATGAACCGGGGATATACCATTACCAGGTTCGATACGGAGAGGGGTTTGTATCCAATATTTTAACCTTGGAAACAAATAACGACGGTATTGTGAGGGTTGGCACAACCGACGGCAACACCGACGGTGGTGATGCGGACGGCGACAAACCGCCTGTTTTAGAACAGCCCGGCCCAAGCGAGCCAATTTCATCCAGCTACCCCGCCAGTTCCGCCGCACCTGTCCTGTCTGCCAGCCCGGCGGAGGAAGATGGCCGGGAAGCACCAGAGACCACCGAAGAAGACCGCGGAAACAGCAATGGGGAAGTATTACCGTCTGCCGGTACAAACGAACAAACCGGCGGGATGGCGGCCCCCACGTCGCAAAACGCCTCCATGCCGGAAGCCGAGACGCAGCCAACTTCTCCCCCAGTGTCCATTGATACACATGCGGCAGCGTCCGTGCCGTCCGGCGCCACGCAAGCCGCCGCACCTGCCTCATCGGCTGCACCCACCGTCCAGGCAACCGAACGTGTAAGTGAAACCGAGACGACTGTGACCGGCCTGCGCCTTGCCGAGATGCTTGCCCGTCAGCCGGGAGGTGTCTTATTTCAAAAAGAGGGGATTTCCCTTTGGCTGGACGTTGCCTTTTTAAAGAGCTTAGACATTGACGACGACGACACATTTACCGTGGAACTGGAAAATAAGGGACAATCGTTCTGGATCGGTGTAAAATGGAACGGCAAACCGCTTGGCGCAATAACCGGCACGAGGGTACAGGTGTGGTATACCTGGCCATCCGGGGCCGAGTACCCCAAGCTGACCAACGCAAACGGCAATGTGGTGACAAAGACCTCCTATAACGCGGAGCAGGAACTTTTGGAATTTTGGGTGGATGAGCCGGGGCTGTATCGGATAAGCGCAGAGGCCACCGCGACACCTGTCGGCGAGACAGCGCACGGGCAGATCATACCCTCTCCCCTGCCGCCGCAAGACGGGGGCGGGTTCTCTGCCGGCGTGCTTGCGGCCATTGGCGGCGGCGCGGGCATTACCGCATTGGGCTGCATGGGCATATTGATGCTGCGCAGGCGGAGCTTCAAATAGCCCCGCGGGGAGTGGTGTATGAAAAAATTTGCAAACATTTTTTTGCCTGTCCTCAGCGCGTTGGGGGCAGCCATCTTCGTGTTTGCCGCGCTTTATCAGTTCGACAACAAATATACCGCAACAGGCCCCCAACCGATAGGAGGCCTTTTGTATTTGAACGATGCCGAAGCGGAAGAACTCCACTTTTTGGTTTGGGATTGGGCGTATTACCCGGATATGCTGCTCAGCCCGCAGGATTTTACCGAAGGTCAGCAAGCACCCGTGGCCCAGCAATATATGTTTATCGGCCAATATAGCAACTACGCCTTGGGCCGCAAAGGGATGGAACCGCACGGCCAGGCCAGCTACCGGCTGGATATCCTGCTGCCGCCCGAAAAACAGCTGTACACGCTTCTGATGCCGAACGTTTATTGTGCCTATCGCTTATATGTGAACGGGGAGCTGCTTATGGAAATGGGCGAGCCCGAAGCGGGAAGCTACCAGGCGGCCATCGGCGAGCGCGCTGTAAATTTTGAGGCTGCGGGCAGTGCCGATATCCTTGTGACGACCTCCAGTCAGGGGTATATCACCGGTGGCATGACCCACCCGCCCGTCTTTGGCCAAAACAGGCCCGTTCAAAACCTGCAGGCGGCAAAGCAGCTTATTGCGGCGGCGGCGTGTGTTGTGGCCCTTCTGCTGGGTTTGATGTTCCTGTATGTGCGCCTGTTCGGCGGATATAAACGGGGCACTTTATACAGTTTGCTGTGCCTTTGTTTCATCGGTTTTTTTGGCATTCCCTTGCTGAGGGGCGCCCTGCCATTGGGCATTCAGCCATGGAGCACTTTCTATTTTGGCTGCTATTATGGCATGTATCTGCTGGTGCTGCTTTTGCTGGCGTCGCTGTACGGGTTTTCCCGAAAAACCGAGTGGGGAATTGTTGCTGCAGGTGACGGTGTCTGCCTTTTTGCAATCTGCCTGACCTTGCTGCCTGCGCCAAATGAAGAGCAGATCCAACTGTTTTCCGCCTTGAGCGAAGTCTATAAATGGGGCATCGTGGCCGTGATGCTGCTAAGTGCCCTGCATGCCGCATGGAAGGGTACCCGGCTGGCCGTGCCGGTGCTCTGGGCGGTGGCGTTTTTCTCCTTTTCGCTCGCGGCCGACAGGTTGCTTCCCCTGTTTGAGCCCATTTTAGGCGGGTGGTTCGCCGAAGTATCCGGTTTTGTCCTGCTCTGCATCTTGGGCACCGTGCTCTGGAGTGACATGGTGCGCGCCATGCGAGAGCGTACCTCCTACCAGCAAGCCCTGCTTTTGGCTGAAAAAAATCAGCTGATGCTGCGGGAACACTACCGCACACTGGATGAACAGCTGGCAATAAACCGTGCCTTGCACCACGATTTCCGCCAGCAGATCATCTTGCTGCAAGGGTATGCAGACAATGAGGACTGGCCCAGCTTGCGGCAATTTCTTGCCGATTATCAGAAAAGTGTCGAATCCAACACTTGTATCCAATATACGCAGAACGATATTTTCAATATCATAACGAGATATTATTCGGATATATGCGCAAAAGAACAAATTGCATTCAGCGTGAACTATGATATTCCTACCCATCTGGATATACGCGATATCGACCTAACAATTGTACTAGGCAATTTACTGGAAAATGCCGTGGAGGCCTGCCGTGATGTCGCTTTTGGAGAAAGACAAATTGAGGTTTCAGCCTCCGCAGAGCGGCAGAAGCTGGTGCTCACAGTAAAAAATCGCATTGCGCACGCTCCCGTTCCGGTAAAGCAATATTACCGCTCAACAAAAGCGGGCGGCGGACAGGGCCTGCGAAGTGTGGCCACGGCAACCCAGCGAAACGGCGGCGCTGCGATTTTTAAGGCCGAGGACGAAATATTCACGGCCATCGCAGTGATGTGCATTTGAAGATATGCAACAAAATGTAGCTAAATGAATCATAACCACCAGTGAACTGGTGGTTTGCACAGCCCCTGAAAGGGACTACTACCGGCTTGGCCCCTCAAGGGGCATCGAATCATATCATCGCATCACATGCCCCACCACCCGTAAACGGGTAATACCCTCGCCGATAGTTACTTTCGTCTTTCAAGGGCACTTCTACAGGGCGTTTCCCTGCGGGGAAACCTGTTGCTAAAGCAGTTTC
>JAJDHT010000086.1 GCA_030266325.1 Ruminococcaceae bacterium OttesenSCG-928-I18
CCCGCCGAAGTCACTACAGACGGCGTGGCACCCGGGCCGGCAGCTCTGGCTACCACCGCGGCGGCTCCTACCGTTCCTGCCGCCGCTGTGCAGGAAGTGCCGCCCACCGATACGAACCCCTCCCTGGCGGATATCCTGGGCGGAACAACGCCTTTGGGCAACCTGTCAGGCACCGGAAACTGGTCCTTGCTGAGCCTGCTCATGGCCATCGCAGGTGCATTGAGCTCCCTCGTTGTAGCCGTCACCCTGTTCATCCGCAAAAGACGCGATGAAGAGGGAGAAGAAGGGCAGACGCCCGCCGTGACGGAGGAAGAGGCCGAAAACGACAATCGGGCCCGCAAACGCGGCCTGCTCGTGAAAGCCGCTACCATCGTACTGGGCCTGTTCGCAGGGTTCCTGTTCCTCGTGCTGGACGACCTCTCCCAACCGGTTGCTCTCATCAACCAGTGGACGCTCTGGGTGGCCGTGCCCTTCGTGGCCCATCTGCTGCTGGTTGCCGCCCGGCTTGTCGCCCGCAAACAGAACCCCCAAGAAAAGCAGCCGCAAGAAGAAGTATAATAGAGACAATAAACACAACAGACCGTCTGCCAAAACCATGGCAGGCGGTCTGTTTTTTGATAAAGACTAAGAGGGCCCTGCACCCCTACTCCCGCAAGGGCACGCATCCCCTCGCCCCCCTCTCGAAACAGCATGTACGTGGCGTTTCGATCCATGACGGAGAGGGTCCCTTTGCGACGGGCAGGGGCAGCCAATACGCGGGTCGTTATCTCGTGCTATCCCCTCGCTGCCAAGCCGTCAAATACACCCTGCGCCGGGTTTCCCAGCGAGGCTTTTCCGCCCTCAAGGGTGGAGCCTCACGATGGCGTCCGCCGGGCAGTTTTCGATGCAGCGGCCACACTGCAGGCAGTGCATCCATACGATGTGGTAGGGGCTTCCCTTTTCTATGCACCCCTGCGGGCAGAGTTCCCGGCACAGGTCACATTCGGTACAGCCCTTTGTAATCTCGAACCCGTTGTGCTCCTCTTGGGCGCCTCCATAGGCAAAGGTCTCCCGGGTGATGGGGTGGTAACGCAGGTCAAACCACTCTCCGCAGCCCTCGTATACCCAAAAGGCATCCAGGATATAGCGCGTTTCGCCGGGGTACACCTCCCCGAGTCCCGGGTTTTGCACAAAAATCTCATCGAGCTCGGCCCTGCCCGCCAGTTTCACCTTCCCGTCAAACTTTAAAGACTGGTTGGGCTGCACGCTGGCCGCCAGCGCCACCTGCCCGCTCTCCAGCATCTGTTTGTAAAAGGGCTTCCCGCGGGAGGCCACAAGGAACATCCCACGCGCATCCACCATCAGCACGTTGATGATGCGGCTGTGCACCTTTCCCTGCGCGTCCACCGTACCCGCCGAGCAGATTTTCACCCTGCGGAACAGATCCACATATTTCTTTGCCTTTTCGTCCATTTCGCGTCCCCCTCTATCCATGGACAGGTCTTCTTCGTCGATGGACAATGAATACCTGTGTTCACCCGACGTACCCCTGGCATCGGCATATCGGCGGACTCCTTCGCTCGACTCCAGCCGCAGCCCGATTTTGCCCATCAGCCGGATCGAAGCCTGGTTTCGGCTGTCGCAGTAAGCCACGAGTTTTTTCAGTTTCCGCTTTTGAAACGCAAACTGTATCACCGCCGCGATGGCTTCACTCGCATACCCCTGCCCCCAATAGTCCCTGTTCAGTACCCATCCCAGCTCCCCCTGCCGGTTTTGCCCGTCGGGTTTTAGCGTGACGCCCCCGATGTGTGCGCCGTCCAGCGTGACCGCAAATTCATAGAAGGCAGGCCGGTCCTTTTCCCATTCAAAGGCCGCATCGGCCAAAAAACGCTCGGTGTCCGCGAGCGTTTTGCTGGGAAAATAGATCATATACTTCGTGGTTTCCGTATCACCGGCATACGTATGGGTCGTCTCTAAATCCCCGACACCCAGTGGCCGCAACACCAGCCGTTCCGTTTCGAGAATCAAAAAACACTCCACCTTCGTGTTCCCTATGCACACATGCTACCAGAGCGCCACCACTTCTTTATACATCTCCAGGTACTGCCTTGCCGAAGCGCCCCAGCTGAAGTCGCAGCGCATGTCCCGTTCGATCAGTCCTTTCCACTCCTCGGGGCGTTCATAGCTCTCTTTGGCCCGCAGGCAGGCGTTTTGCATGTCGTAGGCGTTGTAACTGGCGAAGGTAAAGCCATTGCCTTTTCCGTCGCCCGCGTCGCTGATCGTATCGCGCAGCCCGCCCGTCAAACGCACAATAGGCACCGTGCCATAGCGCAGGGCGACCATCTGTGCAAGGCCACAGGGCTCCGCCTTGCTGGGCATGAGCAACATGTCCGCGCCGGCATAAACCTTCCTCGCCAGCTCCGGTATGAAACCGATGCGCACCCCCACCTCGCCGGCGCGCTTCGCGGCCAGTTCCTGGAAAAAGGCCTCATACTCCACCTCGCCCGAGCCCAAAATCACCAGCTGCAGGCCCTCAGAGACAAGGTTGTCGGCCACATGCCGCACAAGGTCAAACCCTTTGTGGTTCACCATACGGCTCACCATGCCAAGGATGGGTGCGGAGGTCTCCGCAAGGTGGAATTCTTTGCGCAGGTCGGCCTTGCAGAGTGGTTTTCCTGCTTCCACATCCTCTTTACTGTAATTTTTTGCGATATTCGGATCTTTCTCCGGGTTATATACGTCGATGTCGATCCCGTTGAGGATGCCGCTAAGTTTGTACTCCTTTTTTCGCAGAAAACTGTCCAGCCCGTGGCTAAACCAGGGATCCAAAATCTCCTTCGCATACGTCGGTGATACCGTCGTCACCTTATCTGCGGTCTCAACAGCCCCTTTCATGAAATTGACATCCCGGTCAAATTCCACAATGTGGGCGTCTTTGCGGCCAATTCCGATCGTTTCTTCAAGCAGCTCCAGGCCATATTTTCCCTGGTACTGTATGTTATGGATGGTGAAAACGGTTTTGATTCCGCTGTATTTTTCAAGATGACGATAGTAGAGGTTTAAGTAGACCGGTACGAGAGCCGTCTCCCAGTCGTTGCAATGCAGGATATCCGGCGAAAAATCGATGTGAAAGAGCGCCTCCAGGATCGCACGGGAGTAGAAGGCAAAACGTTCCCCGTCATCATAAAACCCATATAACCCCCGGCGTTTAAAATAATATTCATTGTCCAGAAAATAATAGACGACGCCGTTTTTGGTCAGTTCAAACAACCCGCAATATTGGTTACGCCAACCCACGGGTACGGTGAAGTTGGTGACATATTTCAGCTTTCGCCGCCACTCGGGTGCCATGTCTCCATACAGGGGTAACACGACCCGGATGTCCACCTTTCTCTTTTTCAGGGCGATGGGCAGGCTGCCCGCTACATCACCAAGGCCCCCCGAGGTAAAAAAAGGATATGCCTCGCTGGCTGCATACAAAACCTTCATTTTTCGCTTCCTCCTTTGTGTCCGCCCGGGTGGTCACGCGCCGCATACGTCTTGCATCAGCGCAAGGCTCAAAGAGTGTGCCTGCTACTCTTTTTTTGCCGTGGCCGCCGGTGCCGGCGGCGCGCCCACGGTACTGTTTTTACCCACGAACACAGGAAAATTGGCGGCCCCTGTCAGGTGCTGGCCCGGCCCTACAACCACATTTTTGTCGGTCACCACATTCTGTAAAACCGCGCCGGGTCCGATCTGCGTGCCCTGCATAATGACGCAGTCCTTGATAACGGCCCCTTTGCCAACGCGCACACCACGGAAGAGCACGCTGTGCTCTACCTCGCCTTCGATAATACAGCCGTCGGCCAACATGCTTTTGAACACCTTCGCGTCGATGGCATAGCGCACCGGCGCTTCGTCACGCACTTTCGTATATACCGGGCGCTCTTCGGGGAAAAGCGCGTCGAGGTTTCCCGTCTCCAGCAGGCGCAGGTTTTCCTCAAAATAGCTCCGCATATCGTAAATACGCGCGCGGTAGCCCGTGTACTCATAGCCGAACATTTTGTATTTTTTCAGATTCTTCGAGAGTACATCGGCTATGAAATTATAGTGCCCGCGCACCATGGCTTCCTTGACAATGGCGATCAGCAACTCCCGCCCGATGACATAGAACTCCATCGAGACATTTTGCATGCCCTTGCGGTAATCGTTGATGCGTACTTCTTTCACAAAATGCTCCGCGTCCAGGCGGAAGGTATAGTTGTCGTTTTGCATGCCCTCTTTGATGGGGGCCCTCTCATACACCGCCGTTACGTCGGCACCGCTCTCCAAATGGGCCTCAATAAGCGCCCGGTAGTCCAGGTCGCAGGCGATGTTGCAGTCGCTCATCACCACAAGAGACTCTCTTTTTTCCTGCAGATATTGCATCACCGAAGCGAGGCCCTGGATGCGGCCGCGGTACTCGACACCGCCTTCCCGGCCGAAGGGGGGGAAGATGGTAAGGCCACCGCGCTTGCTGGAAAGGTCCCACTCCCGGCCGCTGCCCAGGTGCCCCATCAGACTCTGGTAGTTTTCGCGAACGATGACGCCGATATTGCGTATTCCCGCGCCCGTCATGCCCGAAAGGGGAAAGTCAATCATCCTGTACCGGCCCCCAAACGGGATCGAAGCCGTCGTGCGGTGGTCCACAAGTTCGGGCAGGCTCGCGTCGTGAAAGTTTGGGAAGATGATTCCCATCGCGTCTTTTCCCGTCATACGCTCTCACCCGCCTTTATGTTTTTTTCCACCATGGCTTTGGGTGGCACCTTTGCGCCCGCGCCCACCACAACGCCTTCCCCCACCACGGTCACGCCCCATTTTGTCAGGTCGGCTGTATGTTCGGGCCTCGCGCCCACCACCGCGCCTTTCTGGATGACGGCGTCCTCGGCGATGATGGCATAGCTCACCTGAGCGCCCTCCTCAATGATAGCGCCGGGCATAAGGATGGAGTCTCGCACCGAGGCGTCTCGGCCCACCCGTGCGCCCGCGAACAAAACGGCAGACTCAAGCTCCCCGTCCACAACACAGCCCTCGGTCACCATCGAGTTTTCCACGTTGGCGTGCCTGCCCACATAATGGGGGGGCCGCCCCGCCGTCCTCGAATAGATTTTCCAGTCCGGGTCCCAGACATCTAAGGGGACCCTGGGGTCCAGCAGGTCCATATTGGCCTCCCAAAGGCTGTCTATGGTGCCCACGTCCTTCCAGTATCCCTCGAAGGCGTACGCATACACCTTCTGCTTTGCCGCCAAGATCCGCGGGATGATGTTCTTGCCAAAATCGTTGTCCGAGGTGTTGTCGTGCTCGTCGTCCTCAAGAAATTTTTTCAGTTTTTCCCAGGTGAAGATATAGATTCCCATCGAGGCGAGGGTGGAGTCCGTTTTCTTGGGCTTTTCCTGAAACCGTGTAATACGGCCGTTCCGGTTGGCCGTCATGATACCGAAACGGTAGGTTTCGGCCGGCGGAACATCGATCACGGCGATGGAGCAATCCGCGTTTTTTTCCTTGTGGTAGCGCAGCATCTTACCATAGTCCATCTTGTAGATATGATCCCCCGAGAGGATCAACACATATTTCGGTTCATACCGCTCGATGAAATTGATGTTTTGATAGATGGCGTTGGCCGTGCCACGATACCAGTCGCTGCCGCTGGCCTTTTGGTAGGGCGGCAGGATATGCACCCCTCCGTAGCTGCGGTCAAGGTCCCAGGGCTGTCCGTTGCCGATATACTCGTTGAGTACCATGGGCAGGTACTGGGTGAGGATGCCGACGGTGTCGATGCCCGAGTTGACGCAGTTAGACAGGGGAAAATCGACAATTCGATACTTTCCTCCGAAAGGTACGGCGGGTTTTGCCACGTTCTTCGTCAGCGCATAAAGCCTTGAACCCTGCCCGCCGGCCAAAAGCATAGCGATGCATTCCTTCATTGTATCCCTCCCTGGGGCCTTTTTAAAAAATCCGATTCGAAGTCAACAGGTCTATCCTCTGTGACAAAGGGTCCTTTACACAGTGGGTTCCTTTTTCTTGCCGGACGCCCTCGGTTTTGGGGGCTTTGGCACCCGGAAGACAAGTGTGGAAAGCGGCGGCAGTGTGGTGCTCAGGGTGTAGGGGAACCCGTGCATCTCCCCCTTTTTTGCCCGCAGGCTGCCATTGGTGAAGCCACTGCCGCCATAGGCCGTACCGTCGCTGCTGAATAGCTCCTTGTAGCTGCCCGCCAAAGGTACGCCAAAACGGTAATCCTCGCGCAGTACCGGGGCAAAATTGCAGCAAACCACCACGCTGTTCCCCTGTTTGTCCCTGCGCAGAAAGACGATGATATTCTGCTTGTCGTCGTCGGGCACCACCCATTGGAACCCATCCCAGGAGTAATCCTGCTGCCAGAAAACGGCATTTTGCTGATAGAAGTGGTTCAGCTGCCGGCAGTACTCATGCAGCTGGCGATGCCGCTCGAAATCCAGCAGCATCCAGTCCAGCTCCCGCATTTCGCTCCACTCCGAAAACTGCCCGAACTCCTGGCCCATGAAGAGCAACTTCTTACCGGGGTGCGCCATCATATACCCAAAAAAGACCCGCATCTCGGCAAACTTGTCGTCGTACTCGCCGGGCATTTTTCCAATCAGGCTGCCCTTTCCGTGCACCACCTCGTCGTGGCTGATGGGCAGGATGAAATTTTCGCTGAAGGCGTAGAAGAAACTGAAGGTCAGCTTACGGTGGTTGCCCGCGCGGAAGAGAGGGTCGGTGGACATATAGTCGAGCATGTCGTTCATCCAGCCCATATTCCACTTGTAGTTGAAGCCAAGGCCCCCGTCATGCGCAGGCGCCGTCACCAGCGGCCAGGAGGTGGACTCCTCGGCAATCATCAGGCTGCCAGGGTAACGTTTGAACGCGGCGATATTCACCTTTTTGAGAAAATCGATGGCCTCGAGGTTTTCACGGCCCCCCTGCGTATTGGGTTCCCACTCGCCCTCTTTTCGGTTGTAGTTCAGGTACAGCATGCTGGCCACGGCGTCAAACCGCAACCCGTCGATGTGGTACTGCCCCAGTCAGAACAGCGCCGAGGAGATGAGAAAACACTGCACCTCGGGCCTGCCGAAATCAAAAACCATCGTGCCCCATTCCCGGTGCTCGGCCCGCTTGGGGTTTTGGTCCTCATAGCAGCTGGTCCCGTCGAACTTATAAAGGCCGAACTCATCCTTCGGGAAATGGGCGGGCACCCAGTCCATGACGACACCGAGCCCCGCTTTGTGGCACTCGTCAATGAAATACATGAAGTCGTGCGGGGTGCCATAGCGGCTGGTGGGCGCAAAATATCCGGTCACCTGGTACCCCCAGCTGCCGTCGAAGGGGTACTCGGTCAGGGGCATCAGCTCGATATGGGTATACCCCATCTCTTTCACATAGGGAATCAGTTGGTCGGCAAGGTCACGGTAGCTGTAGGGGTTGCCGTCCTCATGCACCCGCCAGCTGCCGGCGTGCACCTCATAGATATTCATCGGTTCCTCAAGGCTCTTGGCCTTGGCCTTTTGCCTCTCCCAGCGCGCGTCGTGCCATTTGTACCCGGCCAGGTCATACAGCTTGCTGCAGTTCGAGGGCCTCGTCTCGGTGTGGAAGGCATAGGGGTCGGCCTTGAACACCATCTCGTCCGCCGGGGTGGTGATGCAATACTTATAGATATCATAGGCCTCCAGCCCCGGGATAAAGCACTGCCATACACCGGTTTTGGAGAGGTTTTTCATCGGGTGCGCGCCGGGTTTCCAGCGGTTAAAATCCCCCACCACACTGACGGCTTTGGCCCTGGGGGCCCAGACGCGAAAAACCGCGCCCCGTTGCCCACCCACCTCGCACAAGTGGGAACCGAGGAACTTCCAGCAGTCAAAATTCTTCCCTTTTTTTAACTGGTAAATCTCAGTATCCACTCTCAGGTTGCTGATTTTCTGCATTGCTTCCTCCACAGGCGGCCAACTGTCATATGGAAAAGACCGCGCCATGAGGCGGCCCCATAAGGCGCCCGTTTCGGCCCGGCATTTCAGGATCTCTTGATTTTATTGTACTCAATTATTCTAACGATTGCAAGTCTTTTCTGTGAAATTTGGCGAGAATAGGGCGAGACCTCTGTGGGGTTTTTGTGCAACTTTAACACTTTTTGTATAAGAAACCCGACAGAACAGGAAAGACAGTCATTTCCCGTCGGCCGTGCCGTGCCTTTTATACCAAGTGGAAAGTGAGGGAATGACAAAGACTGGCAAGGATACTTGCGTCCAAGACAAGGCGGACGATTGAGCAATACTCTATGTATTGCGATGGAGGACAACGCCGCATTGGACGTAAGTAAACCGTCAGGATTGCCAGGAGTCTGCCTAAAATTGGTATGATACCC
>JAJDHT010000087.1 GCA_030266325.1 Ruminococcaceae bacterium OttesenSCG-928-I18
GCCGTCTACATCCTGGTAGGCCAGCACATTCAACAGGTTTTTTGCATAGTTTGTCGCCCCGATGTGGGCAAAAATCGCGTTGGAGGGAATGGCAAACTGCACAAATTGGTCAGGCGCGCTGCGCACGGGGCCCACCTGCGGCACCATACGAAAATCTCCGTACATGGCCATCAGCTGGGTTATCCCCCCCTCCGCCACGGTCTCCAGCAATACATCACACCCGGCCAGCCCCCGCTGTGGAAGGCTCTGCTGGGTGTTTGCCACCATGACGGCCACCGGACGCTGGCCCTCTACGGCCCCCTCGATGGCGGGGTTTCCCGTCAGGGGGTTGAGGGCGCCGGCCAAGGGCAAAGCCATCAGCTCTGCCGCCTGCTCCGTCTCTTCCTCTCCGGGCAGGGGAATTTCGTTCCCCGCCCGCTGCTGTTGCGTACAGGCGGCAAAAAGGCAGAGAAAAACGGAGGCCAGCAAAACCGCCAACGCTTTTTTTTGCATCCTTCTCCCCCTTTTCCGCTTTCATAATAGAGAAAACATAAAACCGGCTTTCGGCTAGGCCGAAAGCCGGAACGTTCTTTTAGTCTTCCGTCTCCGTTTCATTCGGGTTGATCGTCCCGTCGGCCGCCTCTTCCGCGGCGGTTCCCTCCACAACACTATAGTGGAAGTCTTCCAGCCGGATATCGTCGATCATGGCGATGTAGGTGTTTCCGGGGTTCAGGTAGTTCGTCGTCTCGGTGGTGTCGTTGACGAAAATCTGAAGCGGTGCCTGGGGGCCGCCTTTCTTCCAGCGGACCAGTTCGAAGTTGCCGCCGTTGAAATAATAACCGATGCCGGAGTCGAACCCAACATAGACAAGCTCAGAGTTTGTGTAGTTGTACATGATGGTGAAAAGAACAAGCAGATTGTTGAAACCAAGCTGTTCGTCGTTGTTTTCGTCAATGGCCGGCGTCATGCCGTTGGCGCTGAACTGGCTCATCATATAGCGGTTGCTCGCCGCGTCGTATTCAAACAGGTTGCGGTAACTGTCGGAATGGATGACGGCCACGCTCTCGGCCGGGCCGCCTTCCAGCTGGCGCGGTTCCTCGTCGTAGGGTGTAAAAGCGAACATCGTACTGCCGTAGCTGCGCTCGTCGTCCAGGTTGTTCTCTTCCACGGCCTCGGCAATGTGCTCACCGTCGGTATATTCGGTATACTCGAGCGGCATGCCGGCGCGCTCGGGGTCTCGCCAGGTGATCCCGAGGTCCGGCGTCAAGTCAAACTCGCCATATTCCTGGTCTTTGATCATCTGGATGACCGGCTGGTTCTGGTTGGGGCCGTCGTGCACATAGAAACCGTACGAAGGCACAAGCATCTGGAAAAACTGGTCGCGCGCCGAGCGAACTGAGCCGACCATCGGCATGTTTTTATAATCCTCAAAAACGGCCATAAAGCGGGTGATGCCGCCTTCCACGCGCATCTCATAGAGCACCTGCGCCTCGGAGAGCCCGCGTGTGGGACGGGAACCCATGATGTTGTTCACCATAACCCCGATGACACGCTGGCCTTCAGGATAATCGGATCCTTTTTCCAAACCCGTCAGATACGCGGCGTCTGAGGGCGGAATGTGAGATTCGGCCACGACCTCGCCACTGGCCTGGGACCCCGGTGCCGGGATATGCCCTTCAGAGGTGGAGGCGTCTCCTCCTCCACAGGCGGCTACACTGCACATCAAAACGGCAGCAAGTATTATGCTGAGTAGTTTCTTCATATTTCTTCTCCCTGTGTTTCCCTATTTGTGTGCCTTTTTTCGGCAGGTACCCATGCCGCACACAAACCTCAGTTGTATATTCTATAATAAAATTCGCCTTTTGTAAACCTAAAAAACGGATCTGCCGCGGGGGGCTGAACGAAAGATTTGCCAAAAAAGTCTTATATTATGAGACAATTCGTTTTAATATCATTTTTTCCGGAAAAATACCTGCCCGTAACCGGACTGTAGGGTGCCTTTTTATGCGGCGGAAAAAACGGCGGCGCAGCGCTTGCCATGTAAATATTTCAGATGTGGGCCAGTACCATGGGGTCCAAGACCCGACGGCACCGCCACGTTGTGGCAACGAAGCGCGCTCCCCGCCGCGGGGCCGCGGGACATCGACGCCACGGGCAGGCAAGCCCACCCCATGGGGCGGGATATTGCCCTCACTCGTGAGCAATAAAAAAACCCTTTGCAGGGGTTTTAAGCTATTGATATAAAGCCTCTATTTATTAGGTAGAGATGGCAAAACAGTGATCCTGTCTGTACCATTGAAAAAAAACCACAGGTCACCATATGCTGGCGATCTACCCAATTTCTTTTAGAAAGAGCTCAAAGTGTGGGTAAGGTACAGTAATCGACCAGCTGGATATATTCTGAGGAATACAGCCCACTGAGGAACTGCTCCGCGTGGCTTTCGAGCAACTCGGGGGAGGCGGCCACCAGTGGAAAGGCCATGGTGATGGAGGTGCCCTCCCCAAAACGACTTTCGGCGGCAATCGTGCCGCCCATAGCGCGCACTGCCGCCGATACAAGGGCAAGCCCAAGCCCCAGGCCCGGGCGCTCCCCACCGTCAAGATATGGGTCTTCCGAATAATATACCTCAAAAATATGGGGGAGCGCTTGGGGTTTTATTCCAAGGCCCCTGTCCGATAGGGTAAGCACGGCGCGCCTGCCCGTCTGGGAAAGGGTAACACGTATCCTGTTGCCGTCCCGCGTAAATTGCAGGCTGTTGCGCAAGAGGTTGAAAAAGGCGTTGCTCAACAGCCTCGCGTCCGACAGCACGGGCAAAGCGGCGCCGGCCAGTTGGGTTTCAAACTCCACCCTCTGTGCGCGGCAGGCCTTTGACGATCTTTCACAGAGGTTTTCCACAAAGGAACACAGCTCGATCACCTCAAAACCCTCGCTTTTATGCAGGGCGATGTTGTATAATTCTACATTCGTCGTGAGGCGCAAAAGCTGGTAGCAGTTCTTTTGCAAGGATTCGATCTGCCCCTGGCATGCAATGGCCGCTTCGTCATGCGTATCATGCAAACGACGCGAGAGCGATTGAAGCGTGGTTAGAATGTTGGACACAGGCGTACGCAGGTTATTGCTGAAGGCGTCGACGGGAACTTGTTCCCACTTATGGCTAAAAGCAAAGCACCCCTCCGGGTGGGGAAGTACCTCCAGCCCCCGCATGGAGAGCACGGACTGCAAGGGGGACTGCCCTTCTCCCAAAAGCTCGCTTTCCCCCATGAGTGCGGTCAAAAGCAATCGCACACTTTCGGGTTCCGCTCCTGCCGCCTCTATTTCCTCCGCAGCCGTGTTTGCCCAAAACACGCCGTTCGTACCAAGCCAATAACAAGGATAAGGCACGTTATTGTATGCATTTAAAAAAGATTCGAACATGATGGTACACATCCTGTTCCCTGATGAGAGCGTTCTCATACCCCTATGTACTGCTCTGGCGAAATCCGATTTGTCGAACCGTGTCGAATTATGTCGAATTCATCTATCGTCATTATACCATATCATATGCTGATATGCCCATCATTTCAGATGATTTGCCAATGTCTTCTGTGTTTCCCGCCTTTTTTTTGGTATTTTTTCCGTCTTAGATGGTTCTTTGGGTCATTCAATGAAAAAATTGTATATTTTTTAAGAATAGCCGTTCATTTACTTGCAGTTCCGCCCTCTTTGTTATAGAATTGTGTGGAGGCCGGAGGAAGTGGAAACAGCGCAATAACCATCTTTCCGCTCGAAAGCCCGCCCTCGCAGCTAAGGTACCTCAGGCTGCAGAACGTATTCGAAAACGCACGACTCTGTGCGCAGCAATACACCCAACATGTTTGGGACAAAACGGGAGGTTGTAATATGGGCATCAAAGTAGGTATCAACGGTTTTGGACGAATTGGGCGTCTGGTGTTCCGCGCCGGGCTGAAAAACCCGAATTTCGAGTTTGTCGGCATCAATGACCCCTTCATGACAGCCGATTATTGCGCATATATGCTGAAATATGATACGGTTCATGGACACTACGACGGCGAAATCAGCCATAAAGAGGACGCCATCGTCGTGGACGGCAAAGAAATCAAATTCTTTGCGGAAAAGAGTCCGGCCGATATCCCCTGGGGCGAGGTGGGTGCCGACTATGTCATCGACGCCACCGGCATTTTCCACACCAAGGAAAAAGCCCAGGGCCACTTGGACGCCGGCGCCAAAAAGGTAGTGTACACCGGCCCGTCGAAGGACGACACCCCGATGTTTGTGTGCGGTGTAAACCTCGACGCCTACACCCCCGACATGAACTTCGTTTCGAACGCCTCTTGTACCACCAACTGCCTTGCGCCCCTGGCCAAGGTCATCAACGATACCTTCGGCATCGCCGACGGCTTGATGACGACCGTGCACTCCACCACGGGCACCCAAAAAACGGTGGACGCCCCCTCCAACAAAGACTGGCGCGGCGGACGGGCCGCTTCGGCCAACCTGATCCCCTCCTCCACGGGCGCCGCAAAGGCCGTAGGTAAGGTAATTCCTGAACTGAACGGGAAACTGACGGGCATGTCCATCCGTGTACCCACCATCGATGTAAGCGTGGTAGACCTGACTGTCAACCTCAAAAAACCTGCCTCTTACGAGGAAATTTGTGCGGCCATCAAGAAGGCCAGCGAGGGCGAGCTCAAAGGCATCCTCGGCTACACAAACGAGGACGTGGTCTCCAGCGACTTCATCGGCGACAGCCGCACCTCCATCTTCGACGAGAAGGCCGGCATCGCCCTCACCGACACCTTTGTCAAACTCGTGAGCTGGTACGACAACGAGTGGGGCTACAGCTGCAAGGTACTGGACCTCGTGGCCTATATGGACAGTGTCAAATAGCTAAGACCCGATAAATATTTGACTGCGCCTTTTGAGGCACAGTGTGGCGGCGACACACGCAAGTGTTCCCCTTTTCAAGAGTGCGGACCCTCTTGAAAAGGGGAACTTTCTTGTCTGGAAACCCGAAATGGATCTTACCGTTTGACGATACAAAGGATGTTATGCGACGCAATTCTTTTGCACAGGACAAATCCCTGTGTTTTGTCGCTTTGCGGCAAAACATCCCCCGAAAGTGATCCCCTTTTCTGCTGTGTGTCTCCGGTGGTCACGGCTCCGCAAAGTGTCCGGTTTCAGCTGTTCTTCACACAATCTACAAAACGCAGGTAGGGCGTCCCGTTTTCGTCCTGCATAATCTGCAGCGTGGTCGTGTAGTTCCCCAGCGGATGGTCCTGCAGATCCATGCTGTAGGGCTCGGCCGTAGAGGTCGCGTCGTAGGTGGCCGTCACGAGGCCGGACTCGTCTGTGGAGATCTGCACATTGCTGATTTTGCAGGAGATGATGGTGCCCAGGATGGTATGGTATTCGCTTTCCGAGGCCAGGATCCCCTGGCTGTATGCGGGGTCTGAGGGCGGGGCAATCGAAATGTCCACGCCAAACAGATTCTCCGCGTACCGGTGTGCCTCTTCCCTGTCCACCGGCCGGGCGTCTTCCGTGCCCAGGGAACCGGCCAGATGGTCGACCGTGAAAAACCAAATCACGCGCTGTATGTTTTCGTCCGCCTCGTAGTTGGCAAGGCTGGCGGCCAGGTTTTCCATAAAAGTGACCTGGGAGGAGTCAACCCCCACTTCACTCGAGTTCACATCGATGAAGGTGTGCAGGGTCTGGATCGTGTCTATGATCTCTTCGTCCGTGACCTCCGGCAGGGTCTGCGTGCTGATGGGCGGCGAGGTCGAGGTGGACAGATCCATCTTAGTGGACGCCGAAGTGTTTTCGCTTACACTCACCGCCGGGGGGCTCTCCGCCGCCGGGGCGGCCGGGCTGCTCTGCCCGCCTCCGCAGGCGGCCATGGAGACACCGATACAAAACGCAAATACCAATAGTAAGGCTCTTTTCATTTGGATCCCCCTCTTGTATACATAATATGTTGTATTATAACACAACCTGCCCGCCGAAAGCATTCCAAAAAAGGAAGCAGATTCCATGTACCCTCCCCCCGCCTCCGGCGGGGGGAGGGTACATGGAATTTACCCAAAAAAACGCGTTAATACACTCTCCAAGGAAAACACCTGCTGAATCCGCCACTGGCGGCCGTTTCGGCAGGTGCTTTCTGGTTTTCGGCAAAGGGCGGGCGCTCCTCGCTTAGGGCATCTACTCTTCCTCGGCGAGGACAATAGGAGGCTGCGCCTCCTCGGAACTATAACTTTCTTCTCCCTCGCGCTGGGCCTCCACAAGGATATCGATCACATCCGCCACCTTTCCCGCCAAATCAAAATACATCTGTTTGTAATTGGGCAATATGGCTCCCTCCTGTTACATTCCGGCAAGATCCTTTTCCTTGAGTGCTTTCCTGCCGTCGCGGCCTCCCACCTGTTATGGCCGGGGGCCGCGCGTGGGTCTCTCTTATTTCATAGTATAAAATGGGATTCTCAGGCAATGCCTTGGAGCGAAAACAGTATGACAGAAAATGGTGTCACTTGTGTGAAATCTACCAAAATGGTACAGTTAGAAAAAATGCTATTTTCCTGTGTTTTCCCATACATTTTGATCGCCTGAAACACGATCCCACAGCGCTTAGGCAAGTGTGGGCACCGGCCCTTCGGCCATGTTGCATATGCTTTCCCTTCCGCTTTCTCTACGTCTAGGCTTTTTGCTTTCGCGGCGAACACAACATATTGTGTTTGCCTCCCGCTTCATGTATAATGCGGTAAGAAAGTACCTCGCAGTAGTGAGGAGTGCCGCTGGCGGCCTTGCAAGGTCCTTGCCAGGCAGGGCACTCTATTGCAATGAAGCGCACTGCCCGCAGCTGGGCTACAGGGTATCGGCGCCACGGGCCGACAAGTCCGCCCCAAGGGGCGGGGTATGAGATCCCCACTAGTGGGGAATAAATGAATGGAGCAGTGATTTGGACAAGACACCCCCCACAAACGAGCCCGAGGAGGGCTTTGGCTCCCGGGACCTTCAAAACCCCGATGCCATGGAGGATTTCGAAAAGCGGCGACAGAAACGGCGTCTCCAGCGCACGCTGAGGCGCGGTCTTGTTTTGTTCGGCGCCGTCTGTGTCATCCTGCTTGTCGCCTGGGGTATCACGGCCATCATCAACACCGCCAGGGGAGAGCCCGAAACAGAGACGCTTGTCCCCTCCGACGCACCCGTCATTATGGCCGGGTCGGACGCCGTGCCCGACCCGCTTCCCGATACCCCGGACAACACGGCCTGGAACTTTGTGGGGCCCGTGGAACAAACCATCAACAATATGGAGCTGGTCTCGCCCGATTACCGCATGATCTCCCTGCCCGAAAACGGGCGGGTAGACATGAGTTATTTCAACACCGTCACCTTTGTGGGCGATAGCCTGACCCAGGGGTTCCAAATCTATGCCCAGGGCATCCCCAATGCACACTACTGCGCCTACAAAGGCATCGGCCCAAAACAGATTTACGACGGCTCGGTGCAGCGGCGAAACGACGGCGAGCAGGAGGTGCCCATGGAGGCGCTCGTGGCCAGCGCCCCTGACAATGTATACATCCAGCTGGGTGCCAACGCCATGGTCAGTCTGGACGACGACAGTATCATCGCTTACTATCGCGAGATGCTCACCGTCATGCGCGCTTCCCTGCACCCCGAGGTGGGCTACTATATCCAATCCCTCACACCCGTACGGCCCGACAACAGCCCCGGGTTCGACATGGCCCGCATCGATAACCTCAACAACATGCTGGCCCGGATGGCCTTCGAGGAAGGCATTTATTTTCTCGACCTGACGGAACCGCTGGCCGGGGACGACTTGTACCTGCGAGAGGACTTTGCCGGCAGCGACGGCTACCACCTGAGCCCTTCGGGATACGCCGCCTGGGTGGAGTACCTTGTCACCCACACGGCATATCATCCACGCAACCCCTACCTCGAAGGCAGCCCCTATTACACCGGGGCCCCGCCCGAGCCCATCCCCGAACCGGTGCCCGAGCCCGAACCTGCCCCGGCACCTGCAGAGGCCGCTCCTGCGCCCGAAGAGGTGCCCCCCGCTGAGGCGTCGCCTGCCGAAACACCGCCCGCGGAGGCTCCTGCCGCCGTGTAAGGAAGCACGCTCCCCACAGCTGGGCTAGAAGGTGAATTTCC
>JAJDHT010000088.1 GCA_030266325.1 Ruminococcaceae bacterium OttesenSCG-928-I18
ATATAACAATTTTATCGCAAAAGCAATAGATCGCCCTCAAAAAGGCAATCTACTTTCTACACTCTTGCCGCGGGGCGGGTGCGCCTCTCCCGGGCAGAAAACACCGCATATGAAGGAGGACACGAAAGATGAAAAAACGTTTGTTTGCAACACTTCTGGCTATGGGGATGCTGGCGGCGCTCGCCGGTTGTTCGAATGGGGCATCCAGCTCGACGAGTATACCCGCATCTGAGAGCGAGGCCGCCCCCGTCGAGACCAAAGAGAGCCCCTCATCGGTCGCCCCGCTGGCCGGGGACGAATCGGAAGACACGGTGGGCCCGGGAGATTCCCTTCCCATTCAAGTGGAAAAGGCCATCGTCTACGACCATTTTTTCAGCAGTGCCGGAGTAGAGGAGACCCAGGAGAGCATGATGACGGCTCAGGTGGTCATCACCGGAGGGGACCCCACGATCTACAAGGAGTGGCGGGAACTGATGAACTGCTGCAGCATCCTTGAGGATGGGGCGGAGATCGGCGCCTATATTCAAGGCGGAGACGTGTCTATTGGCGAAGAAGAGTCCTTCGGCATGCGCTTCTGGGTGCCTGTCTCGGCCAATGTGGAGGCCCTTGAATTTGTCATGGACGGAGAGCCCGCAGGGTTTCCTGAAATCTACTATACCGTAGACGGCTTCACCCGCGAGGACTCGAACGAAGCCGAACTGGCCGAAGAGAGCACAGCCCCTTCCGAAGCGGCGGCCTAACGCCATCGTCTTGCGCATCTGTCCCCAGGGCTTCTCTGCCTTGCGGGCACAAAGCGCGCGCCGCGATTCCTAGCCATTTTTGTCGGTTTGTATCCTTGCTTTTGGGCAACGCGTATACTATACTGGTAGATGTAGGAGGTGTTGCCCTTGGTTTCGGAGAGGGTACGCCAGGTCAGAAAGACGCTGCACCTGTCACAAAAAGAATTTGCGCGCCGCCTCGGCCTGTCGAAGGATATGATCTCCAACATCGAATACCAGCGCGTAAAGCCCCGGCAGGTTTTACTGGAACATCTGTGCCAGGTTTACCATGTCAACCCCTCTTGGCTGTTTGAAGGCGAAGGGGAGATGTTTAGCCACCCTGCAGGCGACAAACTGCGCGAGGTAGCCGATGCTTTTGCCCAGCTGGATGAAACCAGCCAGGAATATGCCTTGATGCAGATCAAAGGTTTGCTAAAGATGCAAAAGGAACAATCGGAAGCAAAAAACAAAGAAGCCTAAACCTGCCATAGTAGGCAGGCACCCTGCCCCACGCGAATGCTCGCGTGGGGTTTTGCTTTGCCGCGGCACAGGGACCCGTTGCCCCGCGCGTCTCTTAAGAGCCGGCGGCCATGCGGGTGTCAAACAATCGTATGATTCCGCGTTCTTTCTCTCCTTCTCGGGCACACTCGCGCAGCATCTGTTCCGCTTGCTGGCGGTACTCCTCCTCCAGTTGCAGGTAGCAATCCAAAAACAGGTCCTGGTTTCTTTTTTCCTTCTCCATCATGTTGCCCCCTAATCCGTTGTGTATCCAAATGCGTTCTATACCGATTTCAAGCACACTCATGGCAATCCTGACAGTCTTTGTCATTCTCTTGCTTTCAATGCATTCTATTCATTTACTGTCCGTAAGTTACGCCGATAGTCACTGGGCGAAACGCCACAACTTTGTTTAAATACCTTCATAAAATGCTTCTCATCTTTAAAACCCGCTTTGAGGCTGATCTCCCCTATTCGCATCTCGGTTTCACGCAGCAACCTTTTTCCCTCTTCAATGCGGACTTTTTTGATGTACTCCACAAAATTACTTCCGGTGTATTGCTTGAACAGTTGAGAAAACTGCGTGTAATTCATCGAGACGTGGTTGCTCACCATGGCCATGTCCACTTCAGAACCAAAATGGTCACGCAGAAAAATGGTGGCCATGTGGATTTTGCGTTCGTTCTCGTCGGTGCGCTGGTTTTGCGCGTGTGCGCAGAATCCGTCTATCCAGCGGCACAGTTCGGTATAGTAAGCGAGCGCATTTTCGAAGGCAAGCGGACTGTGCAGTGACTGTGGCAGACGGTTTTCTTCGGGCAGTTGTCCGTAGGTGTCCCCCACCTGCCCCAAAAAGGTTTTCATATTGGCCTCAAAGGCGTCGGCACTCATCTTCCCGTTCTGGGCCATGATGAGAAGCTGCCCCAGCAACTGCTTTGCCTCGCTTTGCCTGCCCGCCCCCAGCAGGTGGACCATCTGCTCAATCTCCTCCTGCACCCTGGGGTCTTCGGAACTCTCCTGCCGCAGGTCGCTCTCTTCGGCGGCATAGCCGCGGCAAAATGCCATTTTGCGCGCATTTACGGCCTCGAGGTAGGCGCCGCGCAGGCTGGCAATGCCCCCGTGCACGCCGCTGGTCCCCGTGCAAAGGCCTCGGAACTGCTCCTCTGAAAGCGGCCGTGCCTGCTGGGCCCCCGACAGCAGGATCCACTGCCCCTCCATTTCACGCAGGGAGTATTCAAAAGCCGCTTCTCTCTGTATGGCTGCGTTTGGGCTCAGGCAGAACACACGGTAAGGCCGTGTGAACAACACATCCCCGTATTGTTCCATGATGGCCCTGGCCTCTTCCTCGCCCGGCCCCCCGGCCAGCATCAGGCTGCGCACCACATGGCTGCTCACGGCCAGTTTACTGTCTTTCCTCCGGCGGCTGCGGCTCAGCTCTTCGTCCAATTTAGACAGTGTTTCGAATAATTTTTCGCGTTCGATAGGTTTGAGGATATAGTCCCGCACCCCGCGCCGAAACACCTCCACGGCGTAGGAGAAATCGTCATACCCGCTCACCACCACAGTCAGCGGCGGGCAGGGCAGGGCGCTGGCCCGCCGCACCAGTTCGATGCCGTCCATGCGCGGCATACGGATGTCTGTGATCATCACATCGACGGCCTGCGCGCGCAGGACCTCCATCGCCTCCAGGCCGTCACGGCATTCCACCACGCTCTCGATCTCCACGGGCGCGCGTTTCGCCATGGCCGCAATCCCTTTTCGAATCGCTTTTTCATCCTCAACGATTAACAACGTCTTCACACTCGGCCTCCGGCGCTTGGGTGTAAGGAATGCGGATGGTCACACGGGTAAAGCGGCCCTCTTCACTCTCCACCTCCACACCATATTCGGGCCCGAAGGCCATCACGATGCGGTCGTGTACATTTTTCAGGCCGATGCCTTTCCCGGTGGCGGCTTCGGTTTTTTCTTTTATTTTCTCTCTCAGGTTGTGCAGCGTCTCTTTGTCCATGCCACGTCCGTGGTCTGTGATCTCCAGAAGGAACGCTTCGTCCCTCTCCCGCGCACACAGTTCGATCACACTGTCCTGTGCCAGGGCCTCGGCCCCGTGCACCACGGCGTTTTCCACAAGGGGCTGCAGCGTCAGTTTGGGAATTCTCTGCTGCAAGACATATTCGGGCAGGTCCTCCTGCAGGGTGATGCAATAATCGAAACGCAGGTTGATCAGCGCCAGATAGTTGCGGATATTTTCCACCTCGTCCTCCACGGTCACATTGGCGGAGGTGAAACGCATGCTGTAGCGCAGCAGTCTACCCAGTGAGGTGATCGCGTCCGACATCTCGTACTTGCCGTCCACCTCTGCCATCATCTTGATGCTCTCCAGCACGTTGTAGATGAAATGGGCGTTGATCTGGCTTTGCAAGGCACGGATCTCGCTGTTTTTCACAAGCATCTGGCGGTTGATGTTCTCCTGCATCAGTGCGTTGATTTGTTCCATCATCTCGTTGATGCGCCGCCCCAGCAGGGCCATCTCATCGCTGCCGTCCTGGGGCACCTTCACAAACAGGTTGCCCTCGCGCACCTCGGTCATCGCGTCTACAACGCCATAGAACCGGCTCAGCATCGCTTTGACAATCCCGTTCACCAGCAGGGCCACAAGTAGAAGGCTCACCGCCGTGCCAAGCAGGAAGAGGTTCCTTCGATCCGCCATGGCGGCGGTGATTTCGCTGAGATCCACCACGGTGATGTACTGTCCGCCGATCTGCGGCAGGGCCACCTGGGCCACCCGCAGGTTTTCCCCTCCGATATGAACCTCTGCACTCTGCACGTCTGCCGTGCCGGCGCCGAACGCCTGCAGCACCTCGGACAGGTGTTCGTCCCAAAAGGCCTCCTGCTCTTTTCCCGCATATATGTGGCCGTTTTCGCTCACGAAGCAGGCGGGCCCCAGCACTTCCTCGCCATACAGCCCCGGCAGCAGTTCATCCATGCGGATGGCCACTTCCAGCACGCCCACAGCGCCGTACTCATAGTCCTCAATCACCGTCACAAGGCTCATGATGTGGGGGGTAGGTTTTACCACCTCTTTGGCGAACAGGGTGTCGGTGTAGTCCAGCTGCCAGGTGCCGCTCACCCAGTCTTCGTCGGCCCAGCTCAGGTTTTGCATCCGGCTTTCGTGGTAGAGCACGGGCATGAACTCGGGCAGGCCTTCCCCCTCAAAATAGACGCGGGTTTGGTAGAGGTAGGGATTGGCGTTCACCATGCGCTCAAAGCTGGCCACATCCCCGCGCTGGAAGGCCACCAGTTCCTCGGCCGTAAACTTGTCCCCGTTGTGCGCTTTCACCAAAAATTCGCGTAAATTTGGGCTGTTGAGAAACACCTGGGTGGTCATGTTACAGAGCTCTACGGCCTTTTCTGTACCGGCCCGCACCTCCGTGAGTTGCCTCTCCACATCCTTCATCTTGTCTTCGGTGACGACGTTTTGCATGTTGCCCAGCAGCACCGACGCAAGCAGGACAACAGGCACAAGCACCACACAGAAAATCACCAGTGTGAATTTCTGGTTCAGCTTTAACCGCCCAAAGCGTCTTGCCACCTTTTTCATCTTTTCACCGCCTGTTTGGCTCCCCTGCAGGGGGTTCGGACGCTAGTTGAGGATATTTAGCTTTTCTTTCGCCAGTTCCATCTGGTGCGTCGCCTCCTGTTGCACCATCGCAAACCCCAGCGCCTCACGCTCTTGCAAGTAGGCGGCAAAGATCTCATCGAACGCCTCGTCGCTATCGGCCAGCAGCAGCCTCGGCAACACTTCGCCCCAGGCCTCGCGGATGCGCTCGTGGGCGCCGGCCGCCGCGCTGCCGATGGGGAACACCGCGTCGTACTGGGAGGTGTACACCGTATACGGGTAGGTCCACTCCCGCGGCTGGTCCAGCGGTGGCTCGGGCGGCGGCTGCCAGTCCAGCTGCATCGCCAGGTCCTGCAGCATCCAGTAGGTGTTGTCCGCCGCATACAGGCGGTTGTACTCGACACGGTCTGTGTTCAGCATTTCCAGTATCTCTTCGTGGACCACAGGGGTGCCGTCCACCTCGTCGTACATTTCCCCCTCCACCCCGCAATACAACAGTTTCTGGCCCTCTTCGCTCATCATGAAACACATCAGGCCAATGGCGCGGGCGGGGTCCTCGCAATTTTTACTGATCAGCGTCACGGTCCAACCGTTGATGCCCACGCCCGGCAGGGTGTGCGGGTCTCCCGCTTCATTTTTGGGGCCATCCACAGCGATATACTGGCTGCCGGGGTTTTCGGCGTAAAGATACTTCTGCTGGTCGGCGATGTCGCTGTGCTGGTAAATCATGCAAAAATACCGTCCGTCGGCCACCTTTTCGGCCATTTGTATCCTGCGATCCACAAACATGTCGTCTTCCAGGTACCCGTCCTGCGCGAGTTGCCGAAACACCTTGAGCCACCGGATGTACTCGGGGTCGGTGTACCTGTCGTACATCTGCCCGTCCTTTTCAAAGGGCACGGCCAGCAGGTTCATCAGCATCGCCTCAAGCGAATAGCAGCCGTCCTTGTCAAAATCATATAGCCCCACGGGCAGCATAGGCTGTCCGTTCACCTCGGGGAAGGCCTCTTTGGCCGCCTTAATCGCCCCGGTGAATCCCTCGGGCGTTGTCATATCGGGGCTGCCGATGGCTTCGTAGATATCCTTGCGCACGAGAAAGGCCTGCTGGGAGCCAATGTCGGGGTGCTCCTCATAGTCTTTCGGGGTGTAGGAGGAGTTCGGGTAGGCGTACAGATTCCCATCCTCCTGCGTGTACCAGGCCACACGCTGGGGGTCGGCCACCTCCCAAAAGGCAGGGTCATATTCATCGGCCAGCTCGTTCAAGGCATGCACCTGCTTCTCCGCAATCATCTGCGTAATCGCCGGTTCCCAATGTCCCAGCGTTACCAAATCGGGCAGGCTGCCCGCGGCCAGCATACTGTTCAGCTTTTCCCACTCGTTGCCGGTGGGGGCAATGAAATTGATTTTGATCCCCGTGCGTTCGGTCAGGGCCTCGGCCACCATGCCCTCAAAGGTAGCTGTAAACCACGAAAAGTTGATATACCAGTCCATCGTCAACGGCTCCGCCTGTGTGTCCTGCCCCGTCGAGGCCGCGGGGTCCTCGGAAGCGGCGCCCCCCGCCGGGGCGCAGGCAAACAGCGCACACAGTGCGCAGCTCAGCAACAGGCACAATCCCTTTTTCAGCATCCCACACCACCCCAAGGTACACTTTCTCAAAATTAGTATAAAGCCACAGCGGCTTGTGATGCAACCGGTTTTATTTCGTTTGGGTGTCCCTATTTCATGCTTTTTGGGCAAACCCCGCGCCCCCATGAGGGAATTTGCCAACAGGCATCGTATATTGTATAATAAGCCCTGGTTGGTTTTGTCACATGAAATCCACCTTGTCCACGGGAATCTGCCCAAAGGCCCCGTTTTGGCTTTCGGCGCGAAAGTGAGGAACCGTCTTGCAATTCGAAAAGATGGGAAAGAAAAAGAGCGAAAAAAAAGGCGCCGGGTCAGCTCCCGCGCCGGCGCCCGCGCAAAAAACCGATTTGCCGCTTGCACCCGCCGCGGGGGACGGCGTAACCAAGCCTCCCCGCGAGGGGCTGCTCTCTTTCTTATATAAGGAGGACGGCACCCTCGACAAAAAGATGCTCTCGCTGGTTTCCGTACTCTCCAGCGCCATTATTCTCTTGCTCGTGCTCATCACCCTGGCGCTGGTTTTGCCCGGCTGCAAGCAGGAACCTCCGGCTTCCACCCCTCTCGTCACCTCCGGCTCGGCATCCGCCACGAGCGAAGGTTACGACATGACCCTCAACGCCCTGCCCGTCGAGCGGCTGCAAGGTACCATTCTGGAGGAGACCGAGGACGCGGGGGAGGAATACGTGGAAGAAACCCTTTTCCTTGGGGACTCCAACACCGTGCGCCTCACCGAGTTCAGCTCGATCACAGGCGTCACCCTGCAAAACGGAATCGGCGTTGTGGGCGAAGGGATTCAGGGGGCCGTCTCCAACCGGAACATCATCTTCTCGGGGCTCAACAACGTCACCATGGCCCAGAGTGTGGCCATCGTCCAGCCCCGCAGGGTAGTGATTACCTTTGGAACCAACAATGCCGGCTATACCCCCACAGACGACTTTATTGAGTTTTATGAAACGTTTATCGACGATATACGGGACAGCTACCGCTATGCCGATATCATCATCGCTTCGGTACCCCCGATTTCCCAAAACCACACAAACGGAAACCTTTCCATGACCGAGATCGATAAATATAACCTCGCTTTGGCCGACCTTGCCAAAGAGGAAGACTGCAAGTTCCTCAACTGGAGCGAGGTGTTGCGCGACGAGGAAACCGGTTATGCGGCCGCCGGCACCATGGAAGGCGACGGTATTCACATCACCCGTAAAGCCGCCGAGCGGATGATCGACTATTTCCGCACCCACAGCCATATCACCGACGATGAACGTCCAAAACCGCTGGACCCCGTTCCGAACCATATCCAGACCCCCGCTCCCGTTGTCTCCTCCACCCCGCCGGCCTCCTCCGCGGGTACGGG
>JAJDHT010000089.1 GCA_030266325.1 Ruminococcaceae bacterium OttesenSCG-928-I18
TCCTGCGGATCTGCGGCGGATGGGGTATCGCAATATACTGTAGCTGGCCATGAAAAGTGTGTTTCATGAGATCAAATATAGGTTGCAAGGGAGGTTTTTAAAATGGATCTAGGTAAGATACAAGCAGATGTACGGCAGGTGGCCCACGAACTTCTTGACCCGTTGGATCTTGAGGGGAAGATTGTCGTACTGGGCGGCAGCAGCAGTGAGATTTGTGGAAAGTATATTGGAAAAGGTTCCAGCGCCGAGACGGGCCAAGCGGTTATAGAAGCCCTGCTGCCCATTGTGCAGGAGAAAAAAGCCTATCTCGCCGTCCAGTGCTGTGAGCACCTGAACCGCGCCCTTGTGCTGGAAAGAGAAGCGGCTGAGAAATACGGTTTTACCATTGTCACGGTGGTGCCCGCCCCCCATGCCGGCGGCGCACATGCCGTTGCGGCGTATAAAAGCGCCAAAGATCCTGTATTGGTGGAGCACATTGTGGCGGATGCGGGCATCGATATCGGTGACACTTTCATCGGCATGCATGTGAAACACGTACAAATCCCGGTTCGCACCTCCATAAAAGAGATTGGCGAAGCGCATGTCACCTGCCTAAAAAATCGTCCGAAGTTGATTGGCGGGCCGAGGGCACAATACGAAGAAATGTAATTTGAATTCGTTTAAAAAGCACACCACTTGTGGTGTGCTTTTTTGTACGTGGATCAGGCGATGTGAGATCCAAAAGTTCGAAGGTGAGCAGATATCCTCATAGAAGTATGTATTTGAAGGAAAATGATGCAAAAATGTCAACATAACATAAGGTACAAATGTATATATAGATATATATCGACATATGACATAATATGTGACGATGTAAAAATTCGTTGTTTTTGAGGGACAAAGTGAAACACGTAGTTCAGAGAAAGGAAAAATCTATTTGACGACTCCATTGAGATCATATTTTTTTTCTTATGATCTCTTCGTTGATTTAATGAGTGATACAAATAAACACACAAATATTTGTATTTTCATAATAATTGTTAAAACAATAATATGACAAGACATTAAATGGACTTTAAACTTGATGAAAGACCATATCTTTTTGTGTGATTCAAAAGGGGGAATTCGAGAAAAAGAGGAGGCAATCGAGTGGGAAAAGGAGGTGAAAAATGTGTGTAAGGTTTGCAATCTGCTTGCATTTATTGTTTAATAAGGATATAATTATCTAAATTTTGCCTGCGAACTGGTAAAAAATGATTGGGGGAACCGTTTTATGCTTAAATCGTACAACAATTTAAAAATCAAATCAAAGATGCTACTATCTTTTGCTTTGATGGCGCTGCTTGCAATATTGATAGGTGGTGTGGGCATTATCGGCATGGGGATGTTACAAGCAGAGGATGAAGAGATGTACACCGAGAATACCCAGCCGATGGGTGAACTTGCCTCGATGTATGATACTTTAGCTTCCCAGCGCATCTGTGCGGCAAACATGGTCATTTTCCATTCGGCCAATCCTGAATTTGCCGAAGAGGAATTCGCTGCGCTGGCGGAGAAAGAGGAACTGTTCGAAACGGCCTTTGCCGCCTATAAGGAGACCATCACTACGCCTGAAGAGCAGACGCTCTATGATGAGATGAACCGCCTGTATTTTGGAGACTTTGTAGGTATCAAACAGAATGTACGCGATGCCTACACCGCTGGTGACGAAGCGGCTATGGCGGAGGCGATGAAACAGATTGATGACATGGGTGCGGAAATTTCGGGTTATATGGACGAAGCATTTGCCCTGAATGTGGCCGCGGCTCAAGAGAAAGTGAATAACAATAATACGCTTGCGCTCACCTCTCGAATTGTCCAGATCGTTGTCATGGCTCTCGGTGTGGCTCTTGCGGTGTTCTGTGCTTTCTTCCTAGCCGACCTCCTTGCGAAACCGCTTGGCCGTATCATGAGCGCTACCAAGCAAGTGAGCGATACCGGCAACATGGACTTCTCGGATGAGATGATTTCACAGATAAAAAAAGATGCACAGTCTAAGGATGAAATTGGGCAAACGGCACGCTCTTTTGCCACTATGATGGACAGTTTGATTGCCAATACTAAGTTGCTGGAACGTGTGGCCGAAGGAGACCTCTCTGTAGATGTGACCAAAGCCAGTGAAGTAGACACGATGGGCAACGCTCTTGAGAAAATGGTAAGTAATTTGAACAATATGTTTGGTGAGGTTAACACCGCTACCGACCAGGTGTCGGTGGGCTCCCACCAAATTGCCGACGGGGCTCAGGCACTTTCCCAGGGCGCCACCGAACAGGCCAGTGCCGTGGAAGAGCTTTCCGCGTCTATCGCCCAGGTTCTCAGCCAGACCCAGGAGAATACCCACAATGCCGAAGAGGCGCTGGAGTTTGTCAACCAGGCCGGCCAGGATATGCAAAACAGTACCGAATACATGCAGATGATGCAAAAGGCGATGGACGGTATCTCCTCTTCTTCGGAAGAGATCGCCAAGGTCATCAAAGTCATCGACGATATCGCGTTCCAGACCAATATACTTGCCCTCAATGCCGCTGTGGAGGCGGCACGTGCAGGCCAGCACGGCAAGGGCTTCGCAGTAGTGGCCGATGAGGTGCGCAACTTGGCCAGCAAATCGGCCGAGGCTGCCAAAGAAACTGCCTCCCTTATCCAAACCAGCGTGGACCACGTACAGGAAGGCAGCGATATTGCCAACAAGACCAATGAAAGCGTGCAAAAAGTGGTGGAGAGCGCCCAGAAGACGCAGGAGAAAATTGTCGAAATCAACGGTGCTTCCAAGCAGCAGGAAGAGGCAATCACACAGATCAATGTGGGAATTGAGCAGATTTCGACCGTTGTGCAGACGAACAGTGCCACAGCCGAAGAAAGTGCAGCCTCCAGTGAAGAGCTGTCTGGGCAGGCACAGATGCTCAAGCAGTTGGTGGGCCGCTTTAGGCTGAAAGACATATACAGCAGCACGCTGCTTGGCAGTGCGCCGGCCCAGGTACAACTTCCCTCCTATAATACCCCTCAGGCCCCCATGGGTGAAGAAATATTCTGATATAGTTTGATCAACATGGCCCCTGCCAAAAAAGCAGGGGCCATGTTTTGTGCTACACCATCAAATCGGTAGATGGGAACTTTTGGTGGTGCCCTTACAACAAACGAACAAAGCATAAAATATTGTCAAACCGTAACTTGTTCTGTTTGATGCAGGCAATGTCTATCGACGCGAACAAAACTCCCTTCTTCATTCCCACAGTGGGGTCTAATACCCCGTAGCCCAGCTGCAGGAAGCGTGCTTCACTCATATCAACATCCAAACCCGCTCCTACGCCCGCCGCTTCTGGGCCATTGTCACGCGGTCGGCCAGCATAGCGATGAATTCGGAATTTGTGGGTTTGCCGCGGCTGGCGTGGATGGTAGACCCAAAGTAGAAATTTAAAATATCGATGTCGCCGCGATCCCAGGCCACCTCGATGGCATGGCGGATGGCACGCTCCACCCGGGAGGCCGTCGTATCATAGGCAGAGGCGATCTCGGGATAAAGAATTTTTGTTACGGCGTTGATAAGAGAGGGATCATCCACTGTTTAAAGCACGCTTTCCCGTAAAAAACGGTACCCTTTGATATGCGCCGGCACACCAATCATCCTCAGCATGTCCGTCACCATGTCTTCTTCTTCCAGCAGAATTTCACCGTTCTCCCGCGGTTGTTCCTTTTCGTTGTTCTGCAAAATTCGGGTGGCCAGGTTTTGCACATCGAAAGGTTTCAGGAAGTAGAAGGAAAAACCGCTTTCCATCACTTCTTTTTCTATTTCTTCATTTTGAAAAGTGCCCGTGGCGTAAAACTGCGTCGTGCTCTCCGCATTGTTTTCATCATACTTAGTTTTCAAAGACATAGCGTCCATTCCAGGCATAAACACGTCCAACAACACCGCATCTGGTTTCTGCTGCAACAATTCCTGATAGGCCGTAACCCTATTTCTGTCACACACGTTTACTTCAATGTTCCGCGCAGGCAAGGTGACCTTACATAATTGGCATATTTCCGACGAGGTTTCTGTCATAAGCAGTTGTAATGAGTTTTCCATCGCAGTGTTCCTCTAGTCAAAAAGTGGGATGCTGAGTGTTTGATTCAAAACCTTTCGAAAACCTGCAATAGTATAGCGCGATTACCGATAACACGCAATATTTTCTTTTCTTTTTGCTTTGACAACCCTCGACACAATTCGACAAATATACACAGAGTATTACCAATTACAATGAGTTGTTTTCTGTTAAAATACCGTCTGTTACCAAATAATATCGGTCTTGGTTGAGGTTTGTGAGACCTTTTACCGGAAAATAGTAGATTTGTGTATGAACTCCGCTCCCGTCCTCAAAACGCTTGATGGCAAAGTCGAAATCCCGCTGTGGGCCAAAAGTGTCCAACATCGAGTCCAACACAAACTGTTCGTAATCACTCAGTTCGCTGTCAGACGAATCCCCATAGGAGGTAAGCAGGTTGTCTGCCGTCTCATTTTCAGGCCGGAGCCCGTTTTCTTCCGCCGTTTTTTCAGCCAGAAAAAACACACTTTCAATATGACCGGCGCTGGCTTTGGCCGCAGTCATCCTCGCCGAAGAGATACCGGTGTAGGCTGCCCCGCAAGCCAGGGTAAAAATCACGAGCCCCATGCATACGATCACTAGAATCCATATACCTGCGCCGGGTCCTTTTCTCTGGTCATATTCTGTCTCCACACCATTTCCCCCTCACAGATACTGCTGAAATCATTAGCTCTATTGTACCAGAATAAATAAGGTGATTCAAACGATTCAATAGCACAGGCAGTGCCCCGCCACATTGTTTATCGAAAGTATTTTTATCTGCCCTTCCCCCGCCAAAGGCGGGGGAAGGGCACCAGAACTTTTTGGGCAGTCTATTCAAAACGCCCTTTGGACACTCCCAGAGAATGGGCAGTGCCCAAAGTGGGTTCTTGATGAAATCTAGCCGATAAACAACACGATGGGTACACTCCCGAAAGCATGGGTATTTGCCATCAATGTGGAGATACGGTATAATGGCGTCAGCGTAAAGGGATGGATATTATGGTGCGAGGCAGGGGCCATGGTTCAGAACATACTCCCCAAATACCAAAAGGAAGGTTTTTCATGAAACTGCGCAAGCAATGGATGGTGAGAATTGTAGCCGGCTTGTTGCTGGTGGTTTTGGCCGGCGGCATCGCCTACGTCATCCGAGACCTGCTTGCCATGCGGAACCCTGAAAGTGCCCTTCCTGTCATCGATATTGAATACAATGGAAAACCCCTGCCGCCACAGCACTACATGATGGATTCTTATTCATGGCGGTTTCTCTTTTCTGCAAAAGAGTGGGAGGAACCGGACCGCTCTGTAGTGGACCGGTTGGAGCCTGCCCCGGTTTTGCCCGGCGCCCCTTTGGATATCAGTTTTTCGTTTCCATATAAGACGATAACGGTGAGCCGTTCCTATGGAAACCGCAACCATTACGAGGAGATTACAGGGGAATTGCAGACCCCGTTTACCGGTGGGGTATACACCTACAAAGTCGAGGCAGAGTGGGGTGCGAGAGGCTCTGTCCTATATTACATCAAGATACGAGTTGGGTAATTAAAAAGGACGACTATGGATAGAAAATACCGTTTTTTATTCTGGCTTGTTCCGGCGGTTGTTGTCTTTGCCGCCGGTTTTGTTATAGCGGCCAAATGGGACCTTGCCCTGAGCCGGGAATTATTTGATCCAGATAATCTCGTCGCTTCGCTTTTTGAAGCGTTTGGCTGGTTGCCGGCCTTCCTGCCCGTTGTCTTGCTCGCCCTGCTGTGGGCTGCCGAGGGTCATGCTTCAAAAGAAAAACGGTGGCGTTTTCCCCTGGGGTGCCTGGTTGCCGTTTGTGGCTTTGGCGCGCTATATAACACCTGCTACCACTATTTGGAAAAGCGGGATCTTGCGGATGGGCCGGACGATATACGCACATGGCTGTGGCTGGCCTTGGGAGTGGCGGTGGCTATTTTTGCCTTTTGGTGGGTTTTCAGCCGGGGGGAAACCCTTCGCCACAAGCTGGTTTTCTTCGCGCTTGTAGGTAGCGTCTATATGGTGGCCAACCAGCTCATTATCAACATAGTAAAGACGATTTGGGACCGTGTGCGTTTTGATGAAATGCATGGGATGCTCCAGGCGGGGTTTGAGGCGTTTACCCCATGGTATCTGCCCGGCGGCGGGGGCGGGACCTCTTTTCCCTCGGGCCATACCGCCAATGCCTGCGGAATTTTTCTTCTGGTGGTTTTGTGTGATCTCTTTCCCTCATGGAACCGCCGGAGAAACCTCGTCTATGTATTATGCTGGGGGTATGTGGCGGCCATGGCCTTTACCAGGATTCTGATCGGCCGGCATTATCTCTCGGACACGATGGCCGCCGCCATCATCATGGCGATTTTGTTTTTTGTACTGCGGCGCACGAAGGCCTATAAAAAAGGACTGCTGCAAGCGCGGTCCATAGGAAAAGCACCACAGAGCGGGGAGGTTTTGGATGAAATATGAATTTGTGGCCCCCTGCTATTTTGGCATCGAATCTGCGGCGGCCTATGATTTTAAACGTATAGGGGCGCAGGAGGTACGTGTCACAGACGGGCGCATCCATTTTGTTGGCGACGAAGAGATCCTGGCAAAAGCGAATCTCTGGAGCCGCTGTGCCGAGAGGGTGATGATTTGCCTTGGCAGATTTGCGGCCCCCGACTTCGACGCGTTGTTCGATGGTGTCTTTTCCCTCCCTCTGGAGGAGTATATCCCGGCCAACGGCCGCTTTCCCGTGAAAGGCTCCAGCCTTTCCAGCACCTTGTCCAGCGTGCCCGCTTGCCAGAGCATTGTGAAGAAGGCGGCGGTAGAACGGCTGCGCAAAGGGCACGGTGTCCAGATACTGGAGGAGAACACCGACGAGTACCGCCTGCGTTTTTCCATACGGAAAGACATGGCGGAGGTCTTTTTGGACACTTCGGGAGCGGGGCTGCATAAACGTGGTTATCGCAAAACGGCCGGGGTGGCGCCTTTAAAAGAAACACTTGCCGCGGCGATCTCTGATATCGGCCATGTGAAAAGGGACACGGTGGTGCAGGACCCTTTTTGCGGCAGCGGGACGCTTGTCATTGAGGCGGCCATGAAGGCCAGGAATATCGCGCCGGGGCTGCACAGGCCTTTTGCGGCGGAAAGCTACGCGTTTCTTCCCAAAGATCTGTTTGCCAAAGCGCGCGCGCAGGCGAGAGAGGAAGAAAAGCCGGACGCGACGTTTGAGGGTTTGGGAACGGACATCGACCCCGCTATGGTACAACTTGCCACCGCCAATGCCCGCAAAGCCGGCGTGGGGGGATGTTGCCGTTTTGGCCAAGAGGATGCAAGGCGTTTTGTCCCGGGGCAGGGGGCGCTTGTCCTGGCAAACCCCCCCTATGGAGAACGCCTTATGGAAGCAGAGCAGGCGGCAGAACTTGTCAAGGCGTTTGGGAAAGCGCTCTTTCAAAAGGCGGACCCCAATGCCTGCATCCTTGCCGCCGATGAGGAGTTCGAGCGAAATATTGGAAGGAAAGCGCGGAAAAAGCGAAAGGTGTACAATGGCATGATCCCTTGCCAGCTCTACCTATACTACCAATGACCCTTCCCGCTGCGAGCAACAGGTTTCATGATTCTGAGCGTGTGATTGTCTTGTGTGATTGTGTGTACTAAAAAACCCTTTCGAGTCATCCCAAAGGAAGCTCGAAAGGGTTTTGCTATTGTGTCTTTGCATCCGCAGAGGCAGTGCTCTGTTCCGCAGCGGTGTTGGGGATAGTCGCCTTTGTGCCGGAAGCGTCGGTGCC
>JAJDHT010000009.1 GCA_030266325.1 Ruminococcaceae bacterium OttesenSCG-928-I18
AGCAGCGGACTGAAAATCCGCGTGTCGTTGGTTCGATTCCGACCGGAGGCACCATTTGCGGCCATAGCTCATCTGGTAGAGCGCCACCTTGCCAAGGTGGAGGTAGCGAGTTCGAGCCTCGTTGGCCGCTCCATTTTTTTGCCCACTGGTTATGGTGCCGTAGCCAAGTGGTAAGGCAGAGGTCTGCAAAACCTCCATTCGGCAGTTCAAATCTGCCCGGCACCTCCAGAAAAGCGGCAGGATTGTACCTGTCGCTTTTTTCTGTGCTTTTATTTGGGTTTTTTTATATAACGGAAAATATTATAAATTTAAGTGGGTCTTTTGGTTGACAGGTAGGGCACATTGTAAGACAATGTACCTAGAGTGTTTTTAGACTCATCATACAGAAGAATTACGACGGAGATTTCTCTTTGAAAGAAAAATTAAAAACTATATATGTTTGTACCTCCTGTGGGGAAACTTCGCCCAGATGGCTGGGGCGGTGTGGGTCTTGTGGCGCCTGGAACACCATGGTGGAGGACGTTGTTCGGGAGGAAAAAACGGAAAACCGGCGCAAACACAGGAATGTGGAGGGTGTTGCGCACGCGTTGGCAAAACCTTTAAAAGAGATAGATACAAACGAAGAAGACAGCCGGATACTGACACGGATAGATGAAATGGACAGGGTGTTGGGCGGCGGCATCGTGCTTGGTAGCGTCGTATTGCTGGGAGGCGAACCCGGCGCAGGGAAATCCACGATGCTTCTTCAGATATGCGGGGCAATTTCCGGCGAGAGAGAAGTATTGTACATCAGCGGGGAAGAGTCTGTGCGTCAGATCAAACTGCGGGCCAAGCGTTTGAAGATCAATGAGGAAGGGATCTCGGTGGCGGCAGAGTCAAATATCGAAGAGATTATTGGCCATATCGAGCAGGCAAAACCGGGTTTCGTGGTGATTGATTCCATTCAGACGATGTATGCACCTGAATTGAGTGGCACAGCCGGCAGTGTCTCCCAGGTGAGAGAGTGTACGGCACGTTTGCTTGAGCTGGCAAAAAGTACCGAGATACCCATTTTTATCATCGGGCATGTCAACAAAGACGGCGCGATTGCCGGGCCCAAGGTTTTGGAACATATTGTTGATACAGTGTTATATTTTGAGGGGGACAAAACCCTGCCGTACCGGATTTTGCGTGCGGTGAAAAACCGCTATGGTTCGACAAACGAAATAGGGATGTTCGATATGACGGGGGCCGGTCTTGTGGCCATCAGCAACCCTTCTGAGATGCTGCTAGAGGGGCGTCCCAAAGGGGTGAGCGGGAGTTGTGTGACCTGTGTTATGGAGGGCTCGCGGCCTCTGATGAGCGAAATTCAAGCCATTGCGACGAAGTCAGGTTTTGGAACCCCACGCCGGGCCACTTCAGGTGTGGATCTGGGTAGGGTGAATTTACTGTTGGCCGTTTTGGAAAAACGTGCGGGGTTTGCGATGGGCAACCTCGATATTTACCTGAATGTTGTTGGTGGCTTGGAGTTGGACGAACCGGCTTGTGACTTGAGTATATGCCTGGCCGTTGTCTCAAGCATGATGGATAAGACCCTGACTGAGGGCATGATTGCGGTGGGCGAAGTGGGCCTTGGCGGGGAGATACGCAGTGTGGCCAACCTTGAAGTACGCCTAAAAGAAGCGCAACGCATTGGGTTTCAAAAAGCTTATGTTCCACAACACAATGTACAGAATCTCGATCTAGCTGAATATGGGCAAATACAGATCGTGGGGGTCAGGACGATAAGAGAGGTTATTGAATTACTATAATAGCTAAAAAAGCCAAAGTCAATTTCGCTAAATGAAGATTTAGCGAAATATGGGGGATAGAAAAAACACTTTTTTGATAACATTTGCACACCGATAACATAAGGGAAATGCTATACTATGAGCACCTATTTAAAACCAGGGCAAAAAAACAGCGGGAATTTTGAGGATTGTCCGCCGATTCTCGTTGAGTTTTTGAACTATTCTGAATCGATACAAGGATTATCGCCGCGTACGGTAAATGCGTACTATATGGATTTGCGTACCTTTTTTCGTTTTCTGCTTTTGCACCGCGGAGTTGTCTTAGAAGAAAAAATTGGTTTTGACCAGATTGATATCAAATCGATTACACTTGATTTTATCAAAAAGACCAACAAGGCAGAAATATATGAGTATACCTATTACTTGACAAGAGAGCGCGATAACACGGCCAATACTCGGGCGCGGAAACTCTCGAGTTTAAAAAGCTTTTTTCGGTATTTGACAAGTAAAACGGGGCAGATGGAACAAAACCCTGTGATCGATGTGGAGATGCCGAAAATCAAAAAGCGACTGCCCAAATATTTGAGCTTGGAAGAAAGCAGAGAACTATTAGAAAGTATCCAGAGTGATTTCTATGCAAGAGATTATTGCATTATTACGTTATTTTTAAATTGTGGGATGCGGCTTTCTGAATTGGTGGGAATGAACCGAAATGACATAAAGAATGATACACTGAGAATTATTGGAAAGGGAAACAAAGAGCGAACGGTTTACTTGAACGCCGCCTGCCAGGAAGCCCTGCAAAACCTTATCGGCGAACTGAAAGGGATTCAAGGCGTAAAGGACGATAACGCATTGTTCATCTCACACAGAACCAAAAAAAGACTGACGGCACGACGGATACAGCAGATTGTAAACAATTGCCTCCATGCGGCCGGTTTGGACGGAAAAGGTTACTCAGTGCATAAATTAAGACATACTGCTGCGACTTTAATGTATCAATATGGCCATGTGGATATGCTGGCCCTGAAGGAGATTTTGGGGCACGAAGACCTCTCTACTACCCAGATATATACTCATTTGGAATCTGTTCAGCTGAAGGATGCCGCAGACGCGTCTCCCCTCTCTCAGCATAAGAGCAATAAAAAGGATGTTAAAAAGTCAGAAAATCATGATAAAATTGTTGAAAATAACGTTGAAGATGTTGAAAACCCATGAAAACGAATGCAAAGCTATTTCTTTTGGGTTTAATCTGACCATTTTTGACATAATCCATGCAATTTAAAGGGATTATTTGAGAAAGCAATTATATGACATAAATACGCAACAATACCCTGTTAAGCAAATTGCTTGACAGGGTATTGTTGCGTTATATCAAACATTAATTTTGTGCAATTTTATTTAATACTTGCAATGTGATGGCACACTCTAGTCGTATCTTCTCCAGTTCACATGAGATTGTATAGGGTTCGAGTATTGAGTTGTTAAATGCGAAGTTATTGGCATTACAACCCCCACTGCAGTAATATTTGGCCCAGCACTTCTTACAGCCGGTTTTGTTGAGCAAATTGGCGTCGGCAAAGGTTTGGCGCAGCTCTGGGCGCGTAATCCCCTCCCCTATGGTCCCGATTAAAAAGTTCTTGTTATCGACGAATTGATGGCAGGGATACAGCTCACCTTCGGGTGTGACCGCCAGATATTCGTTGCCACTTCCGCAGCCCTTAAGACGTTTGATCGCACAGGGCCCGTTGTCTAGATCGAGCAGGAAGTGAAAGAAATGAAAGTCACCTGTGGGCTGGTTTTCCTTTGACTTCAGCATGCTTTCAAGTAATCGATCGTAGCTTTGTGCAATAAAAGGAATATCTTCTTCACGAATGCTGTAGGCATCTTCCTGGGGCCCCACCACCGGTTCCACCGAAAGCTGCTGAAACCCGAGGGAGTGGAGATGAAGGACGTCACGGTCAAAATCTAAATTCTGGCGTGTATAGGTGCCTCGAATATAATATTCTTTGTGCCCACGTTCCTTTATGAGCTCTTGCAGCTTGGGGACAATGAGGTCATAGGAACCTTTGCCATTCGGACAATAACGCATAGCGTCATTGATTTCTTTACGTCCGTCCAAGGACAACACAATATTGTCCATCTCACGGTTGATAAAACACATGTTTTCTTCATCGAGACCGAGGCCGTTTGTGGTGATGGTGAATCGAAAATGTTTACCGTGTTGCTTCTCGATGCTGCGTGCATACTGTACCGTGTCCCGCACAAGCCCAAAATTGAGCAGCGGTTCTCCACCGAAAAAATCGACCTCGAGGTTTTTTCGGCCTTCGCTGAGGCGGATTAGGAGGTCGATGGCGCCTTTTGCCGTGTCCAGGTCCATCAGTGTACGTGCACCGCCAAAATCCCCCGTAGAGGCAAAACAATAGCGGCAGCGCAGATTGCAGTCGTGCGCCACATGCAGGCAGAGCGCTTTGACAGGCGCAACACCCAAGGCCTCACGAAACTCTTCGTAATCGTCGTCACTGTAAAGCAGGCCTTCTTCTATGAGACGGCGTAGCTCCGCCTGTGTTTCGGCCAGCGCTTCGGGGCTGTGTTTCGGCAATGACGCCGCGACGGATTGCCTGTCCTCGAGAAGGTCTGTCCGCGAACAGGTATTCAGTAGGTCGTATGCAATTTCATCCACAATGTGGACCGCTCCACTGCCTACATCCAGGACAAAATAATACCCCATTTTTTGAAAAGCATGGATCATAAAAGTGCTCCCTTGACAAAATATGTATTATTTACAGGCATAACATGAGCTTGTATTGCAAAATAAAACAACAAGAGGCGCTAACAACCTGCCTCTTGTTGCAATTTCGATGTTTAAACCGTATGGACAAATCAAGATTTATTATTCTCGACCTTTTCACACCGCTGGTTTGCCACCGTGCAGGAAGTTTTACATGCAGACTGGCAAGAAGTTTGGCACTCACCGCAGCCGCCTGTACAAGCGGACTTTTTGAGGTTTGCACGGTTGATGGTTTTGATATGTTGCATCGCAGATATCCTCCGTTCCTGTTTCTTTGTCAATGCGCACAGCATATGGCCCGTTTCGGGCAGCCACGGGAAGAAGTCTATTCTATGGTCCCGCTGGGCTTGTCACCGCTGCCGCTGCTTGTTGTGCTCTCTTTCTTGTCCTTGTCGGCACCTTCGGCCTCGCCTTCGAGGCTAAGCTTGGCGACTTCCTGTATGGCCCAGCGCTTGAAGCGCAAACGGGAACGGTCTCCGGCCGTCTCCAAGATAAAGGTGTCTTCCTTGATGCTGACAACCCGGCCAATGATTCCCCCGATGGTGGTCACTTCGTCCCCAATATCGATGGAATTTCGAAGTTCCTGTTGTTTTTTTTCTCTTTTTCTCTGGGGGCGGATAATCAATAAATACATAACCGCGCCAAAAACCAGAATCAATATTAGAAATGAATAGTTGCCCATCTCTGCCATGAACAAGTTCCCCCTCCTATTTAATATACTATGTCATTATATCGGATAGGTCCTGAACATGCAAGCGTTTTGTTTTTTCTTTTTTGGGAGCCGCTAGAATCCTACTAAATACGTGTATCCAGGACAGAAATATACCGATTGTATAGTTCAGTATATATACCATTATCCAGCGCATCTCTGATGATTAAGAGCAAATTGTTATAGAAATACAGATTGTGTAAAACAGCCAACCGCATCCCCAACATCTCCCCTGCTTTGAGCAGGTGGCGCAAATAGGCGCGCGAAAAATGCCGGCAAGCGGGGCATTGGCACCCCTCCTCCAAGGGGGCAGGGTCTTCGGCATATTTTGCATTGTTGAGGTTGAGAATGCCATGAAGGGTGAAGATGTGACCGTGGCGGGCGTTGCGGCTGGGCATGACACAATCAAATAAATCAACACCCCTTCGTATAGATTCAAGGATGTTGCCCGGCGTGCCCACCCCCATGAGATAGCGGATTTTCTCCTTTGGCATATGGGGCTCTACTTCGGAAAGGATCTCGTACATCACCGCCGTTTCCTCCCCGACCGCAAGGCCGCCGATGGCATAACCGTCCAGGCCCATCCCGGCGATGGTTTTCATGTGGCTGCGCCGCAGGTCGGCATAGGTGCCGCCCTGGTTGATGCCGAAGAGCATCTGGTCCTGGTTGAGGGCGGCGCCCTCCTTTTTCAGGCGGCCCAGTTCGGTTTGGCAACGGGCCAGCCAGCGTGTAGTGCGCTCGCAGCTTTCGCGTACATAGGTGTGTTCGGCGGGATTCGCAACGCATTCATCGAACGCCATGGCGATGGTGGAACCGAGGTTGGCCTGGATGCGCATGCTCTCCTCCGGGCCCATAAACACCTTTCTGCCGTCGATATGGGACTGAAACGAGACGCCCACTTCCTCGATCTTGCGCAGCTGGGCGAGGCTGAAGACCTGAAAGCCCCCAGAATCTGTAAGGATGGGGCCCCGCCACCGGGTGAAGGCATGCAGCCCACCCTGGCCGGCAACGAGCTCATCGCCGGGGCGCAGATGCAGGTGGTAGGTGTTGCACAACATCACCTGGGCGCCGATATCGGCAAGGTCAAGCGCCGAGACGCCACCCTTGATGGCCCCGGCCGTCGCGACATTCATGAACGCGGGGGTCTGGATGGTCCCGTGAACGGTATGCAGTTCCCCGCGGCGCGCCGTGTTTTCTGTTTTGTGCAGTTTAAACATATTAATAATCCTAATAAATTGTGTGATTTATAATATCAGCATTGCGTCGCCAAAGCTATAGAAACGGTATTGCTGCTCTATGGCTACAGAATACGCCCGAAGGGTGTTTTCACGGCCATAAAAAGCCGAGACAAGCATGAGAAGGGTGCTCTCGGGCAGATGGAAGTTTGTGAGCAGGCCGTCGATGGCCTTGAAGGTATGTCCCGGCGTGATAAAAATGTCCGTTTCCCCGCTGGCTGCGCGTATCTCCCCATATTGTGCGGCGACGGCCTCGAGCGTGCGGCAGCTGGTGGTGCCCACGGCGATGACCCTGCCACCCTGCCGTTTCGTGCGGCGGATGGCCTCGGCGGCCTGCTCGCCGATCTCATACCACTCCGAGTGCATCGGGTGGTTTTCGACCTCTTCCTCCTGCACCGGCCGGAAGGTGCCGAGGCCTACGTGAAGGGTGAGCTCGGCCGTGGTGATACCCGCGTCGCGGAGGCGTGCAAAAAGATCCTGTGTGAAATGCAGCCCGGCCGTGGGGGCCGCGGCACTTCCCCGCTGCTTGGCGTAGACGGTCTGGTAATCTTCGGGGCGGCTCTGCCTGCTCTCGATGTAGGGGGGCAAAGGCATCTCGCCCAGTGTGTCCAGCACTTCGTAAAGGGTGCCGCCACGGTGGGAAAACCGCACGAGCTTCCCGCCGTTTGGCAGCGTTTCCAGAATATACGCCTGCAGGACACCGCCACCAAAAAGCAGCGTGTCACCGGGACGGATGCGTTTTCCAGGTTTGGCAAGGCACTCCCAGACATCGGTTTCTCGCTCCTGCAGCAAAAGCAGCTCGCAGCTGCGCTGCATGCCCTCTTTCCGCCCCAGCAGGCGGGCGGGCAGAACCTTTGTATTGTTGAGAACAAGCAGATCGCCCGGCTGCAACAATGTGGGAAGGTCGAAAAAATGATGGTGGTGCATCTCTTCGCTGCCACGCCGCAGGCAGAGCAGGCGGGAGGCGTCCCGCGGGCTGGCGGGCGTTTGCGCGATGAGACGCTGGGGCAGGTGGTAGCTAAAATCACTCTTCTTCATCAAAGCCCTTTCCGAAGGCATTGACAATGGCCCCCGTGTGGTGCTATATTAGGAAAAATAAAGCAGGCTGGTACATGGTTTCCCTGCAAAGGCAAATACCATTATATTGCATGCTCCGCCGGTTTTCAAGCCGGCGTTTCTTATCTTAGGCAGAGGGAGTGACGGAGGAATGAAAGAGATTCGAGTGGCCGTAGTAGGCGCAAGCGGGATGGTAGGACGCACTTTTTTAAGGGTGCTGGAGGAGTATAACCTGCCGGTGAGCGAGTACGTGCTGATGGCTTCGGCCCGAAGCGCGGGCAAAACCGTGGCGTTTTTTGACAGGGAATATGTGATTTCGGAACTGACCGAACAGAGTTTTGATTCGGGCTTTGACGTGGCCCTGTTTTCGGCGGGGGGAAGCGTATCCAAACAGTTTGCGCCCATCGCGGCGGCCAAGGGCTGCGTGGTGGTGGACAACAGCAGCCAGTGGCGCATGGAGCCCGATGTGCCCCTTGTGGTGCCCGAGGTGAACCCCGAGGCCTTGCAAAACCATAAAAACATCATCGCAAACCCCAACTGTTCGACGATACAGGCCATGCTACCGCTCAAGGCGATCATGGAGGAGTGGGGCCTGAAGCGGGTGATCTACTCCACCTATCAGGCCGTGAGCGGCGCGGGCCTGGCGGGATATAAAGACCTTGAAAACGGGGCGGTCTCCTATCTGGACGGCAAAGAGCAATCTCCCCAGAAATTCCCCCATCCCATCTTCTCGAACTGTCTGCCTCATATCGATGTGTTTTTAGACAACGACTATACCAAGGAAGAGCAGAAGATGGTGAACGAGACGCGGAAGATCCTGGGGGACGACAGGATTGGGGTGACGGCCACGACGGTGCGTGTGCCCGTGTTTGACGGCCACAGCGAATCGATCAACATCGAGACGCATAAACCCTTTGAGATAGAGGACGTGAAGAAAAAACTGGCGGACTTTCACGAGGGTATGGTGCTGGTGGACGACCCAGCAAACAACAAGTATCCCCTGGCGCTGGACGCCGCGGGGCGCAACGAAGTGTTTGTGGGACGGGTGAGACGGGACTACAGCATTGAAAACGGCATCAACCTGTGGTGCGTGGCGGATAACATCCGCAAGGGCGCGGCCACCAACACCGTACAGATAGCGAAATATATGCTGGAGCATGGCATGCTGTAGCGCCATGGAGAGGAATCGGGAGGAAAAAAATGGGTAAAAAACAACTGTTCAGCGGGGCGGGCGTGGCCATCGTGACGCCGATGCATCCCGATGGCAGCGTGAACTATGAGGTGTTCGAAGACCTCATCGAGTTCCAGATCGCAAACGGGATCGACGCGATTATCGTATGCGGCACCACGGGCGAAGCGTCCTCACTCTCAGACGAGGAGCATCTTGACACCATCGAGCACTGCGTGAAAACCGTGAACAAGCGGGTGCCGGTGATTGCGGGCACTGGCTCGAACGATACGATGCATGGCCTGGAGCTCTCGAAGGAAGCCTCGATTCGCGGGGCGGACGGCCTTTTGCAGGTGACACCCTATTACAACAAGACAAACCAAAGCGGCCTTGTCTCCCACTTTACGAAGATTGTGGACGCCGTCGGGCTGCCGACCATCCTGTACAACGTGCCCTCGCGCACGGGTATGACCATAAAGGCCGATACCTACCGGGCGCTGGCGGACCATCCGCTGATTGTGGCCACCAAGGAGGCCAGCGGAGATATTTCGCACATTACCAATGTGGCGGCCATTTGCAAGGATGATTTGGCCATTTATTCTGGAAACGACGACCAAATTGTGCCAATTCTGTCTCTTGGCGGCATAGGTATCATCTCGGTGATGGCCAATGTGATCCCCCAGGAAGTGCATGAGATATGCGCTTTGTACCTGGCGGGGCGTGTGCAGGAGAGCCTTGAGATGCAGCTGCAGTATCTGCCGCTGAACAACGCCCTGTTCTGTGATGTGAACCCTATCCCCGTGAAAGAGGCTGTAAACCTGATGGGGCACGCGGCGGGCCAATGCCGGCTGCCACTGGGGCAGCTGGGAGATGCTTCCCGCGAGCGCGTGCAGGCGGAAATGAAAAAGCAGGGGCTGCTGGCATAATTTAGATAAAAGTTTTTCTCTTTTATGGCTTTCCACTTGTCAGGTTTTTACCGCGTAGGTTTCTTCCCGTTTGCGGCACAAAAATAGGAATTATACTGTTCGTCAAATATGATAAGACGCTTGTCGGAAACGTGCTTGCGTCTTTTTTATTTTTTATCTATTTTAGGGATTGTTATTGATTTTACATATGGTATAATTATTTGCAGCGGAACCGCCCTGTAAATCACAGGGTTCTGCCCCGCCTTAGGCGGGGCAGAACACGAAAACCTTCTATATGGTTATAATTACAGTGGCAGACTATGGTCTGGACAGCCCCCTGTTTTGTCCATTGAGAGTAAATATGGTATAGTAACAGGTAGGATGTTTCGATGATTTGGATGAATTTGAAGAAATGGACGTGAAAGAGACATGTGTGATATCGTGATCCAGGGCGCCTGCGGGCGCATGGGACATGCACTCGCCGCATTGATTGCGGAGCGGGACGACTGCCGTGTGGTGGCGGGTATTGACGCGGCGCAGTGTGCAGACCTTGCCTTCCCCCTCTATTCGAGCCTTGGGGAAATGCGGGAAACGGCGGATGTGATGATCGATTTCTCCCTGCCCGAGGCGACCAAAGGCTCGCTGCCGGTATGCGCGGAGAAAAACCTGCCTTGTGTGATCTGCACAACGGGGCTGGACGATGAGATAAAGCGGCTGATGCAGGAGACTGCACAGAAGACGGCCATTTTCTATAGCGCCAATATGTCCCTTGGCATCAACCTGCTGATAGAGCTTGTGCGCCGGGCCCAGAAAGCCCTGCCGGGCTTTGATATCGAGATTGTGGAAAAACATCACCACAACAAACTGGATGCGCCCAGCGGCACGGCGCTTGCCCTGGCCGACGCAATCAATGATGCGGCGGGCGGGCGCTACCACTATGTCTATGACCGCCACGATGTGCGCCAGAAACGAGCGCCAGACGAAATTGGCCTGCACGCCGTGCGCAGCGGCAGCTTTGTGGGCCAGCACGAGGTGCTCTTCGCGGGGCCGGACGAGGTGGTAACCCTCTCGCACGAAGCCTATTCACGCGAGGTATTCGCCAACGGCGCGATTTCAGCCGCGCTGTTCCTGAAGGCACAAAAGCCCGGTATGTACAACATGAGGGATTTGATGGGGGCCCTATGAGCAAACCCGGCAAGCGAAAAAACAAACGGCAAAACCGCACGTTGATCACCATCGGTATCCTGCTGTTGTTGTGTGTGGGGCTTTTGGGCTGGGCCCTTGCCGCCACGCTGGAGCGTGATGCCCTGCGTTTTTCCTCCTCTTCGGGGAAGGCTGTGCAGCCCGCGGCGGGAAGCGGAGATCCCGTGGCGCCAACCGATGCCCAGCCACAGGAATTGCGGGTGCGTTTTTCGGCCGTGGGCGACAACCTGATTCACAACGGCATCTACCTACAGGCACAGCAGCGCGCCGGCGGCGATGGATATGACTTTCACTATGTCTATGAAAACGTCCAGCCGTTTTTTGAGCAGTTTGACGTCAACTGGATCAACCAGGAGACCCTGGTGAGCTGGGAGGTTCCCCCGAGTACCTACCCGATGTTTTCGACCCCCGGGGAGCTGGGGGTGGCCGCGTATGATGCTGGGTGGCGGGTGTTTGCCCTCTCGAACAACCACAGCTACGACAAAGGGGCGACGGGCATATCGGCCACGCTGCGCTATTGGGAGGAAATGCCCGATGATGTGGTGACCACAGGGTTTTACCGAAACACCGAAGACGACAGCGGCATTGCCCTGCAGGAAGTGAACGGGGTCAAGATTGCCTACCTGGCGTTTACGGAGTCGACCAACGGCATTCCCACCCCCGAGGGAGCCGAGGCGCATATCCTGTATACCGACGAGACGGAGACAATGGAGCGCCTGGTGCGCAGGGCGAGAGAGCTTGCGGACGCGGTGGTCGTCTGTGTCCACTGGGGCACCGAAAACAGCCACGAGATCCGCCCCGACCAACGGGAGCTGGCCGCGAGTTTTGCCGATTGGGGCGCCGACGCCGTGATAGGCACACACCCGCATGTGGTGCAGGGGATCGAATGGGCCGAGGGTACCGAGAGCGGCAAACGTATCCCCGTGGCCTATTCGCTGGGCAACTTCCTCTCGGCACAAAGCCAGGCAAACCAGATGATCGGCCTGTGCTATACCTTCGACATCTGCCAAAATGTACGACCCGACGGGACAAGAGAGGACGTGCGCATTGAAAATGTAAAAGCCTATCCGACGGTTACCCATTATGACGGCAATTATGAGAATATTCGCTGCTATATGTACCGCGACTACACGGATGAACTGGCCGGGCAGCATGGCGTGGGGGCACGCTACCCAGGGTTCTCGATGGAATATATACAGGAAGTAGTGACCACTTACGTAGACCCGGAATTTTTAGTGTTAGAATGATTGTTATTTATATTACTGAATGTATTATTGAATTGGAGGGGATTGTATGCACGGTGTGAGCAAGATTACAAGTACTGACAATATGATGCTGATCAGTGTGGCGGACGCGGATGCCGTCTCGATGGCAAAAACCCTGCACGAGCTGGCGAAGGCGGGGGTGGTTGTAGATATGATCAGCCAGAGCGCGCCGATGGGGGGCAGCATCTCATTCAGTTTTACCGCACCCTATTCCTTTTTTGAGACGGCGCTGGGTGCCATCGGGCCGGAGAGCGGGCCCGCGGGGCCGAAACCCATGGTGAGTGGCGGGTATGCCAAAATTTACCTGTTTGGGGAAGAGATGGTGGAGCGTTTCGGGGTGGCCTCGCGCGCACTGGATGTCTTGCTGGGCGCCAAGGTGGACATCTCCCTGATCACCACCTCGGACCTTGATATCTCCCTGCTGGTGCGGCAGGAAGACACCGATGTAGCCGTGGAGGCATTGAAAAAAGAGTTTGAGATAAAATAACAATATATGTCCTATATTCTCTGATATAGTAAGCGAGAGCAGCCGCATGGCGCTCTCGCTTTTTGGGATTTAAAAATCATATTTGATTGAAAGCTCGATCTGCTTTTTTTAGAGATGGGCTTTGTGATACACCTTTTTGCCTTTGCGAATGACCACGCCTTTTTGCAGCTGCGCCTGGGAAATACGCGCGGAGACCTCGCTGATTTTTACATCGTCTACGGAGACCCCGCCCTGCTCTACGAGGCGGCGCGCCTCACCTTTGGACGCCGTCAGGCCGCAGGCCACCATGAGCTCGAGCAGGCCGATACCGCCCTCGGTGAGAAGGGAGGCATCGAGCGTGGTGGACGGCATGTCCTCATCCTGGCCGCCGCCAGAAAAGAGGGAGTGTGCCGTCTTGAGTGCTTTTTCGGCCTCCTCTTTGCTATGCACGACCGCCGTGAGCTCGTAGGCCAGTTTTTCTTTTGCGCCGTTGATAGAGGGGCCGTCGTTTTCGCGGATTTCCTTGATCTCATCAAGGGGAAAACTGGTGAGCAGGCGCATGCAGTTTTTGACGTCGGCGTCGTCGATGTTACGCCAATACTGAAAAAATTCATAGGGTGGTGTCTTTTCGGGGTCAAGCCAGACCGTGCCCTTTTCGGTTTTGCCCATCTTTTTGCCTTCCCGCGTGGTGAGCAGCGTGAAAGTGAGACCGAAGGCCTCGGCGCTTTCTTTGCGCCGGATGAGGTCAACCCCGCTGAGGATATTTCCCCACTGGTCGTTACCGCCAAACTGCATGCGGCAGCCATAATTGCGGTAGAGGTAGAGGAAGTCGTAGCTTTGGAGCAACATGTAGTTGAACTCCATGAAGGTAAGGCCACGTTCCATCCGGGCTTTAAATGCCTCGGTGGCCAACATCTTGTTCACGGAAAAATGGATGCCGATGTCCTGCAGAAACTCCATGTAGTTGAGTGAAAGCAGCCAGTCGGCATTGTTGACCATCTGGGCCTTTCCCTCTCCGAACTCCACGAACTTGCCCATCTGGCGCTTGAAACATTCCGCATTGTAGTCGATCTCCTCGCGGGTGAGCATCTTACGCATGTCGCTTTTGCCGGTGGGGTCGCCCACCATGGTGGTGGCGCCCCCCAAAAGAGCGATGGGTTTGTGCCCGGCCTGCTGCAGGTGCCGCATGACGACAAGCTGCAGGAAATGGCCCACATGCAGGCTGTCGGCCGTGGCGTCGAAGCCGATGTAAAACGGGATCGACTCCTTGCCCAGTATTTCGCGGATGGCCTCGGCGTCTGTGGCCTGGGCGACAAGGCCGCGTTTTTCCAGTTTTGTGAACACGTTTTCTGACATTCCTCTTAAACTCCTTTTGATAAAGCGTTTCGGACCGCTGTTTTTATGAATTCTGCCCTGGCTGCCGGGCCAACGAGAGCATCTCTTGCGCGTTGGCAAGCGCCGCGCTTGTCACCTTGTCTCCCGAGACGATGCGGGCCAGCTCCCCCACCCTGCCCTTTTCGTCAAGACGATGGATTTTTGTAAAGGTGCGTCCTTTCTCTACCATTTTTTCGATGTAGAGGTGTTCGTCGGCAAAGGCGGCGATCTGTGCGGTATGGGTGACGCAGATGACCTGGCGGTCCCCGGCGGTATCTTTGAGCATCCGGCCGATCTTACCCGCCGCCTGGCCGGAAATGCCCGTGTCGATTTCATCGTAGATGACCGTGGGCATCTCGTCGCGCCTGGCGAGCGTGTTCTTAAACGCCAGCATGACGCGGGCCAATTCACCTCCCGAGGCGATTTTTGCCATCGGTTTGGGCGTCTCCCCGGGGTTGGCCGAAAACAGAAACTCTATTTCGTCCTGTCCAGTGGGGCCCAGGGGTACCGTTTTTCTGCGCAGTTCCATCCTGGCGCCCGGCATGTTGAGGGCCGCGAGCGAATCCCGTATCTCTTTGAAGAATTGTTCAAAGGCTTTTTCACGCTCTTTCGTGAGCTTATCGGCCAGAGCCTGAACGGCCTTGTGCTGTGTTTCGATTTCCGCCGAAAGCTGTTCCACACGCTCCTGGGAGGTTTCGATCCGCTGCAGTTCCTCCTCGGCCCTTTGGCCGTACGAAAGCACCTCCTCGAGTGTGGAACCGTATTTCTGCTTGAGGCGGTAGAGTATATCGAGACGGGCCTCTATCTCGTCGAGGGAATCTGCCTCTTGGGAATACTCCTCGATGGATTGCCCGATCTCTCCCTCCCACTCGCGGGCGTTATAAAGTGTATCCCGCAAGGTGTCGGCCAAAGGGGCGAGGGTGCCCGCGGCGATATCGGCCGCCGCGTCGACCTGCTGCGACGCCTGCCCAAGCAGGGCCACGGCCCCCTCGAGATCCTCCGTACCGGCCAGGGCTTGCCGGGCTGCGAAAAGCGCTTCGAGCAGGGCCTTTTGGTTGCGCGCGACATTCCGTCTTTCCAGCAGCTCTTCCTCTTCCCCGGCGGAGAGCTGGGCGTTTTGTATTTCGTCGACTTCATACTGTAACAGGTCGATTTTCCGGGCCTTTTCCGCCTCATTCAGCGACAAATCGTCCTTTTCTTTTTGTAATAGAACTAGATTATTATACATACTGTAATATTCTTGGAGCAGGGGGCCATGCCCCGCATAGAGGTCGAGCAGCGGGAGGTGTTTTGCGGGGTTGGTGAGGCTGTGGTTGTCGTGCTGGCCGTGCACCTGGATGAGCGCCGCGCCGATTTCTTTGAGGATGGAGGCCGTGGCGGGGCTGCCGTTGACCCGGCACTGCCCCTTTCCGTCTGAGGATATTTCACGATACAGCAGCAGCTCCTCCTCGGTTTCGTAGCCAAGGCGGCAGAGGGATTCCCGCAGCGGGGCGGAGAGCGATGAAAAGCGCGCCCACAGGCACGCCTTTTGGGCGCCACTGCGCACGAGGTCCTTGCTGGTGCGCCCGCCCAAAATCGCGTTGATCGAATCGATCATGATGGATTTACCCGCGCCGGTTTCGCCCGTGAGTACGGTGAACCCCGGGCCGAAGGCGACGCTGGCTTTCTCAATGACCGCCACATTTTCGATTGTGATCTCACTCAGCATGCATTGTCCTTCATCTTCAGCGGTTTTTCTATGGGATAGGGTGGCAAAGAGGTATGGCGCAAAACCCCGCATCGCCGTGGGCTATCTAGGGCTGCTGCGGAATATAGTTTTGCAGCTTTTGGCAGAGGGCGCGGGCCTCCTCTTCGCTGCGCATGAGGATCAGGAAGGTGTTGTCTCCCGAGAGGGTGCCCACCACATCTCCCCAGAGCTGGCTCTCGCGGTCGAACAGCTCACAGGCGGCGTTTGCCATGCCGGTCTGGCATTTTACGAGGATGATGTTGGATGCGATGTCGGCCGAGAGCACCGACTCGGCAAAAATCATCTCGAAACGGCGTTTTGTCTCTCTGTTGCGTGTGAGCACATAGCAGACCCGGCCGCCCTCGCCTACGCTTTTGCCGATCTGCAGCTCGCGGATATCACGCGAGATAGTGGCCTGGGTGACGTCGAAGCCCGCCTGTTTCAGCTCCTGCAAAAGCTCCATCTGGGTTTGAATCGAGCGGCCTTCCACAAGTTCGGCAATCTTTTTCTGGCGCGCCTCTTTTTGGTGGTCGCGTTCTTTTGCCAAAACACCTACCTGCCTTTCAGCTTTTTGTCGATGGCTTCGAGTTGGTTTGCGTCCCCGTACTGGATGAGCGGCACGGTGTAGGGGGAACGCCGGATGACGGCCTCGGCGCGCACGGGCATCTTCTGGCTCCGGCAGCCGTCGTAGCTGAGGTACAGTTCGTCGTTGTAGGCGCTGTCGGACAAGACGTGCAGCACCCTGTCGGCCGAGAAGACCATCGGGGGCATCTTGACGATGTGCGCGCAGATCTGGGTGGCGATGATGGCGGACATGCGCGCGTCCACGATCGGGCCGCCCGCACTCATCGAGTAGGCCGTGGAACCCGTGGGCGTGGCGAAGACGACGCCATCCCCGTGGAAACTGCTGACCTTGATGTCGTCGCAGTAGATGTCGACGCTCATGATCCGCTCGGGCGCGGCTTTGAAAAAGGTGATATCGTTGAGGGCATGGCCTTGGATGCCTGTGCCCTTGACCTCGAACGCGAGCATGCTGCGCTCTTCCAGTGTGTAGTCGCCGGTGAGGAGCCGCCGCAACTTGCTGAGCTCTTCCTTTTCCATGGCCGTGAGATAACCGATGCGGCCAAAGTTGACCCCGAGGATGGGCTTTCGCTTGTACATGGCCCTGCGCGCCGCGTGCAGGATGGAGCCATCGCCCCCCAGGGTGACGACGACATCACACTCCTCCCAGCAGGACTCCTCGTCGAGGTACCGTACGTAACGCAGCCCAAGCTCCCTGTAGGCCGATTCAAGAAGTACCTCGGCGCCGGCCTCCACAAGGACCGTGGCGGCTTTCTCAGTGATAAGCAGGGCGTTTTGCTTCTTGGGGTTGGGCAGCAAAAAGATTTTCATCCACTCTCTCCAGCCAATGCTTCATGGGCTGCCCGGACGGTAAGGGCTGCCTGTTCTTGTGAAATGCCCGTGGGGCTGTTGTCTTTTCGCAGATACAACAGAAATTCGATATTCCCCTCAGGCCCGCGTATGGGGGAATAGTCAAGCCCCTTGGCCGAAAACCCGTTTTCAGCCGCGTAGCCCAGCACCTGCAAAATCGTCTCGACATGTACGGCCGCCTCGCGCACGACCCCTTTCTTTCCCACTTTGTCACGGCCGGCCTCAAACTGGGGTTTGATCAGGCAGACCCCCTCGGCGGCAGGTTCTGTGAGCACGGCCAGCACCGGAAGCGCGTGCCGAAGTGAGATGAAGGAGATGTCGACACTGAAAAAGGAGATGGCGTCGTCAATCTCGCCTGGCTGGAGGTGGCGTATGTTGCACCGCTCGAGCACGACGACCCGTTTGTCTTCCCGCAGTTTCCAGGCGAGCTGGCCATAGCCCACATCGACAGCATAGACCCTGGATGCCCCGTTTTGGAGCATGCAGTCCGTGAAACCACCCGTGGAGGCGCCCACATCCATACAGACCCTGTCCGCTGGGGAGAGCCCAAAGACGCGCAGGGCCTTTTCGAGCTTGAGCCCCCCACGGCTGACATAGCGAAGCGGGTTGCCGCGCACCTCGACCCGGGCGCCCTCTTTCACAGCCAGGCCGGGTTTATCGGCTTTCTCCCCGTTCAGGTAGACGATACCGGCCATGACGAGGGCCTTCGCGCGCTCGCGGCTGGGCGCCTGACCGTTTGTATACAGATACTGGTCCAGCCTCATGGCGCCTTGTCCAGTGTGCAAAGGATGGCGTCGACGTCCAGCCCCAGCTGTTTTCGAAGCTGAGGTACGCTGGCGTGGTCGATGCCTGTTTCGGGCACGGCCAGGTGCTCGAAACGGCCGCGGAAACCCTGCTTATAAAGGGCCGCCAGAAGGTGCTCGCCGATGCCGCCCTGCCTGATGCCCTCCTCGGCGAAAAGAAGGGTTTCATAGCCGCTCAGCTGCTGCAAAAGAGCCTGTGGCAGGGGGTTGAGCTGTATCATCTGCACGACGTCGAGCTCTGCGCCGTGCCTTTCCCGCTGTTTTTCCTCCGCCTTTAGCAGCTCCTCGGTTTCGCTGCCATAGGAGAGGAGGGCCGTTTTGGCGCCCGGATGCTGCACGAGCAGGTCGAAAGGCTGCCCGGTACACTCTTTTTCCGCCAACAGGGGCGGTTCCGTCCCGCGGGCATAACGGATGGCGCGCGGGCCCTTATGCGCAGACACGAGTGTCTTTAACCAATGGCGCAATTCACTGTAGTTTGCGGGGGAGACGAGGAAAAGACCCTGCTGCTGGCTGAGGAAGGCGGCGTCATAGATGCCTTGGTGGGTCTCGCCGTCACCGGGAACAAGCCCCGCACGGTCGATGGCAAAAAGGACATCGGCGTGTGCCAACATGACGTCGTGGATAATCTGGTCGTAGGCACGCTGTAAAAATGTGGAATAGATGGCGACCACGGGCAGCATGCCCTCGGCCGCCAGGCCCGCGGCGAAGCTGACGGCGTGTTCCTCGGCCAGGCCGACGTCGAAGAAGCGGGAGGGATAGTCCTTTTTGATGTATTGCAGGCCGGTACCATATTTCATGGCGGCCGTGATGGCGCAAAGCTGGGGGTACTGGCCCGCGAGTTCGGCAAGTTTTTCTCCAAATACCGTTGAAAATGAGTTTTTAGGGGAGATGTCGGGGTCACGCACTTTACGCGCGTTGAAGGAAGGCACCCCGTGGAAGGCCCCGGGGTTGTTTTCGGCCGGGGTGAACCCTTTTCCTTTTTTTGTCTCCAGGTGGATCATGATGGGTTTTTCCGCCTCTTTGGCGTTTTCAAAGAGGTTGCACAGTTCAGGCAGGTTGTGACCGTCCTGCGGCCCCACATACAAAAAACCCATCTCCTCGAACATCGTGTTTTTATAGATGGTACGTTTGAACATCGACTTGGCCGAATGGATGCCCCGGGAGACCCCGCGCCCGATGACGGGGGTGTTATCGAGCACGCTTTTCACATCGCTTTTGGCCTTATAATACTGGGGGCTGGTGCGAAGGCGGGTGAAATAATGCGCCAAAGCGCCCACATTTTTAGAGATAGACATGGTATTGTCGTTCAGGACGACGATGAGGTTATCGAGCCCGCCCGTGTTGTTGATGCCCTCGTAGGCGAGCCCACCCGTGAACGCACCGTCCCCGATGAGGGCGATGACATATCCGGGTTCCCTCTTGATTTTTTTGGCCCGGGCAATGCCGACGGCGGCCGAAATAGAGTTGCTTGCATGCCCGGCGCGCAGCTTGTCGTGCTCGCTTTCCACGGGACAGGGAAACCCGGAGATACCCCCCTCCTGCCGCAGGGTGGAAAACCGGTCTTTCCTGCCGGTGAGGATCTTATGTGTATAGCACTGGTGGCCCACATCGAACAGCAGAACGTCCTGAGGGGAAGAAAAACACCTGTGAAGGGCAAGGGTGGTCTCTACGACACCGAGGTTTGATGAGAGGTGCCCTCCGGTGTTCGACACATTTTCAATCAAAAACTCCCTGATTTCCTGCGCAAGCTGCTCGAGTTCGCGGTAATCCAGGGTTTTGATATCGTTTGGCTCTTTGATTTTTTGCAACAGCCTTGTGTTCATAGTTACCTCAGAAAACGGGGATCAAAAGTGCGATGAGAATGCCGAGCAAAGCGCCACTGACCACCTGGAGAGGGGTGTGTCCAACCATCTCTTTCAAAGGGCGGTGCGCCGTTTGGCCCTCTTCTTTTAAATCGTCGAGAATGCGGTTAAGTACCTTGGCCTGCTTTCCTGTCTCCAAACGCACCCCCATCGCGTCGTACATCACGATCATGGCCAGCACAAAACTCAGGGCGAAAATGGGGTCATCGAGACCATACTTTCGCGCAGAGCCGATAAATAATGAGCAGACCAGCGCCGAGTGCGCACTGGGCATTCCCCCGGCGCCAAACAGGCGTTCGGCATTGAGCTTGCCGTTCATGATGAGGTCGATAATGGTCTTACAAATCTGCGCCGCACACCAGGAGACAATGGGCAGCATTAACAGGTAGTTATTAAAAAACAGATTCCTGAACATATTGACCTTCCCGTCCGAAAGGATTTCCCTCAATGGATTCGATTTGCAAGATTATTTGCATATTCACATAGAAATTCGCTTTTTTTGCCGTATGCCTGCACAAGTGTATTCGCTGCCTCCTGGGTCAACTGTTCCACCTCCCCGCGGGCAGTATCGAGCCCAAACAGGGAGACGAAGGTACTTTTCCCCTGCTCCCTGTCACTTCCCACAGGTTTTCCAAGCACCTCATCGGTAGAAGAGACATCGAGTATGTCGTCAACGATTTGAAAGGTGATGCCAATACTGTCTGCATACTTTGTGATTGCGGCATTGTTTTCGGGCGTTTGACCTGCCGCACAGATGCCGAGCTGTGCCGCCGCCCTGAGCAGGGCGCCCGTTTTATAGCGTTGGATCTGCCGTATATCATTCTCATCCGCCGCTCGGCCCTCGAAGCGAAGGTCGAGCTCCTGGCCGTAGATCATACCACGTGCACCGGCCGCAGCGGCCAAGATGCCGGTACCTTGCACCGACTGCTGCGGCAAAAGGTCTTTTGCCACAGCAATGGCTTCGAATGCTTCAATCGCGAGCAGGTCCCCCGCCAAAAGCGCGTTGGCCTGCCCATAGGCGATGTGGGTCGAGGGTTTCCCCCTGCGTGTATCGTCGTCGTCCATACAGGGCAGGTCGTCATGCACAAGGGAAAAGGCGTGGATCATCTCAAGCGCGGCGGCAAAAACCTCTGCAGCAGCGGGATTGCCCTCCAGCAGGTCGCAGACGGCGAGAACCAAAACACCCCGCACACGCTTACCACCGCCCAAGAGGGCGTAGGAGGCAGCCCGAGACACATCAGAGTCGTTTTTGAATAACTGTCCGGCTTTTTCTTCTAATATTTTGTTGCAGCGGTTCTGATATGCGAGATGCTGCTGCTCAAAGTTCATCGTCCACTCCCAGTTGTGTCATCTTTTGGTCGATTTCATCGATCTGTACCTTCGCCGTGCATAATCTCTGCTGACATTTTTCGATCAATGATGCAGCTTTTGCATACTCTTTTATTGAGGTATTGATGTCGGTTTCCTCAGAGGAAATACCATCGAGGATATCCTGTAATTCCTGTATCATTTCCTCAATCGTTTTTTCCTTTTTACTCATCTTTCGTCCCTTTCCCCCTGGGATATACTTCCATCACCTCGGTTTGCAAGCTGCCGTCGGCAAGGCGCAGGGTCAACAGGTCGCCCTTTTGGGTCTCTTTCGCACTGCGCAACGCTTTTCCCTCTTTCTCCACCACAGCATACCCCCGTGCCAACACCCCATAGGGGTTGAGGCTCTCGGCCAACAAGGCCGCAGCCTGCAGGTCTTTGCCAAGCGCCTGGAGTTTTTGGTGCTGTGCCCTTTCAATGGAGAGTGACAACTGGCGAAGCTGTGCGGAATACCCGGACATTTTGTTTTGAAACATGGCAAAGGAGGCATGCCGCCTGAAACCACGGATTTCATTATAGCATAGATTCCACTTTTTATGAATATTCCTGCCGATTTCCCTGCATAGAATCTCTTTGGCGCGCAGCTTTTCGCGCACATCGGCCACCGCCAGTTCCGCGGCAGCCGAAGGGGTGGAAGCACGTATGTCCGCCACAAAATCAGCAAGGGTAAAGTCAATTTCGTGCCCCACCGCAGAGATCACGGGTGTTTTTGCGTCGTAGATACTCCTGACTATTCTTTCATCGTTAAAGGCGCTGAGGTCCTCGGCCGCCCCGCCACCGCGTGCAAGAATGATCACATCTAGCGCAAGGGCATCCACTGCTTTGAGGGCGGCGGCGATTTCCGACGCCGCAGAATCTCCCTGAACCGAAACAAGTGCGAGCAGAAAAGACACACACGGATTTCTTCTTTGAGACACTTGGAGTATATCCTGCAATGCCGCGCCGGTCTTCGAAGTGACAAGGCCAATGCGATTCACAAGGGGTGGCAGGGGTTTTTTGTGATCTGGGGAAAACAAACCCTGGGCCGCCAGTTTCTCCTTGAGCAGTTCAAAGGCCAGTTTTTGCTCACCCTGTCCCTGCTCGAACAGGGCGTCCACGTAAAGCTGATAGGCACCGTCGCGCTCGTACAGAGATACCCGCCCGCGCGCCACGACATCCATGCCGTCTGCAGGACGAAAACCAAGACGCTGTGCCTCTCTGGAAAACAGAACCGCTTTCACACTGTTTTTGGCATCAACAAGAGAGAAATAACAATGTCCTGTCTTATGATTGCGGTAAAAATTGCTGATTTCTCCCCTGACCGCGATGTCATTGAGAAAAGGGTCACCCTCAAAAAGGGAGCGTACATATCTGTTTAAGGCGGACACTTCGAGTATGTTAGGCATGGGGTGCCTCCCCTTCGGCGATAAATGCGACTCCGACGGCGTTGTCCGAGGAATAGGCCGGCGGGACAAAATGGACGTCCTCTGCCCGCTGCCGCATGTGGGTTTGGATCAGCCGGCTGCCCATGACACCGCCCGCACAGAGAACCGGCAAAGGTCCATATGTATTGCGGGCAAAGGCCAACATTTCAAGGGCCGTGCCGGCGATGGCCAACAGGCAGTACTTGGCCACGTAGGCGGGATCTTTCCCCTTTTTCAACAGGGTTTCACACTGGTTTTGCAGGCCTGAAAGGTGGCAGTTACCGCCTTGCATCGAGAGTTTGGGAACGACCGGCTCTGCACACTGTGCCGCCAGATGAGACACCTTTTCCCCCGCGGGGAAAGGAAAACCCAGCCGGAGGCCCAGCCTGTCCACCGCTTGCCCCGCATAGAGGTCTAGGCTCTCCCCTATCACCTCCACCCGCGAAAAACCCCTGGCACGCAGAAGCTCGGTGGTGCCGCCTGAAAAATGGAAAATGAAGAATTCTTCTTCACCATAGAGATCTACCCGGCCGGAGGCAAACATGGCCGCGGCCAGATGGCCCTGCTGATGGGTGGTGCGGGACAGGGGGCAGCCAAGGCCGGCGGAGACGGCCGCCGCCGCATTGACGCCTGCCAAAAAACAAGGCATGTAGGAACACTCTTGGGGACGTGGTTTTTCTGAAACGGATACCGCTTCTATGCCCTGCAAAACCCCTTCTTTCTCCATTTCGGCAAAAAGACCGGGCAGAGCGACTGTGTGCTGGAACAGGGCATCCGATTGACGCAGCCCTGCCTGCCCCTCAGGTACGGAGAGAGGCTGTTTTTTCGCACAAACAACCTCCCTGCGGCCCGTGTCCACCACCGCTACGGAGGTTGCATAGTTACTTGTATCAACGCCCAGGACGACCATGTTCAGCCTGCCTTTTGCAGATTTCCCTTTGCCGGGTGGTTTCGTTCAGGAGCCGGCTTTCTGTTCCCTGACAATACTGCCCAAGACGCCGTTGATGAACTGGTAGTCCTCCCCGTCGCCATACTTTTTGGCCAGCTCTACGGCCTCATTGATCACAATGCTGTCCATTTCTTTCCCGTCTTCCCCGCCAAACAACAACTCTGCCGTGGCCAGGCGCAAAATCGTGAGGCTGACCTTGGGCAAACGCTCCAACGTCCAACTTTTTAGCTTGGGAAGGATGAGGCTGTCGATCTGTTCCAGATGCTCGACGCAATAACAAAAACACGCCTGGATGTATGTATCCAGCGGATATTCCTCGTCCAGTTCGGCCTGCTGGACATCATCCTGCCCAGCCCCTGGGAAGGCGAGCGCAAAAAGCCTGATAAAAGCGTTTTCACGCGCATTTCTGCGGTTTGGTTTTTCCATTCTCTCTATTCTTCCCCGCCCGGCAGAATACCGACCACCGTGACATTCACACGGCCCACGGTAATAGTTGTCATGTTCTGAATGGAGCTTTTCACATTTTTTTGCACTTCTTCGCTCACTTCGGGGATGCTTACCCCATAATAGACAACGATAGACACCTCTACGTCGGCAACATCGTTGTTGATTTCCACCATGATGGGCTTGGACGCGCTGATCACACCCATCAGGCTGCCGGTGGCGCTGCCCAGTGTACGGACGTCGGCCACCCCCTCTACCTCCAATGTGGCATGACGCGCAATTTTTTCTATGGCATCGCTGGATATTAACAGGCTGCCCTCTACGGCATTGGAGCTGACACCATCCATACCCGTGCCTCCTTCCAAAACAGGCCCAAAGGCCTCAATTTGTGTTTTCTTAAGAAAAAAGTATACCACAGGCTGAGGCCCTTACACAAGCGGAGCCTGCCCGCCTTGACCTAGGGCTTTCTCGATGCTCTCCCGAAGAGCGACCGGGTCGGCCCTACCACCGCTTTTTTTCATGCCCTGGCCCACGAGAAACCCAAGTGCTTTCCCTTTTCCTTTTTGGTAATCGGACACAGCCGAAGCATTTTCCTGCAAAAGTCCCTCCACGAGGGCAACAATCTCCGTTTCGTCGCTTATACGTTCCAGATTTTGCGCTTTTACCAAGGTGCGGGCGGAGACACCGGATTGCAACATCTGTGGCAGGATTTCCTTGGCCACGGTGGAAGTGATCTCTCCCGATTCTACCATTTCGATCAATTGTGAAAAACGTCCGGGCTGCAGGGATGTTTCCTCAATGCTCTTTTTGGCAGTGCGCAGATGCTGCTGCACCTCACCCACGAGCCAGTTGGCAAGCAGACCCCCGTCACATGGGGAAGCAGCGGCGGACTGCTCGAAAAAAGCGGCGAGCGCGGGGTCTTGCAGCAAAACCGACGCCTGTAAAGAAGAGAGGTCATACTGCTTCTGGAGCCGTCCGAACAGCGCCATGGGCAGCTCAGGAAGGCCGTGTTTTAGTGACTGAATCGTGGAGGGTTTGAGGACCAACGGGGCAAGGTCGGGCTCAGGGATATAATGATAATCCCGCGCCTGTTCCTTCTGCCGAAGCACTTCATTCCGTCTTTTTTGGTCATCCCAGCGACGAGTTTCCTCAAAAACAGGTGCTTTTTTGTCCAGGAGATCGCGCTGTCTCTGCGCCTCATATTCTATGGCCCTTGCCACCGCCCCGAAACTGTTTATGTTTTTCATCTCGGTGCGCGCGCCGAGCGCCCCGCCCACCGGGCGAACGGAAACATTGACATCGGCGCGCAGGCTTCCCTCTTCCATTTTCAGGTCGGATATTTTGAGGTAGCGTAATATTTGTGCTACCGCTTCCATACATGCCTTGGCCTGTGCGGCGCTTCTCATATCGGGTTCGGTGACAATCTCCACGAGAGGTACCCCGCAACGGTTGTGGTCGACGATGGTCTGGCCAGATTGGCTCTCATGCACGATTTTTCCCGCGTCTTCTTCGATGTGGATACGGTTGATCCGAACCTTATGTCTTTCTCCATCCAACAGATATTCCACATATCCATTTTGGCAGATCGGGGTGTGATATTGGGTGATCTGGTACCCCTTGGGAAGGTCTGGATACTCGTAGTGTTTGCGGTCAAAACTTGATGTTTCGTTAATTTTGCAGCTAAGAGCATGACCGAGCATAACGGCATACTCAACTGCCTGCATATTTAGGTGAGGAGGAGGCGCGCCGGACTTTCCAAGACAAACCGGACAGCAAAGGGTATTTGGCGGAGCGCCGAAACGGTTTTGACAGCCACAGAACAGTTTTTCTTTCGTAGCCAGTTCCGCATGTATTTCAAGGCCAATAACCGTTTCAAACAGAGACTTCATCCCATTGACTCCTCCTATACGAAAGATTAATAGAGCATGTTTAACATGGTATATTGGTTTTACAGAACAAATATGAGTAAAACAAAAAATAATTATTTGACAATAAGCTTAATAAATATGACATTATTCGCCTACATAATGAGATTTTATGGGATATATCATGTTATTATATTCATTTTTGCAATATAACTAACAAAAAAATACTTATATTGTTTCAATGAAAGAGGTTTTGAAGAGATACGGACAATATGTTTTATCTGCAACAACCTTGCCAGAAAACATGTTTTCACTTTGATCCGGTTGTTCTTCAATATCCATCGTGAGAGCTATTCACTTCTGTTTTGCTTTCCCCATTTAAAAAAAAGATAAAGAATCCAGGTGTAAGCGCTTGAAGTCTTCAAAATAGTGACCTTCTCCCAATACGGGCTAAGAAAAATAATGTTTGTTATATACACAATTTATGATTTCTGTCAAAATTAGTTTTGTAGGTAGCGCCGGCCTCATCAATGAGACACTTACTTTCTAAATGGGCGCCTCTCCCAAAATCCCAAGACTTCTAGTTCTTACAGTCCTTCACAGATATGACTTCAACAATTTTCACTATAACGCATATCTCTTCCTTGAATCCAACATCTTTTCCGGTATGAAATATAAGCCGTATCTATGTAAAACATTTATATCGATTTAATGGTGTTTTTTAGCCATTTATCATGTGGAGAAACTCGGCTTCCTCCAGAACAGGTACACCCATCTCCCTCGCCTTATTTAGCTTAGAGCCGGCGGCCTCACCGGCCAACACATAATTTGTTTTCTTACTTACAGAAGATGACGTCTTTCCGCCATTTTGAATGATCAACTCTTCCGCCTCCTTTCGTGACAAGGTGGACAGGGTGCCAGTGATTACAAACGTATTATCATTAAATATATTGCTCTGTTTTTGACTTGTGTGGTACATATTGACTCCGGCCTTTTCTAGCCTGTGGATGACATCTTTGGTGCCCGGACGTCTGAAAAAATCAACGACACTTTTTGACATAACTTCGCCATATCCTTCGATAGATGAGAGCTGCTCTTCAGACGCCGCCTGGATGGCGTGCATCGATTCAAAGGTGGCGGCGAGCAGGTCGGCGGCCTTTTCTCCGATGTTGCGAATCCCCAAACCGTAGAGCAGGCGGTTGAGGTTATTCGATTTAGAACGTTCTATCGCGTCTATAAGGTTATTTGTCGATTTTTCTTTGAAGTTTTCAAGGCTTGCGATCTGTTCGCGGGAGAGCTCGTAGATTCCCGCCACGTCGTGAACGAACCCTTTCGCACTCAATTGAGCACATACGGCCTCCCCCATGCCTTCGATGTCCATGGCACCACGGCTGGCAAAATGAATCAGGTTGCGTAAGGTTTGGGCTGGGCATTCTGGATTTTGGCACCGCAGCGCGACTTCTTCGGGTAGCCTGACAACCGGCTCCCCACAGGAGGGGCAGTTTTTGGGCATTTGAAATAGAGGGTTTTTCTCCCTGTGCTTCGTGACAGCAACCACTTCTGGGATGATATCACCGGCTTTTCGTACCAGGATGTCGTCTCCCACACTCAATTGGAGCTCATTGATGTAATCTTGGTTATGCAAAATGGCACGAGAAACCGTGCTTCCCGACAGTAGAATCGGCGTAAACACCGCGGTTGGGGTCAAAACACCCGTTCGGCCCACCGAAACATCTATTTCCTCAAGCTCTGCGGTCTTTTCTTCGGGTGGGTACTTAAAAGCGATGGCCCATCGAGGATGTTTACTGGTGCTTCCCAGCGTTTCTCTTTGGGTAAAGTCGTCCACCTTTACCACAGAACCGTCGATATCAAAAGAAAAATTTTCTCGAATGGTTCCGATCTTCTGTATCTCTACAAGGACCTCTTCTATCGAACGATAGAGTGCATGACGCGGGCTGACGGGGAAGCCCAAGCCCGCAAGATAATCTAGGCTTTCTTTATGGCTGTGTAGTGTTTTTCCCTCGATTTGCTGAACATTGAAGACAAACACCGACAATCCACGCGTTTTTGTAATGTTTGGATCCTTTTGGCGCAAACTTCCTGCCGCGGCATTGCGGGGGTTTTTGGGCAGAGGTTTCCCCTCTTGCTGGTGCAGGCCAACCAGTTTTGCGAAGGCTTCTTTTGGCATATAGACTTCGCCCCGCACCTCCAGAAACGGAAGAGCCTCCGGTAGGGTTTTGGGAATATCTTTGATGGTTCGCAAGTTCTCCGTCACGTCTTCCCCCACCACACCGTCGCCGCGAGTGGAGCCACGCGTAAAAACGCCGTTGCGATATTCCAAACTGACGGACAAACCGTCAATTTTTGCCTCTACCACATAGGATACGTCAGGGAAAGAGGTTTTTACCCTCTTGTCGAAATCGCGTATTTCCTCTTCACTGAAGGCATCCTGCAGGCTCTCCATCTTGACTGTGTGGGTGACTTTTGGAAAACGGCCGGAAGGGGCCCCGAGAACTTTCTGTGTGGGAGAATCGGGGGTGGAGAGCTCTGGATAATGCGTTTCTATGTCTTTTAGTTCTCTGACAAGAGCGTCATACTCATAATCGGAGAGCCGTGGTGCGTCTTTGTTGTAATAGAGGTCCGCATTTTTTTCTATTTTTTTTCTGAGTTCCTCCGCTTTTTTCTTTGCCTCGCTGTACTGCATGCAAACCTCCACATATTTTTATATGTTTTTTGCCTGATTTTTAGCTAACTTTCTTTGCAGCCACAAAAAATAGACGATTATTTCTATAAATGGGCGCAAAAACTGCCTGTCCCGCCAGAGACAAGCAGCAAAATAGGGCTTAGACGGAAAGGGTTGCATTGATATCAAGCAGCGAAAGATCGAGCGATTTTTTCATGGAAAGCGCCTCATCTATATCGAAATCCACCAAATCATCGGCGCGCAGACCGATGACTCTGTCTGTGATTCCTTTGCTGAGTAGCTCGACGGCCTGGTATCCAAAACGGGTGGCCGCGACGCGGTCCCGCACGGTGGGGGCACCGCCGCGCTGGACGTGGCCAAGCACCGTGGGACGGGCCTCAATGCCGGATTTTTCTTCGATTTCTTTGGCCATTTGTTCGGCGCTGCCTGCGCCTTCCGCCACGATGATAATGAAGTGCTTTTTTCCCATTTTTTTTGTGAATTTCATTTTGGACACGATATCTTTGTCAACATCGAGGGGTTTTTCCGGCACGACGGTGACCAGAGCCCCCACGGCAAGGCCGATGTTGGCGGCGATGTAGCCCGCGCGGTGGCCCATGACCTCGACGACGCTGCAACGGTCGTGGCTGAGCATGGTGTCACGGAGTTTATCGACCATTTCGAGGGCTGTATTCATCGCTGTATCGTACCCTATTGTGTAGTCTGTGCAGGCGATGTCGTTGTCGATGGTGCCGGGGATACAGACGCAGGGAACTTCCTGCGCCGAGAGATCTTTGGCCCCGCGGAACGAGCCATCGCCTCCGATGATGACCATGGCTTCGATGCCGTGTTTGCGGCAGTTGGCCGCGGCCGTCTGCTGGCCTTGCAGGGTCAAAAACTCGGGGCTGCGCGCCGTATACAGGACGGTGCCCCCACGGTGGATGATTTCGGATACACTGCGGATGTGCATCTCCTCGATATCGTCTTCGAGCAGCCCATTATACCCGTGGTGCACACCATAGACCTTCATGTTTTTGCTCAGGGCCGAACGGACGACGGCCCTTATGGCTGCATTCATGCCCGGCGCATCCCCGCCACTGGTCAAGACGCCAATTTTTCGAATCTCTTGTTCCGCCATCGTTCATCCCTCCACAGAAAGTTATTATCATCTTACACAAACTGGCCCGAAAATACAACACGTTGAGTACGCTCTCAACTGATATCAACCTCTTACCGCCACATTTTCCTCCCCTAGCGCCGCCTTGAGTTCCCGCAAGAGCGTGTCGTTATGAAGGGTCCACATGCTTTGGGGCGCACGCAGCATCTTCCCGGAATCTGCGAAACGGACAAAGACTGGGAAATCTCCCTCGAAAATCTGAAAAAGATTTTCCGCCATGTGATACTGCTCGCTCTCGCGGGAGGGAACCTTGATATAGAGTCCGGCCTTCGGGTCTTTGGCGAGCTTTGTGACTTTGGCCGCCCTGCCTGTGTCGGCCGAGAGCACCTCGTCCACAATGAGCTTGGGTTCCTCTTCCTCTTTTACAGAGATCCGTCCTTTTAATATGACCGCGCTGTTCTCCCGAACAAGGTCGCCCGCATCCATCAGTGTTTTGGGGAAAATGAGGGCCTCCATCCCCCCGGTTAGATCTTCCACGGTCGCAAAAGCCATCATATCATTTGATTTTGTTGTATAGTACTTCACCTTTACAATGATGCAAACCAGGGCTACCTTTTGCCCGTCCATGCTTTCCCCCTCCTCAGAGGTGAGGGTTTGAATGTTGTGGCTGCCCATCTGACGGATGACCTCACGATACTTTTCGAGCGGGTGGCCCGAGAGGAACAGGCCGCTTACTTCCTTCTCCTGCTGTAGCAGGACGTCCTTGTCGTACTCCTCGCAGTCGGGCATGCGATACCGGTTGAGCTCGGCCGGAGCCGAGGTTGTTTCGAACAGGTTGAGCTGCCCTTCGAGGTTGTTCTTGCGGTCGTTTTCGACACTTTTTAAAATCCCCTCAACCGAAAGGATCATCGAGCGGCGATTTTGCTCGATGTTATCGAAAGCACCACTTTTGATAAAACTTTCTATGGCACGTTTGTTTACCTCGGCCCCACTGACACTGATGCGGCGGCAAAAATCATAGAGCGAGTGGTAGGGGCCGTCCTGGGCGCGGAGTTTCACGGCGGTGTCGATGAGATGCCGGCCCACATTTTTGAGCGCAAGCAGGCCATAGCGAATGTGGTTTCCCTGCACGGTAAACCCGGCCTCGCTTGCGTTGATATCGGGCGGTAACACGTGGATACCCATGCGCTCACTTTCGGCAATATAGGCGATGACTTTGCCCGTGAAGTCGAGCACGCTGGTCATGAGGGCGGCCATAAATTCCTTCGGGTGGTGGTATTTTAGATAAGCCGTTTGATAGGCCACGATGGCGTAGGCTGCCGCGTGGGATTTATTGAAGGCGTAGGAGGCGAAACTGCTCATGTCTTCAAAGATTTTGTTCGCCACGTCCTCGGGGATGCCGTTGGCCACGCAGCCGGGGCATTCACTGCCGGGCTCGGTGCTGCCGTGGATGAAAACGGAGCGTTGTTTTTCCATGACGTCGTGTTTTTTCTTGCTCATCGCACGGCGAACAAGGTCCGCCTGGCCGTAGGAGAACCCCGCCAGCTCACGGAAGATCTGCATCACCTGCTCCTGATAGACGATGCAGCCGTAGGTGACGTCGAGGATAGGGGCCAACTTTTCGGTGCTGTAACGCACAAGTTCCGGGTTGTGCCGGTTGCGGATATACAGGGGGATCGAGTCCATCGGACCGGGGCGATAGAGCGAGATCAGGGCAATGATATCCTCGAAATTTCGTGGTTTCAGCCCTGTCAGGGTCTGTTTCATCCCGCCGCTCTCCAGCTGGAACACGCCGTCGGTATCCCCGGCCGAGAGCAGCTCGTACACCTTGGGGGCGTCCAGGGTAAGGGCCTCTACAGAAAAACCAGGCTGCTGCTTTTGCACCATTTTTTCGGCATCTGAGATGACTGTCAAGGTGCGCAGGCCGAGGAAATCCATCTTGAGCAGGCCGAGCTCTTCGATGGTATTCATGGAAAACTGGGTGACGATGGCGCCGTCGTTTGTGGAGAGAGGGACGTATTCACAGGCAGGCGCGGGTGTGATGACGACGCCGGCCGCATGTGTGGAGGTGTGCCGTGGCATACCTTCGATCTTCTGCGCGATGTCGATCAGCTCTTTGACCTCGGGGTCGTTTTCGCAGGCTTCGGCGAGTGGTTTTGAAACGGAGAGGGCCCTTTTCAGGGTCATCTTGAGTTCCATGGGCACGAGTTTCGCCACAGAATCGACCTTTTGATAGGGGATATCGAGGACGCGGCCCACGTCGCGGATGGCGGCACGGGCCGCCATGGTGCCGAAAGTGATGATCTGTGCGACATGGTCTTCGCCGTATTTATGAATGACGTAGTCGATGACTTCCCCACGGCGCTCATAGCAGAAGTCGATGTCAAAGTCGGGCATGGAGATGCGCTCGGGGTTTAAAAAGCGCTCGAACAGCAGGTTGTAGCGGATGGGGTCGATTCCCGTGATGCCCATGCAGTAGGCCGCGAGGCTGCCCGCACCGCTGCCCCGTCCGGGGCCCACGGGGATGCCCTTTTCCCGCGCGAAGCGGATAAAATCGGCCACAATGAGATAGTAGTTCGTGTACCCCATGCGGCTGATCACCGAGATTTCGTATTCGAGGCGGTCGCGCACTTCGGCGGAGGGCTGTGCCCCATAGCGGCGGGTCAGGCCCTCTTCGCAGAGGGCGCGAAAATAAGCCTCGTTGTCCTGGCCCCCGGGCGCCTCGAACGCGGGCAGTTTGGTGACGCCGAACTCGTAGTCGAAATTGCACATCTCCGCAATTTTGGCCGTGTTTTCGCAGGCTTCGGGCCAAGAGGAAAAGAGTGTGGCCATCTCCTCGGTGCTCTTGACATAGAATTCGTCGGTTTCGAACTCGAGCTTGTCTTCGTCGTTGACCGTTTTCTGGGTTTGGATGCAGATGAGGATGCGCTGCATCGTGGAGTCTTCCCGGCGCAGGTAGTGGGCGTCGTTGGTGGCCACGAGCGGGATGCCGCTCTCTTTGGAGAGGCGGACGAGCTGGGGAAGCACGGTGCGCTGGTCAGCAAGGCCGTGATCCTGCAGCTCGATATAGTAATTCCCCTTTCCGAAAAGCCCCTCGAACCACAGCGCGGTGTCGAGCGCTTCTTCGTACCGCCCGGCGAGCAGCTTTTGGGGGATTTCACCTGCCAGGCAGGCGGAAAGACAGATGAGGCCTTCGTGGTGTTGCTGCAAAAGTTCTTTGTCTACGCGAGGTTTTGAGTAAAAACCCTCAATGAACCCCTGGGAGACTAGGCGGATCAGGTTGCGATAACCCGTCTCGTTTTTGCATAGCAGGACAAGGTGGTGGTTGCCGTCCATATGGGCGACCTTGTCGTGCCGGGTGCGGTTGGCGAGGTATACTTCGCAGCCGATGATGGGTTTGATGCCCCGATTTTTTGCCGCTTTATAGAAATCGACGCAGCCGAACATCACCCCGTGGTCGGTGATGGCCACGGCGCTCTGGCCGAGTTCCTCAATGCGGTCGAGGAGGGGCTCGATACGGCAGGCGCCGTCGAGCAGGCTGTACTCGGTGTGCAGATGAAGATGGACAAAAGACGTTTCGGCCATTGTGTACTCTCTCTCAGTTGCTATGGGAAACACGCTGCTGCTTTTGGATGGTTTCCGCCTTCTCCCGCAGTTTTTTGAAACGGTGGGAGAGGCCGGATTTGGAGAGGGGCGGGTCGCTTTTGGCCGCGAGCTCCGCAAGGGAGAGGTCGGGGTTTTGCCGGCGCAAAGCCGCGGCCTGGCGCAGCGCTTCCGGCAGGCTGTCCAGCGCGCCTTTTTCCTCGAGCACAGCGATGGCCTGCAAGGTGTCACGGCCTGCCGCGACGATCTTGTCAATGTTGGCGGTCTCACAGTTGGTGATCCGGTTGGCCCGGTTGCGGAAATCGCGGTAGACCTTCTGCTGCATGATTTCGAGCGCACTGCCGGGCGCGCCCATGGTGGTGAGCAGGTCCTCGATTTTCTCGCTGGCGCGGAAATAGAGGAGGTTTGCACCCTTGCGTACCGCGCGGCCCGGGGCAAAACCGTGTTCGCGCAGCAACGCTTCAAAATCCTGTGAGAGGCTGTAGCGCGGGGTGAGAAATTCGAGACTGTACCCCTTTTCGGGCGTGACTACGGTGCCGCAGCAGAGGAAGGCCGCCGCCATGAAGTGGGAGAAACACTCGCTGCAAAGAAGATTTTCCCTTCGGATGCGCAGACTGGTCTCGTCTCCGCTGTGGCCAAACAGCGCGAGCATTTTCTCCGTCTCGAAGGGGTCTTTGACGGCAAACTCATAACTCGTGGCGCCTTCCCCACGCACGAAAACCTTACCCTCGACACCCACGTTGGCATAGACCTGTTTCGCCCAGCGGGCGACGAAGGCACGCTCGGTGTGCAGGATGAGGCCTTTTGTATCGAAATACTTTGAAAAACAGGCGACGCCGTAGGCGGCGGCCATGGCACAGCAGGGGCGCAGAATGTCCCGCCGGGTGATCTCCTGTTTGACCTGTTTAGAAAAACTCATAGTGTTCCCCGTATCACGCCCTGCCGGTTTCGCTATCCACCACGCGAATTTCTTTTTCGAGCAGATAGCCCGTTTTTTTGTGGACGGTTTCGGTGACGAGCCGCGCGAGCGCCAGGATATCGGCACAGGTGGCGCCGCCGAGGTTTACGATGAAACCACAGTGTTTTTCGCTGACCTGGGCATTGCCCACACGCGCCCCGCGAAGGCCGCATTGCTCGATGAGCGCGCCGGCGAAGGCACCTGTGGGCCTTTTGAACGCACTGCCCGCGCTGGGCAGGTGCAGCGGCTGTTTTTCCTCGCGTTTTTGCATGTTGTCTTCCATGAGGGCCTTGATTTCCCACCCCTGCCCTTTCCGCAGCCGAAAGGCCGCCGAGAGGATGACCCAGGGCTTTTCCTGGAAGAGGGAACAGCGGTACCCAAGGCCCAGATTCCCCGCAGGGGCGGTGGTCATGTTTCCCTTCTCGTCGAGGTAAGTGACGCTCTCGAGCACATCGGCGATTTCCCCGCCATAGGCGCCCGCATTCATGAAGACCGCCCCCCCCCACCCCGCCGGGGATACCGTAGGCAAACTCGAGACCGGTGTACTCCTGCTCGAGGGCCTTTCTGCATAGGGCTGAAAGCGGCACGGCGGCACCCGCGGAAAGGCCATCGCCGCAGACCTGTATCTCGCTGAAAGCCCCGCCCTCGGGACGCAGGATCATGCCCCGGTAACCCTCATCCAAAAAGAGAAGGTTGCTGCCTTTGCCCAAAATAAAAGAGGGTATGGAGGCCTGCCGCGCGATTTTTATGCAGCGGTGGAGTTTTTCGGGGGTGTCCGGAAGACAAAAAAAGGCGGCGGGACCGCCGATTTTGAAACTGGTGTGTTTGGAGAGCGGCTCCTCCCGGCGAAAGAGGACGTCCGCCTCCCCCAATGCTTTGGCGACTGCTTCAAAGGCCCACATATATGATTGGTCCACCTATCTATACTATTTTACTGTCAAACGCGCCCCGTGCAGTGCCCGGCAAAGGCCCTGCGGTTCACTGCGGGACGCCATCAGGGCGAAAACCGGCTTGCGACGGGCCGGCCATGCAGGACAAGCTCCTCATGGAAGCGCGAAAACGAAGTGTTGACAATGAGCTCTTCGGGAAAGGCAAGTTCTTCGAGCAGGGCAAAGGCCCAGCCGAGTTGGCCCATGTTATATGTGGAGTGCGCATCGGAGTTGACGGCGATTTTGGCGCCGTATTTTTTGCAGCACAACAGCAATTCCCGCAGATTTCGCTCGTTTCCCTTACGCGCGACGGGAGAATTGCCGTTGAGCTCGACAATTTTATTGTTTTGCTTGAAAACCGGCACGACACGTTCGTAATCAAACTTCCAGCGGCCCTCTTCCGGGTGGCCGATCATATCCACATAGGGGTGCTGTGCCACCTGCAGCCACAGCTGTGTGGCATCTTCAAAGGAAAGCGGGGAGATACATTTCGAGTGCAACGCGGCGATGACCCAGTCGAGGCTTTTGAGGATTTCGTCTTCCATATCGAGATCCCCATTTCTGCCGATGGGGTTGGCCTCGGCCCCTTTGAGCAAAACAAAGCCGTCCTCGAGAACGGTGGGCAGACTTGTGATGTTGTGAAAATACCACTCGTGCGGGGAGTCGGGCAGTGCCTTGCCGTGATCTGTGACGGCCATGGCGCGGTAACCCAGGCAACGTGCCTTTTCAACCATCTCATTCAAGGTGGAGAAGGCATGGCTGGAGGCGAGGGTGTGGGTGTGCAGGTCGGCTACGATATCCATGCAGGAAAAGGTGACCTTCTTTCTCTAGAGTGTGTGCTCGTTGGCCTCGGTGATGTCGTTTGTGAGGCCGAGCTGGTTGAGCAGCTCCTGTGCCGCATTGTACCCCATGGCCTTTTGGCGGTTGTTGAGGGCGGCGATCTCGATGATGACAGCGAGGTTCCGCCCGGGCATGACCGGGATGACCGTGAGGGGGATTTTGAGCCCCAGGATGTCCATGGTGTTGTTTTCGAGCCCCGTGCGGCTATAGTTCTTCTTGTTGTCCCAGGGCTCCAGCTCGACAACGAGGTCGATGTTTTCGGTCTTCTTGACGGCGCCCGCGCCGAAGATGCGCCCGACATTGATGATGCCGATGCCCCGCAGCTCGATGAAATGGCGGATGTTTTCGGGCGCCTGGCCGAAAATGGTGCGGTTCGAGACCCGGCGCAGCTCCACCGCGTCGTCCGCGATGAGTCGGTGGCCGCGCTTGAGCAGTTCGACGGCCGTCTCGCTTTTCCCGACGCCCGACTCACCGAGGATCAGTATCCCCTCGCCATACACCTCGACAAGCACACCGTGGCGGGTGACACGGGGCGCAAGCTCGACGCTGAGCAGGGAGAGCACCCCGTTCATAAACGCCGTTGTGGACTCGGCCGAGCCGAGGACAGGCACCTCATATTTCCTTGCGAATTCCTCCATCTCGGAAAAAGGTTCCATGCCGTGTGTGATGACAACGGCGGGCGGCCTTGCGGCCATCAGCTGCCGCACACGCACATGCCGCATCTCTGAAGACTGCCCTTTGAGATACCCCATTTCGGCGTTGCCGAGAATCTGGACACGGTTGGGCTGGAAATAATCCTCATAACCCGCCAGCAAGAAGCCCGGGCGGTTTACCTCGGGGGTGGATATCATAATGTCGTCGATTTCACGCGGGGTATAATGGATTTCGAGGTGCAGAGACTTTTTGATCAGCCCCAAAGAGACTTCGTATTCACCCATAAACGGCTCCTTTGCTGCCGGTTCCTTTTTTCGTCAAGATTCCCCTTCCACAGGGTGTGTCCCAAGTGTGGTTTTTTGAAAAACACAGAAAGGTTCCGTGCCCTCCCCCCGCCGAAGGCGGGGGGAGGGCACATGAATTTTACCCGATAAACCACGCGATAGATACACTCCCCTTCCCTACAAGCCAAAGGGGAACCATACAGTATACCTCTATTATAGTATAAAGCGGGCGGATTGGCAATCTAGCCCAGAGAGAGGCCCATGCGTCTGGCCACACTGATGAGGTCGCAGTCCTCGGTGACAAGTTTTGTCTTGCCGGCCACCTCGCCCAGCGGGTTGCTGACGATCAGGTTGTTCTTCATGGCGACGGTGACGCCGTATTGGTCGTTCTCGACCAGCTGGGCCGCATAGGTGCCGAACTGGGTGGCGAGGATGCGGTCGTAGGCGGAAGGGGTGCCCCCGCGCTGGATGTGCCCCGGCACCGCAAGGCGTGTTTCGAAACCGGTAATCTGGGGTAGTTCGAGGGTGATGCGCTCCGAGGCGTTCGTATACCCGTTCTTTTTTCGCTGTTCCATCCAGTCTTTGCGTTTCATCCGGCTTTCCTCGAGGTCGAAACAGCCCTCGGCCACGGCGAGGATGGAAAAGCTTTTGCCCGAGGCGTTGCGCGCCTCGATGGCCTTTACCACGTTGTTCATATCGTAGGGCATCTCCGGGATGAGAATGATATCGGCCCCGCCGGCAATGCCGCTGTACAAGGTGAGCCAGCCCGTCTTGTTGCCCATGAGTTCAATGACCATGATGCGGTGGTGGCTGGAGGCGGTGGTGTGGATACGGTCGATGACCTCGGTGGCAATATCGACGGCCGTATGAAACCCGAAGGTGACGTCGGTGCCCCAGATATCGTTGTCGATGGTTTTGGGCAGCCCGATGACGTTGAGCCCCTCCTCGCTGAGAAGATGGGCCGTTTTATGGGTGCCGTTCCCGCCGAGGCAGAGCAGGGCGTCGAGCCCGATTTTGGCGTAGTTGTTCTTCATGTTGGCAAGCTTGTCGATGCCATCCTCTTCGACGACACGCATCATTTTGAAAGGGGTGCGCGCCGTACCCAGGATGGTGCCGCCGCGGGTGAGGAGGTTGGAGAAATCACTGTCCTCCATCTCCATGTAATCGCAATGGATCAAACCCGAAAACCCGTTGCGTATGCCGACGATTTCGACGCTGCTCTCCATGCGCTGGTAGAGCGCTTTCGCAACACCGCGGATGGTGGCGTTCAGGCCCGGACAATCTCCCCCTGCCGTTAAAATCCCCACTCTTTTTTTCACAGCCGTCTCCCCCTGCCTATGTCCTGTGGTGCCTTTCTCTTACTTTATCGTATGCCCTCCACCCCACTTTGTCAACCGGACAGCGCTATGTCAGGTTCGACTGAAAAAAGAAAGGGCATATACCCCGCACGAAATCTTGACATTGGGCTTTTGAGCCGTTATAATTAACTCTGCGTTGGCGTTGCGGAATTGTGTAATGGTAGCACGGCAGACTCTGACTCTGTTTGTCTGGGTTCGAATCCTAGTTCCGCAACCAAGGGCACTGTGGGAATGCACAAGAAGTGTACACAGTGCCTTTTTATCGGGGTGTAGCGCAGCTGGTAGCGCGCTGCGTTCGGGACGCAGAGGCCGCGAGTTCAAGTCTCGCCACTCCGACCATGCGGAGTGTCCTTATAGGACCTGAGAGGTCTTGTAAGGACACTCTCTTTTTTTTTACAGCTTTTGCGAAAGTGGAGTAGCTTAACGCTACTTCTTTTCGCGTTTTAATGTAGATTAGTAACTTTGGCATTTTGTTCCAATCCGGCGATTCAAAGGGGGCGACGGCGCTGTAGTGTATCGTCACGCGCTGCGTTTTTATGCCGTGCTCGCGCTCGGCGTGGTGTGCCACGATGGCCTGAGATCGGTTTGTGGTATACTATGGTTTGGATGCGTGGGCATGAAAAAGAAACAGGTGAAAGATATGCTTTGGGTTATTCTTGGGCTGCTGGTACTGGCCGCCGTAATCATATACCTTGCCGTGCCCGGCGGCAGGCTGTGGAAGCAATACCTGGCCGATGTAAAAGCCTCGTTGGCGGACATGAACGCGCCCGAAGAGTCACAGCGTACTTTCACAGAAGAAAACATTGCACCACTGCCTGCCCCACTTCGGCAGCACATCGTCAATGGGGGTTATATGGGAAAGCCCCTCATGGACAATATGCTGCTGCGGTTTCACAACACAAAATTCCGTATGTCTGCGGGCAAAAAGCCCATCCCCATACAGTTTATGCAGGTGAATTTCGCCCCACGGCCGGACCGCCACGCCTTCCTGTCGGGTCGGATAGTGGGCATTCCCTTCCAGGCCAAAGACAGCGTGCTGGACGGGTTTGGCTCCATGACGGGTATGCTGGCCAAACGGTTTCAGCTTTTCCGGGCCACCGGGGCTGAAGTGGACCAGGGCCAGCTGATAACGGCACTGGCGGACGCCGTCTATATGCCCTCCCTATTTTTACAGGACTGTGTGGGATGGAAAACAATTGACGAACACACCGTTGAAGGTGAGATTTCATGGAAAGGCGTTTCGGCAAAAGGCAGATTCTCATTTGACAGCAGCGGCAAAATTTTCCGCTTTGACACAGACGACAGGTACATGGACGAGAATGGAAAGGGAAGCTCACTTGTGCCCTGGGTTGTGACCTATGGCGATTACAAGGAGCAGAATGGGTACCTTCAGCCGCGCAACGTCAGCGTGAACTGGGTGCTGCCGGAGGGTGTCGACACCTACTTCATGAGCGACTGGGTCGAGGTGAAGTACGCCATTGACGAAACCAGCCTTTAGGCGGCTTTAACAAGAGATGAGGCATGAAGGCCGAATGGATAGCACCATGCGGCTTGAATTGCCGCTTCCGGCATACTTTTTGACAACGTGGCGTTATCACTTTTGAGTAAGTCTTTCTTTTTTCTTTCACCTATCAATTGTAAACGAACACATTCTATGTGCTGAGGCAGACGACTCATATTGCGAAGAGGCACAAATTGGGTTGTAACGCAATCATCTCTACCGTGTATACAGAGACAGAAAAGAAAAACACTCATTCCCAAAACCGTCTGAACAAAACATAAGAAAGGAGGAAACCCTCGGAGATGAATTGGCTTGAGTTTTTACAGCGCTGGTTTTGTTTGAGAAAATTAAATGCTTGCGGCCGCTTCAATAGAGGCGGCAATTTTTTGCCACTATGTGACAGTACGATCAGATCTATTATCTCGCAACTCCGCCGCAGACAGGGTTCCCAAAGCGCGATACCCATCGCTTACTTCGAAAAGACGCTTCATTACTACAGCGAAGGTGTAACACTATTTCATTTGTCGTGTATACAGAGTTGCCAGAAAAATACCCATCATGTAGGGAGGGCCTTATGAGAGAAAAAATTACCGAACTGATGAAAAACAAGGACTTCTTTGAACAACTTTCCACTACAAACAGCGCCGCTGAGGTAAAAACACTGTTTGCCAACCATGGCATTGACGCGGAGAGTGACGAATTATTGGACATCCTGGCGGATATTTTTCTGAATAACGCGAATGAGGATCTTTCCGACGACGATCTGGCCTCTGTGGCGGGCGGCGGCAAAGACAGTACGCAGGATGAAAAATTTGAGGCTATCAAATCGGGGATGACACGCACCGCACGGGCCATTGTTGAATTTTGGTAGCCACACAAGCGGATGCCCAAGGCCATACTGACACGTGTGGCCCTTTTATCATGTCAAAGCGCATCATAATGCACACTGCCCGCAGCTGGGCTACGGGGGATCGGCACCACAGACCCACAAGTCCGCCCCAAGAGGCGGTGTATTAGGACCCCACTAATGGGGAATAAAACTCCCCCGCAGCAGTCACCGCAGAGGAGTTGAATAAATATTGTATTATCGACACAAAGTCGCAGGGGTTCTCCCTGATAGAAGCATCTTATTGTGACACCTGCCCTGTGGCAATAGCCACGGGGCAACATTTATTCATATTCGTAATAGTTGTTGTAAGTGCCGTCATCATAGAACTCGACGTAGAGGTACAGGTCTGTGATTTGAGTAAGCGGTATTTCGTAGTATTCGTATTCGTCCCCGTCTGAATCCAGCGTGTACATATCGAAGGTTGTGCCTGCGGGTGCAGTAGAGTCAAACACGATATCGACATAGCTTTCATTTCCTAATACATAGCCAGGTTGAAGCAGGTTTTCCCCGAAAGTTGTTTCTTCGGAGCTTGAGAGCCGGATGTCGACCAAATCTGCATTACTAAAATTGTACAGCGTGAAGTCTAAAGAGTAGGTTTCCTCTGGGGCTGCGGCAGCGTCTTGGGCAGCAGGCGCTTGAGACGCCGGAGCCTGAGAAGCGGGCGCTTGGGACGCAGGGGGCTGCGACGCGGGAGGTTTAGAAGAAGGGGCGGCTTGAGACGAAGAATCACTTCCGCCACAAGCGCTAAAAGCCAGAGAAGCAAACAAGGTCACCAGTAAAAGAGACATCGCTTTTTTCATTTTTTTCCACCTTTCACATAATTGATATGCAAGCAATGCTTATTGTACCAGATTAGTTTATAAAATGGAAGATATATTGAAAAGATCAATACCTGGAAATTTGCCTTCAAGAGCAGGGTTGCGTCACAGATGAAATCAATGTATAATAATCGATATGCCAAGTGGCGCAGTCTGCTGGATTTTCCTGCAATATACCTTGTATCAACCATAATAATAAAGCAAACCCCACGATGGTTCTCTGCTCTTTTTGTATTATCTGGATCGGAACCGTTTCATCCCCCCAGCGGATTGAATATCCTGTCCTGCCGCAGGGGTATCTCGCCCAAAAGTCGACACAACGTACCAGCTAACCCCTTTGCAAAACGGTCTTGCCCGATGGCACATAGATCTACACCAGAATGCCTTGCTGACCAGCATTTGGTCATGACGGGACGCATTTAATGACATGTTGTCTCCGCCAAAAAACTGAACATTCTACACTCGGAGGAGTATCGAAGTGGTCATAACGAGCTGCACTCGAAACCGCACCATAATTTGGCCGTTACAGCGATAATTTTTATAATATCTACGCGAATTATTATGGTATTTTAGGTGCATTATTTTTGCAGTTCCGCCCTAAAGTTCTGCCCTTTTTCCCGGCAACTTTAGTTTCAGATAAATTCGGAGGGATGTCCGAGAGGTCGAAGGTGCGACACTCGAAATGTCGTGTGGGGCAACCCACCTAGGGTTCGAATCCCTATCCCTCCGCCATTGCAGCGTAACGCTGCACCCCATGCGCGCTTTCAGCTTTTTGCTGGGGGCGCGTTTTTTGTTTGCACCCAGGCCGCCCTACTTTCGCTTTTCTATGTAGGTTCTGCCCATTTGGGCAGAACCTTTTGCTATCCACTCTCGCCCTCAAGCGCCGCCCATTTACTGCCAAAGCCGGGGCTGTCCGGCAGCGCGATTCCCCGCTCCATGGCCTGCGCCGAGGATATTTTCGAGGAGTAGTCCAGGTGGGCGTAGATATTTGCCGTCGTAGAAAAATCGCTGTGGCCGAGCCAGTCTTGTATCTGCTTCATGGGAACGCCGTTTGCTAGTAGCAGTGAGGCACAACTATGACGCAGGTCGTGAAAGCGTATGCGCCGCAGCCCGTGCTTTTGCAGAAGCCTTGGAAATTCCTCTGTCAGGTAGCTCGGCTTCATCAGTTCACCCATTTCATCCACAAAAACGTAGCCGTCGTACTGCTTGCTGTAGGCCCTGCCGCACACCTTTTTGTTAAACGCCTGCGCTTGCTTCACCTGCAGGAAATACTCCCGGAACTTGCCCACCAGCGGCAAGGTGCGCATACTGGATTTGGTTTTTGCTGAATCCTGCGCATACTGAACCTTCTTACCATCGATGCGAAAGCTGGTTACCGTATGCTTAATGGTGAGGGTGTCCCGCTCGAAGTCGATAGCGTCCCAGCGAAGGCCAAGCACCTCGCTGCGGCGCATGCCGTAAAATGCACCCACCAGCACCGGCAGCTCCAGCTTGTGACCTCTCAACGCCTCAAACAGCGCCACCATTTCATTCGCATCATAAAAGCTGGGCGAAAAGTCATTTTTCTTGGGGCGGTCAACTTTCTCCGCCATGTTGCTGAGTATCATCTCGGTTTTCACGGCGTACTTCAGCGCCTGATGGATGACGGCGTGGTAGTGGATGACGGTGTTGGGCTTGACGACTTTGAGCTTTTCGGTATAGAAACTCTGCAGATGCCGTGGCTCCAATCCCCGCAGCGTCATCTTTTTTTGCTTAAAATAGGGTAAGATGCTGTTTACTATGCTCGAATAGGATGCGTGGGTGGCGGGCTTAATGCGCACCTTGACGATGTCCAGCCACTCTGTGAGGTAATCCGAGAAGAGCATATCCGCGCTCAGCTCGGCCTCCTGGGGAATTTGATAACTACAGCGAACCTCGTTCAGTTTTTGCTCAGCCTTGCGCTTGTTGCCCTTTTCGGGCAGTCCGGTGGGGATACTGGGGC
>JAJDHT010000090.1 GCA_030266325.1 Ruminococcaceae bacterium OttesenSCG-928-I18
ATCTTGTCCATAAATCTATCTACGGTTTCCGGCCAATATCGACGCTGGCCGGTTGGTGTTACGCAGTCCGGCACAAGCCCGCGCTTTTCATAGTTGATCACCGTTTTGTGGCATACGCCCATAAGCATTGCAACTTCATAGGTCGTGAGGGCGAGCCCTGCCTCGGCCTTTTTCCTGACTTTTGAGATTTTCATGGGCCTCTCCTTTCTCTAATGCGCTTATGTCGGTGGGGTAGGTGGTCAAACCTAACCCTTTGTGGTATAAATAAAGTGCTACTCCATAGCCGAATTGCCGTTCGTCTGTTTTGTTGTTTCCGGGATTGCCGCCCCGAAGAGCTTTTCTACCGTAGTACCTAATACGTGAGCTATACGGAGTGCGATGTCTGCCCGTGGGATGCGTGTACCTTGCTCATATCGGATGTATTGCCGTTCGTTTATTTTGGCTCTACTCGCAACTTCTACTTGCGTCAAGCCTTTTTTTTCGCGTCGCAACCGCAAATCAGTTTTCAAAACCGTCCACTCCTTTAAATTTAACATGTCCGTTCGGTCATGTCATGCTCATATAATAGCATGTCCGTTCGGTCACATCAAGAGGTGTTATTATGGCCAGCCTGACTGAACGATTAGAGGAATTGAAGCTCGCCCGAAATGTGTTGCAAAAAGATATTGCTAAAGCTGCGGGGCTTTCTCTGCGAACTTATCAGAGGTACGAGTATGGTGAGCGTGAACCGTCAACCTCGGTTCTCATCGCCCTCGCCGACTACTTCGACGTCAGCTTGGATTATCTCGTTGGGAGGTCAAACTCGATGAAACGCCAACCGTGAAGATTCAAGTAGGGCACGGCCGGTAACGCCTTTGTTGATTTGATGTCCTGTGGTATAATCTCCTAGAAAGGGGTGAAAACCAGTGAAAAATTTTGAAGATTTTGTAGAACTGTCTAACGAAAGCGTTAAGCAAAACCTGCCCGAAGTCTTGTCTGAACTGATAAAAGAACACCACATAGTTCTTGATACGAATGAAATTGAGACATCTGTTAAAATATCGAAGCACGTTGTCCTTTTGTATCTGCGCCAATACCATGACTGGATGACTGGTCAAATCGATAGTCCGTCCTGTGGGTAAACCCCACCATTGTCCGTTTAGTTGCAATAAATGCGTCCTGCTCTTGCAGGGCATCTATTATTTCGCCGTCGTCTTACTCGCCTCTTCAAACGCTTGCAGGCTAGGCGGTGGTGGAGTGGGCAGTAGGCATGGAACCTCCCAGGAACTTATTGATAAAATACTGCTGCCCTTTACCGGTCACCTTCGCTGTTTTGGTAATGCGGGCGCTGCCATCTGGGTTTGTAATGGCACGCTCCTTAATTTCGAACAAGCCAAGTTCCATGCTGTATTGTGTAGGCATGTTGTAGTCTGCCCCACTGCGGCGGATAAGATAGCCGTTACCGCGCATCCACTCGAAAAGCCGGTTCTGTCCAATGTCAACGCCGTTTTGTTTTATGAGCTTTGCTAACTCACCGACCAGAATTGCCGTATCGGAGGCTTCCACGGCATCCGCAAACAAGACTTTGGGTTTGTATTCCTCGATTTGTTCACTTAGACGCAAAATTTTCTGGTCTGCCACCTTTAGGGCCCTCGCCATAAGCGTAGTCGGGTCGTTCCACGCCTTTTCGATGGAAAGGAAATACTGGCGGGCTTGCTTTCCCTTTTCGGTACGTTGAATCATGCAGAGTTCCTTGGCCATGTCGATGGTCAATTGGTGGTCTTCCATGGGCTGCATGTTTTGGGGGTGTACCGTTTGGTACGGGGTATAATCCACGCTCTGATTGAACCCGTATTCAACCATGCGCTCAAACCATTTCGAGTACCTTTCCTGTAATCCAAGAAAGGCATACAGCTCCCTTGCAGATACTGTTGGTTGTTCATCCTTATAAATGATAGGGATTAGTTCTTTCATTGGGTGGCCTCCTTTCGTCCCACTATTGGGTTTTATCGGACAAAAAAATTTCAGCCATTATTCGTCTGTTGCTCAAGCCGATTTTATTGCAGATTCTCTGAATGTCGAGTGTTGTAAACGGTACGTGCCCATTGACTTTACTATTTAACGTGTTTTTGCTCATTTTTAGTTCTTTTGCAAGCGAACGCTGGCTATACCCTGCACGTTGAATCTGTTCGACAAGAAGCTGTTTATTCATGCGCAATCCTCCGTTCCACTTCTGGGATAACTAAATTATACCCCCTCACCCAAATACTGTCAACCCAAAACTGGGACGGATTCGTCACAAAATTGGGCCAAATCTTTGTGCAGTATCACAACTCATAATTGGGACAGATGTATTGCATAATTGGGACGGAAACGCTATAATATTATTACTAAACCTAATAGGGAATGATGACCATGGACGACATCCAAAAAAGAATACGTGCCCTGATGGACGAGCTAAATATGTCTTATGGTGAGTTGTCAGACAAGACAAAAATTCCTAAGTCCGCACTACAAAGATATGTTACTGGCACCACCATAAAAATTCCGATTGACAGGGTAGAATCTATTGCTAAAAGCCTTGAGGTAACACCAGAATACCTCATGGGTTGGGACTCCGACCCCAACCAGCAGCTCCAACAGGCCATTATTCAGACAAGGGCAGAAGAACTGCGAAAGCAGTATGAAGCCCAACAAAAAAACCCCCCAGCCGAGGCTGAGGGGGAGCTCAAGGATTATCAGATCAGGGCTTTGGAGGCGTTGAATCGTGTTCCAGATGATAAGAAGGACATTCTTCTTGACTTGCTTGAAACTTACGCGAAAGAGAAATAAATAGTTCTGCCGTTTGTTCCGGGGTTGCTGTGTTAGAAATTATCGCCAGTAGCTTTTTCTCCCATTCATTCATAGCCAATCCCTCCGTATTCAATAGAAGCGTGGCTATAGATTAGCACATCGATCGGTAGTATTCTATTCGCAAAACCACCAATATACTACCCATGGTTTTATCCTTTTTCCCATCTTGACCTACATGTTGCCATTTCCATGGATAGCCTGCACAATATGTTGCGGATTGGAAGAATTGACGGAACATTGTAACAAATGGTAACAGTTTCGATGACCCTGATAAGGTGACAATAAGCGAACATATCAAAGTATTGTGTGTTATTTCGACATAACTTGACCGGGTAAAAGCAATGATGTGAGGAGACAATCATAAAAATGAAAAAAGTAATCGTTCTCGTGTTCGCATGCCTTATGCTTACCGCCTGCGGGGCGGCTGAATCCGGCACAGAATCATCTACCAATGCCGGAACATCGGTCGGCGCGGAATCCACGCAGACGGTAAAGGCTGGCGAGCTTATGGCCGAACTTGAGTCGTACGGGGTTGTTCAATCGGGGTCGGAAGAAATCAGCGAAGGAACCATGTACACATCTGATTTCACAAGTGTCGGGGGTTGTATGTTCAATTACTCAATCATCAGCACAGACAACGGCGACCTGTATTCTGCTGAATTCTATATTGAGGGCAACGATACCGAGGGCATCCTTGCATTCTGCGCAGCCTATGGATTTGAAGGAGCCGACAAAGAGACCGCAACCGACTTTGTGACAAAAAACATAAATACTGAATTCTCGACAGCATCCGGCCCGCGTGAGACTGTGCTCACCATTGGCAATACCGTCCTATCGATTGTGGTTGACGGAGAAAGCACAACGCTATATGTGATGCCGTATGTGGAAAACACGTAAAGTAGAGTAGCGGTATAGTCTGGAGAACTGAGCAAATGCCCAACTGCATTAAATGCAACACTGAATTACCCGACGACGTTGTCTACTGCCATATGTGCAGGAAGAAGCAGGTCAAGCAGAAGGAGCCTGGCCGCTTCGAAAACGAGGCAGACAAGTTCGCTACGCAATTGCTTTTTGGAGAACCGCCTATGTTTCAAGAAATACAAATAGATCGTGGGGAGATGGCCGAGATACTTAATGTGCCTGTGTGCAATGTGGATGCAAGATTGATTGAGTTGGGGATATATCACTGATTTTGTTTTATTGAGTGAAATATGGAGAAAAGAACATGAAAAAGGTGTTATCAATTCTGGCAGCAACTGCCCTGATGTTTTGCCTGTTTTTAGCAGGTGTAGGTGTCGATTCGGTAGTGTACGCCACGGAAGAAGAAAACGGTTCCAGCACGCAGAGCAGCTCCTTAGACGGTGGCTCATCCATCGACGTAAGCTCCGACTCTGGTAGTCTTGCTGGCAGTGGTTCTAATGACAGCAGCTCTGTGAGTAGTAGTACCGTCAGTAGTTCTATGAGCAGCAGCTCTGACAGTAGCTCAGCGAGCAGCAGCCCTTCGAGTAGTAGTTCTGCAAGCAGCAGCTCTGGCAGCGTTACCAGCACACTCGCCCCCATACAGCAGCCGAGGGGGCTTATGCCGCAGGGTATTGGGGTACAAGCATTGCCAACCGTTACAGTGAACAGCTGGAAGGAATTGAAAGAAGAAATCGAAGCGATTACCTACAATGTATTAGAAGACGGCCACGATGGTGTAGTTGTGCGCACATTTAGACTTGGCAAATCTTTTAATACATCTGAAACTGCAGGTTATGACGAACCCATTTCTATTGACCTCGTGGAAAATGATATCGATCCCCAGGATATAACGTACCATCCGTTGGAAGTAACAATCGAAGGAAATGAGTATACGGTCACACGGGGGAGTAATCATTTCGCGCAGCTGTTCTCAGTAAGCGAAGAGTGTACGTTGGCGCTTAAGGACATGACGGTGGACGGCGGTTCTGTTCATTCGGTAGTATCACCGCTCATTACAACGCACGAAATTGCAGACCCTATGCCTTCTTCTGCCAGAGTGATACTGGACGGCACTACACTGCAAAACAATATAAATTCCACAGGAAATGGTGGCGCGATTGGCTGTCCGGAAGACGTTTTTAGTAATGTGCAAATTACAAACAACAGTCAGATTTTGAATTGTACTGCCGAAAACGGCGGCGGGGTTTATATTCATAATGGTTTTATGCAACTTCGGGACAGTCGGATTGCTGGCAATACCGCCTCGAATGATGGCGGCGGTATTTACGGTGGGGCAAGGTGCTCTATATTTGGTTCGAATTTACCCTCGGAGCGATCGGATAATTTTAGCATAGAGGATAACAAAGCTGAGGAAAATGGCGGTGGCATTTATACTAAATTTCAGATAAATTTCAACAGGCCTAACATGGTGGTGAAAAAAAATCAGGCAAAAAACGGCGGAGGTGTTTACTTTAATTGCGTTTCTTCTAACAACTTGACAGGTTTTTTGCGTAACGGCGTAATAGGAGGTACACAGGCGGCTGATGGCAATATTGCCACAGAAAAAGGCGGTGGCGTATATGCGGCAAGCGCTGGGTTGGAATTGAGCGGTGAATCTGGCGGTGTATCTATTGGGGCAAACACGTCCGGCGAAAACACAGGCAACGGAGTCTATGTGGCGTCGAACGCGAAATGCAATATATTAACCGCACAGTTTTCTGGTGGCAACGGTATTTACACAGAAGATGCGCTAAATACGAGTTTCTTTTCTTATAGTTACATGATTACTTCAAGGCATCCCTTCGAAGGCATTGTGGTTGAAGGAAGTGGCGCGCCCGGCCAGATGCAAGCGGGTACCGCGGTTTTGACGACAGAATGGCTCGTGAGCAACTCTCCAGTTTACCCAGATGCACAGGATGCTGCGCAGGTGAGGAGCCTGGACGGTACGCTTGTGGGGGTTGTGGGACCGGGGACACAAAACCTGTCGATATTCTGGGCGAATGTACCTATGGTGACAAAGGCTACCTTATCAAGCGGCACACTGCAAAATGCCCCATTGAGCGGGCAACTGATTCTTACCTTCGGCGAGGCAATGGACCCGAGCGTACTTGGGCAAGTGCGCTTAGGAAGCAATGTGTTCACAGGTACGTGGAGCGACGGTAACACAGTTTTGACAGTCCCCTACTCAAACCTGGCCAACAAAACAACCTACCCCATTACCATAGAAGGCTTTGCAGCTGCAAGTGGGGCACCGATGGACCCGAACACAGCGCATAGCCTTGTCACAATGGATGCCCCGAGCTCATCCAGCAGCTCATCCAGCAGTTCAACCAGTAGCAGTTCCTCTTCACCCACTAGCTCCACAGGTAGTTCCTCTGCACCCGCCATCAGTAACTCCATAAGTGGTTCCGCCACATCCAACGCTACACCCCAGACGGCGGCTACGCATACCGGCCCCCAGACGGGTGATAACAGCCCCCTGAGCGTTTTGGTATCCGTTTTCGTGTCTCTAGCCGCCACTGCACTGGCCTTGGTACTTATTAAGAGGAAGTACAAATAACTGCGCACGGCAGCGGGAGGAATATCTATCGCATACGCAAAGGAGTGAGGCGATATGAAGAAACGCAAAGACGGCTTGTACGCCTCGCAGGTGTATCTTGGAAAGGAAGACGGCAAGCGTAAATACAAAACGGTGTACGGTGCCACACAAAAGGAAGTTAAGGTCAAGGTCGCCGAACTAAAGCTAAAACAGGGAAAAGGGATAGATATTGCAGCGGCGGATGACAGTTTTGGCGTATGGGCTGATCGTTACGTAGAAAGAAAGAAGGCACAGAACCTTTCGGCTTCATACATTATTCAAATCGAAAATGAACGCAGGCACCTAAGAGCACTAGATGAATTGCCAATTTCAAAGGTTACCATTAACAATTTACAAGTTTTGATAGATCGATTGACAAGACACCATGACGGTAGAGGGCCTCTTTCCAAGCGAACGATAATCGGGATCATTCATACTGCAAACCAAGTTTTCCGCCTTGCAATAGCATCAAGAGCAATAGAATATAACCCAGCCGAATACGTTATTGTCCCTGGCGGGGTTGACCCCATGAAACGCGAGGCGTTAAACGATGAACAGCAAGAATGGGTTCGTACCGTTAGTCATAGGGCGCAACGCGCGGCCATGATTATGATGTACGCGGGCCTTCGCAGGGGGGAATTGTTGGCACTCACCTGGGCAGATGTGAACCTGAAAGAAAAAACGATTACCGTGAAAAAAGCTGTGGCTTTTGAAAAAGGAAAGCCCATAAACAAAGATTCCACCAAGACCGATGCAGGAATGCGGGTTGTTTCCATACCAGACATTTTGGCCAGCCACCTAAAAGCTGAGCGTGTTGCGGATGATTGCATTTATGTTGTGCATACAAACGACGGTCGTCAGCTATCAAAGTCTGGGTGGAGGCGTCTGTGGGAGAGCTACATGGCCGAAATAAACCTAAAGATTGGGTATGCGCAGGACGATAGAGTACATAGCCGGTTCCATCCAAGTAAACTGGAAATGAGAATCGATCCCTTTACCCCCCATCAATTGCGCCACACTTTTTGTTCTATCATGTATATGGCAGGCGTGGATGTTATGACCGCTCGTGATCAAATGGGACATTCAGATATAAAGACCACGCTACAGATATATACTCATCTCGATAAAAAACATAAGAAAAAAAGCATCCAGAAAATGAACGGATACCTATGCAAGTATGATGCAAGTAATGGGACTTAGTATATAGACGATACAACGCATTATATTCACCATATTCGCCTTGCTTTGGGAGCAAGATGCCGCAGGTTCAAGTCCTGTCATCCCGACCCAGTGCGAGTGTTCTTATAGGACTTGAGATTGCTGTAACAATCTCAAGTCTGGGACACTCAAAGGTTCACAACCTTTTGAGATTGGGAGTAGCTTACTGCT
>JAJDHT010000091.1 GCA_030266325.1 Ruminococcaceae bacterium OttesenSCG-928-I18
TTAAATTTCAATCTGCGCAGTGCACAGCCGCTTGTCCCGCTCTATTTAACCACGAGGTTTACAAGCTTTCCAGGCACCCATATTTCCTTCACCACTTTTTTTCCTTCCGCCAGTTTCTGGATAGAAGGCTCCGCCTTTGCCGCCGCCAACGCCTCGTCTTTTTCGATACCCGCCGGTACCATAAGGTGGGCACGTGGCTTTCCGTTCACCTGTACCACAATCTCGACGGTGTCCTCCACCGTCTTGGCCTCCTCATATTTCGGCCAGGGCTGCCTCGCAATCTCCTCGCCAAACTCCTGCTGCTTCCAAATCTCCTCGGTGATATGCGGTGCAAAGGGGTTCAGCAGCTGCAAGAAGATGCGATATTCACCCATCGTCACGCTTCCCGCCGAAGCAAACTCATTGAGCAGGCTCATGAGCGCCGCGATAGCCGTGTTGTGCTTGAGATTCTCAATGTCATCCCCCACCTTCTTGATCGTGCGGTGGATGCTGGCCTCGAGCTCGGCGCGAATACCCCAACTGATGATGACGTTCTCCTGCAGGGCCCAAACCCGCTCCAAAAAGCGGCGGCTGCCTTTGATCGACGCCGTATTCCAGGGCGCGGTTTTTTCAAAGTCGCCAATAAACATCTCATAGACACGCATGGTGTCGGCGCCAAACTCGGCAATCACATCGTCGGGGTTCACCACATTGCCCCGGCTTTTGCTCATCTTCTGGCCGTCTTCCCCCAGAATCATCCCATGGCTCGTGCGCTTCAGATAGGGCTCCGGCTCACGCACGGCGTGGATGTCATAGAGGAACTTGTGCCAAAAACGGCTGTACAGCATGTGCAGGGTCGTGTGCTCCATGCCGCCGTTGTACCAGTCCACGGGCATCCAGTAGCTAAGCGCTTCGGGGTCGGCCAGCGCTTCGGCATTGTGTGGGTCACAGTAGCGCAGGAAATACCAGCTGGACCCCGCCCACTGGGGCATCGTGTCGGTCTCGCGCCGTCCCGGCCCCCCGCAGGCAGGGCAGGTGGTCTGTACCCACTCTTCATGGCGGGCAAGGGGACTGTCCCCCTCCTCCGTCGGCTCAAAATCGTCAATGTAGGGGAGCTCCAGCGGCAGCTGGTCTTCGGGCACGGGTACCCATCCGCATGTTTCGCACCAGACCATCGGGATGGGCTCGCCCCAGTAACGCTGGCGGCTGAAAACCCAGTCCCGCAGCTTATAGTTGACTTTGGCCTCTCCCTTACCCTCTTTTTCAAGCCACTCGACAATGGCGGCTTTTCCCTCTTCCACACTCATGCCGTCCAAAAACCCACTGTTCACCATGACGCCCTCGTCACAGTCAACATAGGCCTCCTTTTCGATATCGCCGCCCTTGACCACCTCGATGACCGGCAGGCCAAACTTCCTGGCAAAGGCCCAGTCGCGCTCGTCGTGTCCCGGCACGGCCATGATGGCGCCGGTGCCGTAGCTGGCCAGCACATAGTCAGAAATATAGATGGGGATTTTTTCGCCTGTCGCGGGGTTGACTGCCTCGACCCCCTGCAGTCGCACACCGGTCTTTTCCCTGTCCTTGGAAAGCTCTGTGCGCTCAAAATCGCTCTTGTGGGCCGCCTCGTCCTGGTAGGCGGCAATCTCTTCCCCATTTTTCAGCTGTCCGGCCCATCTTTTCAGGTATGCATGTTCCGGGCTCATCACCATATAGGTGGCGCCAAACACCGTGTCGGGCCTTGTGGTATAAACCACCAGGTCGTCCCCGGCCGTGGTGGAAAATGTAATCTCTGCGCCGTGGCTGCGGCCAATCCAGTTGATCTGCCCTTTCGAAACCCGCTCGATGTAATCAAGCCCCTGCAAATCGTCAATCAGGCGGCCGGCATACTCGGTAATTTTGAGCATCCACTGGCTCTTCTCCTTGCGCACCACCTCGCTGCCACAGCGCTCGCAGGCGCCATTCACCACCTCTTCGTTGGCCAATACCACCTTGCAGCCGGTGCACCAGTTGACGGCCATCTCCTTTTTGTAAGCAAGACCCTCCTTATAAAGCTGCAGGAAAATCCACTGTGTCCACTTGTAATACGCGGGGTCTGTGGTGTCCACCTCACGGTCCCAGTCAAAACTGATGCCAAGCGCCTGTATCTGGGCACGGAAGCGATTGATGTTGTCCCGCGTGACGATGGCGGGGTGGATGTGGTTTTTGAGCGCGTAGTTTTCGGTGGGCAGGCCGAAGGCGTCCCACCCGATCGGGTAGAGCACATTATACCCCTCCATGCGGCGTTTGCGCACCACGGCGTCCATGGCCGTGTAGGGGCGCGGGTGCCCCACATGCAGCCCCTGCGCGCTGGGGTAGGGGAACTCAATCAACACATAAAACTTCGGCAGATCATAGTCGTTCGGCGCCGAAAACGTCCTATCTTCCACCCAGTGTTTCTGCCACTGGGGTTCAATTTCCCTCGGGTTATATCGATTCACCATACACACTCCTCACTCCTCTTTACGGAAAAGCCCCTTCGCTGTGGCAAATAAGACCCCCTATACACTCTCGGGCTCCAATTCCACGGGCACCGCATCGGCCCACAACCGTTCCAGTGCGTAGTACTCTCTTGTTTCGGGATAGAATATATGGGCCACTACGCTGCCATAATCCATCAAAATCCAGCTCCGGCTCTTCGCCCCTTCCACGCGGCTTGGCTCGATGCCCTCTTTGGAAAGCCGGTAATCCACTTCCTCTGCCAGCGCCCCCACATGGGTGTTCGAAGTACCCGATGCGATGACAAAATAATCTGTCAGAACCGTCAGGTCTTCCACTTTCAGCAGTTTTAGCTCCAGCGCCTTTTTGCTCTCCAGCGCGGCCACAATCTTCTTTGCCAGTTCTATTGCTTCCATCTGCTCTCCCTTATGTAACGATTTATCCATCAGGCAAAATGTGGTTCCACATCCACCTCGGCGCCACCCTCACCCTCTTGCACGCTGCTCATCACCTGCACGTTGGGTGAATACAGCGGCAGGCTCTCGGGAATCTGGATATCGGGCAACCCCAGTTGTTCCGCGGGTACCGGCTGGCCATAAGAGCGGAAATAGTCGTTTAACAGGTTGGCCACACCCGGGTCTTCAGGGGTTCCCCGGCCGAATTTGTCTATGAAGTACAGGCTGCGCCCCTGGCCGCTTGGGTCCAGCCCCGGGTCGGTCGCGCCGGGCGCCTTGCAGAACATCACATTCTCCGGCTGCAGGTTCAGCCCCGAATAGGCGAGGTCAAAAATATCCTTCATGCCGATATCAGTGTTACAGTAGTGCTCAAACACCGGCAATAGCTTCACGATATCCGTGGGTGTCAGGTTCATAAAGCGGCGGAAAAGCGCCGAGTAAAAATGTCGCTGGTTGTCCAGGCGGGCGAGGTCCGCTTGCTCAAATCCGGGGCCCTTGCGGTTGCGCACAAAGAACTCGGCGGCGTTGCCATCCAGCCACTGCCAGCCCTGGGGCAGGTAACTGCCCTCATTCGACATCTCCTGCGGCACATAGACCATCAGGCCGCCAAAGGTGTCCACAATGGTTTTCAGCGCGTCCATATCCATCGCGATATAGTGGTCCACCGGCAGCTCAAACTGGTTTTCGATGACCCCCACAAGGTTGTTGATGGGGTTTCTGCTGTCCTCTCCCGAGATCAGCACCGCGTTGATCTTCCCCGTGCCGCCGGTGGGCACCTCTTCGCCCACATAGCTGTCCCGCGGGATTTGAAGCAGGTTCAGTTTGTTGTTCACAAGGTCGTAGTTCGCATACAGGATCATGTCCGTCAGCCCAAGTCCGGCGCCATAGTCGCGCCCCTCCTCGTTGTCGATGCCGACAATCAGGATATTCACGACGTCTTTTTTAGAATACTCCTTGGGCTTATAGTTGTCGATAGACCCCAGCAGTCCCGTTTGAAAGAAGCCGCTGAGGAATCCGAATAAAAGGGCAAAGGCCCCCACACCCAGTGCCAGAACCAATAACAGGGCGATGAGTACCTTTGAGGGTTTTTTTCTGGGTTTCGCCGCGGCCGGACGGTACGGAGCCGCAGCGGGTTCGGCCGGCGGTGTTTTCTTCGTATGCCTTCCGGGTTTTTCCTGTCCGGCCCTGTGGATACGTCCCGAATTATAGTTGTGTTCCCTTCTAGCCAAAAAAACCTTCCTTTACAACGGTCCGCCCAGGCTTCTCCCCGTGCTTTGCGCACATCCGCCTGAACACCGTAGGTGTCATTTTTTTCCTCAGGCCGCTTCGCCCCTCGCCTCCGGCGATTCTTCGGGCTGGCCCTCCTCTCCAGACTGGATATCCGACATCGTGCGGATACTCGGCTCGGAGACCCCCACATTCATGGGCAAGCTGTAGATATTCAGCTCATCGACGCTCACTTCCTGGCCTTCCGGCCGGAAGTATTCGTTCAGCAATTCGGCCGTGCCCTCCGGTTCCAAAGAGAGCACCGAGTTACCCTCATAGCTGGCCACCCCCACGGGCGGGCGCACAAAGGTGATGTCGCTGCCCTGGATGTTGAGCGCCTTTTGGGCAAGCCCACCCAGCTGCATGGGGTCCATGTCGGTGTTCACGCGCCACAGAATCACACGCATCCACATCAGCAGGTCGGTGGGGGCCAGTTCTTTAAACTCGCGATATAGGGCAGAATAGAAGCTCTGCTGCATCTGCAGCCGCATGATGTCGCCCTGGTCGTTGTAGGTGGGGCTCTTCCGGTTGCGCAGGAAAAATTCCGCTTCCTCGCTGGTGAAATCCCTCCAGCCCGCCGGGATCACCGCATTGGGGTCGCTGGGGTCCATCACGTCGATGGGCACATAGACGCTGATAAAACCCGGGGGCTGGTCGATGATCTCTTTGACGGCGTCCATGTCGATGGTGATGTAAAAATCCACCGGCAGGCCGAGCTGGTCGTAGATACAGCGTGCCAGGGGTTCAATACGGTTGTTGGGGTCCTCGGAATAGTAGTACAACGCGTTGATCTTCCCCGTGCCCCCCGTATTCAGCTCGGGGCCCACAAAGGTATCCCTCGGGATCTGCAAAAACCAGGCCTTGTTGTTGATGGTGTCATAGCGCATATAGAGAATCATGTCGGTGCGTCCGATATGCTCCTCATCCTCATACCCGTCGGCATTCTCGTTGTTGTAGTCGATGCCACAGATGAGGCCGTGTATCACGCCCTCGCCGGTGTATTCGGGAATACCGCCGATGTCCCCCGGGGTGTATCCACCCTCTTCGGGGGCAATCTCCGAGGTGATCTTCGCATAGGCGATGACAATCGTCAAAACGGCCGCAAGCACCACAATGGCGATGGCAATGCCCGCCACCTTCCACGGGTTTGTCTTTTTTTTCTTCACCGCTTTTTCCGCCGCACCCGAAGCGACGGGCCCGGTTTTGCCCCCTGCGCTTTTTTCAGTACCGGCCTTTGTCGCCGCTTCGTCGGCTAGGGGGTCCCTTTTTGCCTGGGCCGTTTGGGTTTTTTCTGTCTCATTTTTTCGTGTATCGTTGGGCTTCGGCCGTTCATAGCTCGTCCGGTCGCTTTTTTTCTTTCGGGGTGGAATATTTTTTTCAAATTGGCTCAAGGCCGTTTCGCCTCCATTGTCGCTTTACGCCTCGTCGGCCTCTGTGCTCTGAGGCTCTCAAGCGCCTGTACGGTGTCTGTGTCCAAGGGTTTGTGTAATTTATTCAGGTGGATGATGTTTTCTTCCATGGCGGCAATCACCGCCTCGTCCAGGTCTTCAAAAGCCAGTTTGCGCAGCTTTCCAACCCCCGGGAAGCTGCGCTCGGCGCTGATGATGTCCGCAAGGAAGATCACCTTGTCAAACAGGGACATATCGCTTTTGCCCGTTGTGTGGCAGGCAATAGCCGAGAGGATTTCCCCATCCTGCACACCCAGTTCCTGTTTCGCGTAGATCGCGGCGCAGGGCCCGTGCCAAACGGGAAGAGGCCTCTGTTCAGTCGCTCCCGCCATTATAGCATCTCGCCGCAGCAACTGCAACAATTCCTCCCTGCTGCTCTCCTTCACAATGTCGTGCAGCCAACCGGCCAGCTGTGCCTTCTGTACATCCACCTCATAATGCACTGCCAGCTTCCGAGCGGCCTCCACCACGTTCTTTACATGTTTATACCGTTTTTCCGATAGTTTCTCCCTTACAAGCTCCTGCGCTTCTTCCAGGGTCACCACGGTGGCATCACCTCCGGTCGGTTTGCTCATTGGTTCTCTTTTGGTATAGACCGTTTTCTCTGGCAATTCGATCTGCGGGCGGGGGGATCTGCGAATACAGGTCCTTTCCCTCGGCAATGCCTTCCCGAATCGCCGAGGAAGAGATCGCCTGCGTCTCCCCTTTCGCCCACAGCACCCGGGCCCCTTCGGCCACAAGGCGCTCCACGGCAGTTTTCAGCGCCTGCTCTTCTTCCTGCCTGCTTTGTATTACGAGAGATACCTCCAAAAGCAATTCCCTGTAATGATACCAGGACGTAAAACTCAGCACCATATCCCCGCCCACCGAGAGGTAAAAATCATCTCCCGGATACTGCTTTTTCAGGGCCCGCACCGTATCCAGCGTATAGCTCTTGCCCGGGCGGGTGATTTCCATATCGCTGACCACGAGACCCTCAAAAACCGGCGCGAAACAAGCGCACATCGCATACCGCAGCCCCGGCGGCGTTGCGGCCGCTTCCTTGTGGGGCGGCACCCCCGCGGGAATCACCACCACCCGTTCGGGATGCACCGCCGAAATGGCGTGCCGCAAAAGCTGCACGTGCCCTCTATGGGGGGGGTCAAAGGTTCCACCAAACAACAGCGTCTTCACAGTCTTCCTATCTCTTCAAAGGCAGAGCCCTTCTTCTTGGGCAAAAAAAGCACAAAGGTGCGTCCACGTACCAGCACCACCTGTGCCCCCGTCCTCTCCGCCATCTGCTCGGCCACATCGCGGGTGCCAAGGGGGCTGTTTTCCAGCACACGTAACTTGATCAGCTCCCTGGCAGCCAGACAATCGGCCGTCGCCTTCACAACCGAGGGTTCTACCCCTCCCTTACCCACCTGGAAGACCGTGTCGATCTCCATCGAAGCCTTCCGTAGTGCGGCTCTCTGTTTTCCTGTCAAATAGATTACTCCTTCGCCGTCACGAGATATTAGGCAGTTCCTCCACCAGCAGCTTTACCGCCGCCGCGCGGTGGCTGATCGCATCCTTTTCTTCGTCCGTACGGTCGGCAAAACTCACGCCGTCCACATAAAATAGGGGGTCATATCCAAACCCATTCTCCCCGCTTTCCGCAAATCCAATCAATCCGTCGCAGCGCCCCTCCACTTCCATACCTGCGCCGCTCGGCATCTGCAGGGCAAGCACACAGACGAAATGGGCGGTGCGTTTTGCAAAAGGCGTCCTCTCCAGCAGTTGCAGCAGTTTTCGCTTGTTGGCCTCGTTGTCCGCATGAATGCCCGAAAACCTTGCCGACTGCACACCCGGCGCGCCTCCAAGCGCATCCACCTCAAGCCCCGAGTCATCGCCGATCGACGCCATACCCGAGGCATCACAGGCGGCCTTTGCTTTGAGCAGTGCATTTTCGGCAAAGGTGGTCCCCGTCTCTTTGGGCATGGAGGAAATGCCCGCCTCTTCAAGGCTGATGGCCGTATGACCATACGCCTGCAGCAGGCGCCGCATCTCGGTCAGTTTGTCTTTATTGTTCGTCGCAATCAGGAATTCCAACCTTCGCTTCTCCTTTCACTGCGTTTTATAGACCCTTCCCCACTAGTGAGGTCTACTACTT
>JAJDHT010000092.1 GCA_030266325.1 Ruminococcaceae bacterium OttesenSCG-928-I18
TTCGGGGGGGAAGGACAGCGTTGCCCTCGCGTTTGCACTTTGGCGCCTGCGCAGTTATTATGAGCACCCTTTCCACTTGCATGCCCTCACACTTGACCCCTGTTTCTATGGAAAAGAAACAGGGTATAGTCCGATTGAAGATTTTTTTGGCGAGGTGGGCATTCCCTACACGGTCATACGCAGCAATATTGGGCGTGTTGTCTTCGAAACAAGACGAGAAAAGAACCCCTGTGCTCTCTGTGCAAAGATGCGAAGGGGAGCGCTTCATACGGCCGCGAAAGAATTAGGGTGCAATAAAATTGCCCTGGGACATCACCTGGATGATGCGATCGAGACGTTTTTCATGAATTTGCTGGGGCAGGGCAGAATCAACTGTTTTTCCCCTGTGACCTGGCTGTCCCGAAAACAAATCACACTCATCCGGCCTTTCGTGCTTGCAGAGGAAAAAGAAGTGGCGAGGGCCGTCCGCGAAGAACACCTGCCCATTGTCAAAAACCCCTGTCCTGTTGACGGGGAAACGGCAAGGCAGCAGATGAAATCCTTTGTGATGATGCGTGCCGAGCAGGACAGGTCTTTTCGCCAAAAAATGCTGGGAGCCCTGCAAAAGGCGGACATTGACGGCTGGATGCCTAAAAAGTAGGATAAGCAGGAAACCATACATGACAAGACAATGTTCTCTCTTATCGCTCCTGCCGCACCATATTTTAAGTAAAAAGACACAAATACGGACACAATTTTCATATAGTAATGTTATTATTGTCGAATAGTCTTGAGATAGCTTTTTAATCACAATAAAGAAAAATAAATAGTGCAAAAATGAATCAAAAACAACATGATATCGATGGCATGAATTGACATATATCCATATACCGTACAGTTTAAAAGGGGAAACGGCAAGCCTCTCCAAAACCGGAAAAGAAGAAAAAACAAACAATATGATAACACGGGAGCAAAAAATGAAAAAACTGCTTGTTGTAGTGGATTATCAAAATGATTTTGTCGTTGGCGCTCTTGGCTTTGAGGGTGCGGATCAATTGGAGCCGGGTATCCTGTCCGAGGTGGAAACCGTCTTGGAGCAAGGTGGATTTGTCCTTTTTACGCGGGATACCCACCCCCAAACCTACCTGGAAACGCGAGAGGGAAAACATCTTCCAATCGAACATTGTATTGCGGAGACAAAGGGGCATGCGCTGTTTGGTCGTTTACATCGATATGAAGAAAATCCTGTGCCACATGTATCGGTGATCGACAAACCGACGTTCGGCAGCCCGGACATCGCGGAGAAAGCCAGGGAATTGTGTGGTGGAGAACCTGATCAGATCGCCTTGTGTGGCCTTGTCACCGATATCTGTGTGATTGCCAATGCGATCATTCTCCACAGCCACTTTCCTTTGGCGGAGGTGAGTGTAATTGAGTCCCTGGTGGGTTCGGGTAATGAAGAAAACGCGGGCGCCTCTCTCCGGATTTTGCAGGGCATGGGCATCGAGGTGCGGGGATAAGCATATGTTTTGAGAGATTACGTGCTTGCTGCCTGTTTCCCAGAAGAAAACCTTTGAAAAGTGTTCTTTTTGGCTTGGCAGGGGGCGGGGACCTATGCTATACTATTTTGTGCGATGAAGTAAAGATGTAATTATCAGCGGCAACGCAGCGAGAGGTGGTGTTTCGGTGGCAGATCAGCCTAAAGGCAGCGAATATGATCAGTATGCACCGCAAACAAACGGTAGGCTGTTCAGTAATGCGATGTTCGGTTTCAATAAAGAAGAGGTCTTAGAGTACCTTGAAGAATTGGCCGATGAGAATTACCAGCGCCAAGAAGCTGCGGAACAGCGTATACGCGAACTGGACATGCAGATCAAAAACCTGGAAGCCCGCGCCGCTGTGGTGGAAGAAATGCCCCAGGGCCAGATGGACGTGGTGGAGGAAAGCCGTCGTCAATTGGCTGAAGTGTCCAACTCTCTTGAAGTGGCCAGAAGTGCCGCGCAGCAAGCCGAAGAAGAACTGGCCGAATATAAAGAGCAACTGTATACCGCGCAGAACGAAAACAATTGGCTGCGTGAAGAATTTCAAAAGTCCGATAAACAGGTGGCGGAACTGCGCCGTCAGTTGGACGACGCATCCCAGGGGCAGTGGTTTGGCGCGGAGGAGCAGATTGCAGAGCTGCGCCGCCAGCTAGAGGAAGTCATGGCCCAGCGGGATACCATCCAGGCCGAGCGAGACGCCGCAGAAGCGGAGCGGGAAGCCGCCGAGGCCGAACGCGATGCGGCGGAGGCGGAACGGGACGCGGCGGAAGCAGAGCGGGACGCGATGGAGGCGGAACGCGACGCGATGGAAGCGGAGCGGGAGGCGGAAGTTGCCTACGCGGAATCCCCGGCAGGACAGGCGGCCTCTACCCTGATAGCAGAGGCGACCGAGGAGGCCGAACGCATCCGTGAAAGTGCCTATGCAGAGCGGGACAGGATACACCGGCAGATTCTCAATAGTGCGGGAGGCCTTTCTGAAAGCATCGGCAGCCTGCGGGAGGATATCACCGGGGTAGAAGGCGACGTGACCGAGGTGCTTGAGAATGTGCAGGAAACCTTGGCAGAATTGCTGGTGTCCCTTGGTCGCACGGAACAAAACCTGACGACCCTGGGTGTGCAAGCGGAAAGGTTTCCCTCGGCAGCCACCCCGGTGGCCAACCAGCAGGTGGTCTATTTCCAGCCCGGACCACAGGTGAGCGCGGATACACCGCCCCAGACACAAGGGCGTACAAAGAAACGCTCGCCGAAAGCGAAGACGCCCGAGCCGGCACAAAGCTATGGTAGCGGCGGGTTCCGCCGCGTCTGGCCCGATGAACAGGGGGCGTCTGCAAAAACACAGCCATTCCGCCCCACTTTTTCCAATAGTCCGACGGCATCCGGCGCATACCTGACCCAAACGGCCAGGGCGTTGCCCAGGGAGGAATATGAGTACGACCCCGAGGGAGATAGGATGCGTGCGCTGACAGAGACATTGGTGGACACGCTCAGACAGATGTTGGATTGAGCTTTCGTAACCTCCTCAGAGCAGAGGAGGTTACTTTTTCGACATAATTAGCACTCAATTATATAGAATGCTAATTTTACATTTTGTTCATATTATTTAAACAAGACGTTCATAGACCTAAGCTAGAATAAATACAACAAATATATGCCATATAAATTCAAATTTTGTTATGGCAAACATATTTGGCAAATCATATCATAGTTTGCCAGGAAAGGAAGATGTCGAATGTTGAATTTAATACCGTATACGAAACGGGAAGCAAACCTGTTCAGTTTTATGGATGATTTGGAGCGGAGCTTCTTTAACAATGCCGTCAGTGGCAAAGACCAGTTCCGCTGTGACATCAGTGAAAAAGACGGGAATTATAAATTGGAAGCGGAGTTGCCCGGCTTTGACAAGAAAGACATCCATGTGGAGCTGAACGGGGACATGTTGACGATCAATGCCGAACATAAGAGCGAAGAAGAGAAAAAGGATGAGAATGGGCGCTATGTGCGCCGTGAGCGTCGTTATGGGAGTTTCAGCCGCAGTTTTGATGTGAGCGGCATCGATGTGGATCACATTAAAGCCGACTACAAAAACGGTGTGCTAGAATTGGATCTTCCAGCGATTAAATTGGAGGAAAAGGCACCCGAAGTGCGTAAAATTGAAATCGGCGATTAAATAATGAACTGAATTTCTCACTCACACCCCCCTTGAACAGCTTTTCGGTCATTTCAAGGGGGAATATTTTTTTGAATCGCTAAACTGGCTGTGAAAATAGTCAAAATATACAGCAAATTCCTATAAAGTTAGTAGAAAATACATATTGATTATTCTGTGCCAAAAATATATAGTAAAAACAGAAAGAGGGGTTTTTATTAAGTCCAGTAACATATGAACAAAGTTACTATTTGATAGTAACACATGAATCCTCTAGGAATAGTAGAAAATATTTTAATGTGCTTTCTCGTGATAAAATCCGCAACCAATAGAATGAGTTCGCCAACGTGGCAGATTGTATAGAAACACCTGTTTTGTTACGCAGGATATCCTTTCAACCATTGACTTCTCCTGAGAAAAATCCCCCACATTTTTCTCCCTTCACTCGACAGGCATTCCGGATGGGCAACCGGAATGCCTGTCTCTTTGAACTCTAAACCCCACGTAGAACGTGGGGTTTAGAGCGCAATCAAACAGGGAAACGACGATTTATCGTCGTTTCCCTGTTTGATAAAATAACTGTATATCGTTTAAAATGTGTGTTTCGAGTAGAAAACGGGCTGGCAAGCGTTAGGGGTGTTGCTGATGGAAAATAGAAGGCTTATACGCCGCCTTGTCCCCAACAGATGAAAAATCAGCAACGTAATTGCTGCCGCTTTTGAGTTGATTCATCACGCAACGGTGTAAATCTTTTTAGTTTTATCGCCTTTTGCCATCAGATAACCGATAACTTCCCGGGCAGGACGTTGTCAGGTTCGGTTCCCATGTTTTACGGGACATGTTAAGGGAAATTTATCAAGGAGCCTTGACAAAGACGACAGGAAGGCTATACTGATGTTAAGGCGTCTTGATATTTTTTAAGTTGAATGGAGGTATGGCATGGCTGAAAAAAAAGATTCCTTTGACGAAATTGCCCTGCATCGCAGGTCTATCCGAAGGTATGACGAAACCGTCGATATCCCCCCGGGGGAGATGATCGAGATGCTGGAGATGGCGACGACGGCACCTTCCTCCAGCAACATGCAGCCCTGGCGGTTTGTGGTAGTGGACCGTCCGCAGATTAAAGAAAAGTTGCTGCCTAATGTGCAGTTCAATATCGGCCCTGTGGGTACGGCGGCGGCTGTCATCGCCATCTTTGGCGATTTGGAGGGCGCAGACAACGCCGAGGACATCATGCGGAAAACAGACGAACTACGAAGCCGCACCGCTGGCGATAAAACCACGCCGCCAAGGCCGCCTATTCCTAAAGGGAAAACGCCCGGTGAAATGGTGCGGGGCATGTACGCTGCCATGACGAGAGAACAGAAGATGAGCATTGCCCAGATAGACTGCGGCCTGGTAGCCATGCAGCTGATGCAGGCGGCCCGGGTGTTTGGCTACGATACCGTGCCCCTGGGCGCTTATGACCGACAAGCTGTTGCCAAGGAACTGTACATGGACGAGGAGCGGTATATCCCCATCATGCTGCTGGCCATGGGAAAGGCGGCAGAGGGCGGTATGCCCCCATTCCGTTTGCCGGTGGCCGAAGTGGCCAAGTTCATATAGGCAAGCAAACCGGTGAGGTGAGGATCATGAAAAAATATGCAGAACCAATCTATGTGTTGGTGCACCGCTGCCACGAGCAGTGCCTAAAGCTGGTGCATCTGAACAATCTGCCTGCAAAGGAGTTCAGCGACATCGGTATCAACACGCGGCAGGGCATCATTTTGAAGATGCTGCTGCACCAAGACGGCATGACCCAGAGGGAACTGACCGAAAAGCTCGAGATTACCTCCTCGTCCTGCGGGGAGCTCATCACCAAGCTGGAGCGGGGCGGCTTTCTGGAAAAAAGGCAAAGTCCTGCCGATAAACGCACCTTCAATGTCTATCTGACAGAAAGCGGGCGCGCGCTGGCAGAGCAATACAAAAAGAAGGCCGTTGTGGAGCTGGAGGAATGGGCATCGGATTTGACCGCCCAGGAAAAAGAGCAGCTCTTCTTTTTGCTCGGCAAGCTGAGCAAGGGCCTAGAAACCCGTATCGACAGGGAAAGCAACGAGACAAAAAAGGAATAGCAAAGGAGCATGAACATGCGTGTATTTGTAACAGGCGGCACCGGCTTTATCGGTTCGCTGGTGGTGGAGGAACTGGTGCAGAAAGGGCACCAGGTGCTGGGTCTTGCGCGGAGTGACGAAGCCGAGCAAAAGCTGAAGGACGCCGGGGCCAGCGCGTTGCGCGGCTCTATCGATGATATCGAGGCGCTGAAAAGGGGCGCATCTTCCGCAGATGGCGTTATCCACCTGGGCTTTTCCAGCGACTTTGGCCGGTACGACGAAGCTGTTGCCATGGACGAAGCGGCGGTGGAGGCCATCGGCTCGGTGCTGGAAGGAAGCGGCAAGCCCTTCGTGAACACGGCGGGCACACTGGGTGTTTCCGGGCTGGGACGCACGGCCACCGAGGAGGACCACGGCCCCGAGGGCATGCCGCGCGTCGCCTCAGAGCAAATCGTGATTGGACTTGCCGAAAAAGGGGTCCGTTCCTCCGTTGTGCGGCTGGCGCCTTGTGTGCATGATGTGGACCGGCACGGCCTCGCCTCCATGCTGGAGGGCATTGCCAAAGAGAAGGGCGTGTCGGCCTACATTGGCGAGGGGGCCAACGTATGGCCGGCGGTGCACCGGCGGGACGCGGCGCACCTGTTTTGCCTGGCGCTGGAAAACGCCCCCGCGGGCACGCGGCTGAACGCCGTGGCTGAGGAGGGCATCCCGATGAGGGAGATTGCCGAGGCCATCGGGCAGGCGCTTGGCGTCCCGGCCAAAAGCATCCCCAGTGAAGAGGCCGAGGCCCATTTTGGTTTCTTCGGAATGTCGGCGGCGCTGGACAACCCCACCTCCGGCGCTGTGACGAGGAAGCTGCTGGGCTGGGCGCCTACTCATGCAACCCTGCTTGAGGACATTGCCACCCTTTACGGGAAAGTGTGAGATGATGGAAGCAAAGAAAGATTGCATCTGCCCCAACACCGGCTGCCCGGCCCACGGCAACTGCAAGGAATGCACTAATTTCCACCGGGGCAAGCCCTACTGCACGTCGGAGGAAACGAAACAGCTGGTAGAAGGCAACTTAAAAAAATATGGCGTTATGAGAGGATAGCTCATGGAATTAAAAGAAGCGTTGGCGAGGCGGCGTTCGGTACGCAGCTACAACGGCAGGTCGGTAAGCGACGAAGATTTGGAGGCCATTCTAAAGGCCGGGTGTGCAGCGCCCATTGGTATGCGGGCCTATGACACAATCCATCTGACCGTCGTGCAAAAGAAGGAAGCGCTGGATGAAATACGCGAAATGGTGGCCCGGGCGACAGACAACAACCCCGCCTATAACCCCACCTATGGCGCGAAAACTTTGGTGCTGGTGAGCGCCCGGCCGCGGGGAGATTCGCTGCAGATGGAGCGCTGCGACGCCGGATGCATTCTGGAAAACATGCTGCTGCAAGCCACCGAACTGGGCATCGGCAGCGTATATTTGCTCAGTGTGGGGCTGGCGTTTGAGGAGGGCTCCCCGATGTACGAGAAATTGCAAATTCCCGGTGGCTTCAAGTTCGTGTCGGGTGCGGCCTTTGGGTACACGGACGAAGAGGCCGAGCCAAAAGAACTCTCCATCCGCCTTTCCATGAACACCGTCAAATAACCATAGCAAACACAAACAGGGGTGCGGCCGGCAGGATTGCTGGGCATCTCTGTTTTTATGTCTTTTCCTATTGACATCGGAGTATACTCCGATGATACACTCATCTTATAGAAGGAGGCGAAGAATGAAAACATACACTGTCAAGCAGGTGTCGGACATGCTAAAAATGCCGAAGGACACCATCATCTATTACGACAGGCTGGGTATCGTCTCGCCGGTGCGGGGCGAAAACGGCTACCGCACCTACACCGACAAGGACATCAGGGAGCTGAAATACGTCGAGGTCTCGAAGCGCAACAACTTTGCCCTGCAGGAAATCAAGCAATCGCTG
>JAJDHT010000093.1 GCA_030266325.1 Ruminococcaceae bacterium OttesenSCG-928-I18
GTTTTCTGTACTGCCCCGAAATTCCTTTTCAAGAAAATCGAGTGTGAAAGCGAAGGCGGTTGTAAACTCATTCCGATTCAACCTCATGAAAACAGAGTCGGTTGCGGTACGGTTTTCAATAGCCACCCTGGCTATATTGGCGTTATACAAAGCACGTTCTTCCTTTCCATCAGAGTGGCCGCCCCGGACAGCACCCCAGAAATTGTATGCACCCTTGGGTGAAAGGATATTTCCATCCAGCTTAACTTAGTCGCAATAGTTCTTTTTCAGCACATTTATTATTTCCTCGACACGATGGTCGGCAATAGAGTAAGTTATGGTCTGCCCCGTCTTTTGGTAATCCAGAAGACCATGTGCTTTGAGCAGGGTGAGGTGCTGGGAAAGAGCAGACAGTGTTATATTCGGCACGTATTTGGCTATTTCTCCTACATTCATAGGCCGCTCCATCAGGGCGCAGAAAACCATCAGCCGATTTTCGTTTGCCAGCACCTTAAGCAGCTCTGCTATCTGCTTCGCCCTCTCCTCCATTTTGCCCTTCCTTCCTGTGCTTTATTTTGCACACTCCCTGCGTCATTGTCCCCATGGGGCAATAGACGCACCATGAACTCGGTTTGAAGATGAGCATGGTAATCAGTCCGAGTACAGTTGAGGTCAGCATTACACCATAAAAGCCAAAGGCAAATTGGGCTATCCCAGGCGCAACAAAAGAGGTGTTCGTCCAGTTCCAAGGCAGCATAAACATCCACAATAGCGTGACAGCTTCACGAAGCGTCGCACCCGAAAATACCAGATATGTATTGTAGAGCATCAAAAAGAACATTGCCATAAAAAAGGTAAGAAACCCATAGCGAAACCATTTTGAGTACAGGAATTGGGGCGGCACCTTTTTACGTGACAGCCCTAGGCGGCCACCAAGTAGTTCAAAGAGCTGACCTCGACCACAGTATTTATTGCAGTAGGCCTTGCTCCCACCGAAGATTGAAATCATCAGCGGCGCAATAAAGCAAATGAGTCCGAGCCATGCAAATAAGATATTAAAAAGCCCAAGGGCCAAGAAGATAGAAGAGAATATCCACAAAGATATATTCTGTAAAGGGTGGATGTCCAATCCACTACTAATACAGCGGTGGCCAGCTCATTCGCAGCAGAATGATACGGCATCACGGGGAGGGGTGATAGATATTACCGATGGGCAAATATATATTCACCCATCAAAATAGTAACCATCACCGAAAGGGGTCGCAATCGCGACCTCTTTTCTGTTCAGCAATACGTGGTGTTCAACTATCCACCTGCAAGGCTGGAATCTTCAATCACTGTCCTGGAGCTGAAAACGCCCTCATTCTTTGCTCATTTTCTCCAATAGCTTTATGCTCTCCAAATAGTCATTTTCAGCAGTGCTAAGCGTTCTGTTTTTGTATTTGATATATTCAGCCTGTGCCTTGTCCATTGCCTGAATGTGACTAATTTCACCATTCCCTGCCAAAAGCTTTTCGCCGGTTGCAGTCAGAATCCCATCAAGGTGCTTCGCCCATTCGTCCATTGTCATTGGTATTTCTCGTTCGGCTTGCCTTTCCGCGAAATCCAAATACCCCGATACAAGCTGCCCCATCGCTCGTAGTTCCTTTTCATCCAGATAATTCTTTGCGATTTTTGCTTCACGCAATGTGGGATGCTCTCCTGAAAATGTCATCAGCCCCATAAAAGCCTTCTCCGCGTCTGCACGATGGTATATGATTTCCGCTGCCGTTTCTCCAGAAATAGCATAATGGATTTTGTTCTGCACTCTCTTGAAGAACTGAACAGACACATCAGCTTTTGGGGCGTAATCAACACTAGTTGCATAGATTTCCAGAATCTGGCGATAAAATACTTTTTCAGAAGCCCTGATGTCGCGAATGCGTTCGAGTAGTTCTTTGAAATACCCACCGCCACCAAGTTCTTTTAAGCGGTCATCGTCCATTGCAAAGCCTTTTTTAATATATTCCTTTAATACCCTCGTTGCCCATATGCGGAACTGGACGCCACGTTGTGACTTGACACGATAGCCAACTGAAATGACCGCGTCCAGATTGTAATATTCAATGGCTCTTTCAACCTGTCTGCCGCCTTCATTTTGAACTGTTGCAAATTTTGCAACAGTTGATTCCCTAACCAATTCGCCATCAAGGAAGATGTTTTTTATATGCCTTGAAATCGTAGACTTATCCCTCTGAAACAGATTGGCCATTTGCTCCAAAGACAACCATACCGTTTCATCCTGAATATTGACGTCTATCTTCGTCAAACCATCCTCGGTTTGGTAGATTATGATTTCCCCGTGGTTGTCCAAAACATTGGCCTCCCTTAATATTAAGTCAGGTATCGGTGCGCTACTTGCCCCGTGAGCGAAAGATAATTCCGGCCATGTACCCCTTTTATCATTCCGGGCACTCCCATCGCATCCAGAGCAAGGTGCCGTCAAAGTGCACAAATCTGCGAACGATTCTACGCGATTTTAGACCTTGGGTGACGCCGATTCTAAGCAAAAACAGTGGATTTTATGTGCAATATGACGGAGGTTTTTTGCCTTGCCGGGTGCGGGCATTTTTCGGTACTCTTTTGACCACGAATACAATCAAAACTTGGCGCTATTTCTCCGCCTGCAACTTCTTCTTCAAATTGTCGGCGTGGTTTTGGATATTCACCCAAAGGGCCGGGGTGATGTCCTCAACCGGCAGTGCGATTTCAAAGTTTTTAGCCGCAGACTTGATGTGAATGCAGATTTCATTGCCGCCAGTATCTACCTCCGCGCCGAGGATAATTGCACCGAGCAGGGAAAGCAGCGAAAGCCCTTCTTCATGCTGGAGAAGAATGCTCAATACCTCCGGTAAAGAAGTGAATGGCGTTATCCTCAATGCATCCATAAATTCAGCATCAAAGATGTCCATCAAATGCTCGTGTGAATGCAGCTCTCCCGCGTCAACAAGCCGTGTAATCAGATTCAGCTTTTTTACAGCTTCCGGCGATAATCCTGTTTCATGGCAAACGTCGGCAACACTGTGATTCGGGTCAGGGATAATGCCCAGTAGATAATCCGCCGAGATATTGTATTTCACACAGATGGCGCGCAACACGCCAATATCCGGCGTCCGGGATTCCTGCTCATAGTAGCTCATCGCCCCGCGAGAGACGCCAACACTGTCGGCGAACTCTCCCTGATTCATTTTGCCCTCGCGCAAACCCCGGATGCGGGTTGAAAAAATATGCCTCAACTTGGCAATGTCCATGGCAATCCCTCCCATCGTTCCTGCATATAGTATAGCAGAACAATCGTGAGATGTATACGGAGAAATCCACAATCGTTGTTCAACATTGGTGCAAAGCATTGACGAACAAGGTATATACTGCGACAATATCATCAATCGTGAACTACGCTGAGTTGGTATTCACAAATGTATCTTGACAGATGAATCAAGCAGCCCGCCGGATACCGGCGCGCGTCACACTCCTGCATATACCGGGACGGAGGCCCGGCGCGGGAGAGACGTTCGCCGGGGGCCCGCGACTTTGCGGAAGCTAACGCGCTACAGGTCAGACAAGGCCGGGCGCAGGAACGTGGCGGGGATGAAAGCAGAACATACCGGCGTGTTGTCGTCCTCCGGGATGGTGCGCCGAAAAAGGTAGCAAATCAACAAGGGGGCAGTTTGCCCAGAAATGGAAAGGTCGTGATAACCGGCATCATCACTTATGATTCACATGGCACATCATACAACATCTTTTTTGAGAAAGGGGCCGATTCCATGAAGCCAACAGAAGCGAAAACAGAACGGCCACCTCGTGAGCCAAACGCGTTCACCCGGCGGATCGGCTCCACCACCTACACGGTGGAGGTACATTTCAGTGATACCAGTAAGGACACCGTTAATGACAAAATCGTCCGGCTTGTTCGCAGGGAGGCCGAGGAAAAGGCTGGTGCGGTGTGATGACAAAACAATCGCAGGGGGTGGTGATTTACCACCCCCTTTATGGTATACTGATATTGCTGCGAATGAGTGGGCCACCCGAAGGGAGTTTCCTATGAACGGGCGGTCTCAGAACGAAAAAATCACGGCGCTGTATGAGCGCCTTTCCCGCGATGACGATCTAAGCGGGGAATCCAATTCCATCAAAAATCAGAAATCCATTTTAGAGGACTACGCAAAACAGAACGGTTTTATCAACGTCCGCCACTTTTGGGATGACGGGGTGAGCGGCACCACCTTTGAACGCAAATGGTGGAAAGCCATGATTGCAGAAATAGAAGCCGGGAACGTGGCGACAGTCATCTGCAAAGATATGTCGCGGATTGGGCGAGATTATCTGCAAGTTGGTTTCTATACCGAGGTTTTTATGCGCCAACACGGTGTGCGGTTCATCGCCGTGTCCAATGGCATTGACAGCACCAAGGGCGAGACCAATGAGTTCGCGCCCTTCCTCAACATTATGTCGGAGTGGTACGCCAGGGATTCCAGCCGCAAGCTGAAAGCCACGTGGCAGAACAAGGGCAACAGCGGCAAGCGGCTGACCAACAAAAACATCTATGGCTACGTCAAAGACCCTTCGGATAAATCAAAATGGATTGTGGACGAAGTGGCCGCTCCCATCATCCGGCGCATTTACAAAATGTGCATCGACGGCATGGGGCCGGGCAAGATTGCCCGTGTCCTGCAAGATGAGCAGGTGGACAAACCGGGCTGGCACATGTCGCAGATTGGCACCGGCGACCACCAGTGGAACGACCCGGCGCATCGCTACTGCTGGAACGCCACCATGGTGGCGCGGATACTGTCCAAGCCGGAGTACGCCGGGCACACGGTCAACTTCCGTTCCACCAAAGAATCCTACAAGGACAAAAAGCAGGTGCAGCGCCCCAAAGAAGATTGGGTGATTTTCGAAAACACCCACGAGGCCATTGTCGACCAGGCCACTTGGGACATAGCCCAAAAGTGCCGGACGGTGAAGCGCCGTACAGACACGCTGGGCGAGGCCAACCCGCTGACCGGGCTTCTCTACTGTGCCGATTGTGGTCGGCGGATGTACAACCACCGCAACAATGGCTGCTGGACGACGGACAAGAGTAAGGGCGGCAAACCGGTGTACAAACCACCGCGCGATGTATACTGCTGTTCGTTGTACCAGATTCACCGGCAGGATTGCACCATGCACTATATCAACACCGAATCGGTGCGGACGCTGATTCTGGAAACCATCCGGCGGGTAAGTGCCTACGCCAGAAGCAATGAGGAAGATTTTGTCACCGCGTTGCGGGAGGCATCCTCTGTCCGGCAGGCTGATACGGCCAAGGCCCACACCAAGCGGATTGAGAAAAATCGAAAGCGTATCGCCGAGCTGGATGTGCTGTTTCGCAAAACCTGGGAGGACAACGCCAATGGCAAGCTGACCGACAAACGCTTTGCCCAGCTTTCCGAAGGGTACGAGCGGGAGCAGGCAGAACTGGAACAGGAGACCGCCGCGCTGCAATCCGAGCTGGACAGCTTCGATGCCAACAACACAAACTCCGGTCGATTTCTGGAACTGGTGCGGAAGTACACCGATTTTACCGAATTGACCACGCCCATGCTGCATGAGTTTGTGGAGAAGGTGGTTGTCCATGAGGCGGATAAGTCCAGCGGTAAGCGGCAGCAGCGAGTGGATATCCACCTCAACTTTATCGGTACGTTCGATGTGCCTGTGGAGGATGCCGCCGCGCTGGCGCAGGCCGAGCAGGATGAAGCCAAGCGTGCTATGTGGCGGGAGTACAAGCGCAAGGAGCGCGCGAAGAAAAAGCAGGATAAAAGCGCATAGTCATCACCGCGCAGGCGGCTCACGAAAATGTGGGCCGCCTGTTTTTATGCTATACCGAAGGGGGGGACCATCACGGCCAAAGAAAAAACCACCGGCTTTTACTTTAAAATGTCGCCGGGTGAGCGAGAACATATTGAAAAAATGATGGCGCTGGCGGGCTTCCGCAACATGAGTGCCTACATCCGGAAGATGGCGGCCAACGGTTATGTCGTCCGGCTCGACCTGCCGGAACTTGACGTGTGCTCCCGGCTGCTGCGCTCGGCGTCCAACAATCTGAACCAGATTGCCCGTCGCATCAATTCTGGCGGCATGGCCTACCCGGATGAGGTGGCCGCCGTGCAAAACTGCCTTGATGAGAACCGTGTACTATTCGGAAAGATACTGGATGGGCTGGCGAAAATCAAATAGCAATCCTGCCGTAGTGGCAGGTGGCTTACAAAGGGTGTCCAGCGCATGGGCACCCTTTCACTTTTTTTACGAAGGGAGGCGCGGCGTATAGCAACCACGCGATTGATGCCGCTGCACACAGGCAAGGGCCGGAGCGTGGCCCAGGCACTGGGGCGAACCACAGATTATGTGGAAAACCCCGACAAGACCGCTGGCGGCGAATGGGTGTCTGCTTATGAGTGCGACCCCATGATTGCCGATTCGGAATTTCTCTACAGCAAACGGCAGTACGCCGCCCTCACCGGGCGCAATCAGGGCGGGCGGGATGTTATCGCCTACCACCTGAGGCAATCCTTTATGCCCGGCGAAACCGACCCGGCCACCGCCAACAAAATCGGCTACGAGCTGGCGATGTCGCTGACCAAAGGCAAGCACGCTTTCATCGTCTGCACCCATGTGGACAAGGCCCATGTCCACTCGCACATAATCTTCAATTCCACCAGCCTCGACCATACCCGGAAATTCAAAAACTTCTGGAACAGCAACTTTACCGTCCGCAAGATTTCTGACCGGCTATGCTTGGAGCATGGGCTGTCTATTATCGAAAATCCGAAACCCAGCCGTGGGCACTACGGCCAGTGGCTGGGTAATGGCAAGCCGCCCTCCAAGCGTGATGGGCTACGGGAACTGATTGACACTTCTCTTTCTGCCGGTGCATCCTTTGATGATTTTCTCGCCGCCATGAAAAAGGCTGGCTGCGAGATAAAGCAGGGCAAGCATCTGGCATTCAAGGCTTCGGGCCAGCAGCGGTTTATCCGTTGTGATTCGATTGGAGACGATTACACCGAAGCCGCCATTCGGGAGCGGCTGGCTGGGCGCCGGGTGGTGGTTCTGAAATCCAAAGCTGCCACGGCGGTAGTCTTGCCTACAAAGCCCAATCTGCTCATTGACATTCAGGCAAAAATACAGCAGGCACAAAGTCCTGGATATGAGCATTGGCTGAAAGTATTTAACTTGAAAGAGATGGCAAAAACCCTCATCTATTTGCAGGAGCATGGCCTTACTGACTACGATGCACTGGCCTCTGCCGCAGATGATGCCGTGGCTGAACATCGCCACCTCTCGGACACAACCAAGGCCAATGACATCCGCATGAAAGCTGTTGCCGAATTGCAAAAGCACATCGGCACTTACATTAAAACCAAGGATGTGTATGCTCAATATGTGAAGGGCGGCAAGAAAGATTCTTTCTATGAAGCGCACCGGGCAGACATCGTCACCTGCGAGGCAGCCAAGAAACATTTT
>JAJDHT010000094.1 GCA_030266325.1 Ruminococcaceae bacterium OttesenSCG-928-I18
TTCCAAAATCCGCCGGTTGCCCCTGCCCGTGTAGCGCCGGTGCCTTTCTTCGTCCACCAGTTTTATGTCCATGATGACATAGTCCATCGCGTCGGCGACCTCTTTAAAAAGCGCCGGGGCGGCATACCCGCTTGTCTCCACGGCACAGTGCATACCCGGCATCTGTCCCACCGTCTCTAGCAAAAATGCCGCCTGCAAGAGGGGTTCCCCGCCCGAAAAGGTCACCCCGCCGCCCAGCTCCGAGAGGTAGTCCCGGTCGCGCATCAGGCGCACGGCCAGTTCCTGCGAGGTATACGCCTTGCCGCTGATCCTGCGCGCGTTTTTCGGGCACACCCCCACACAGGCGCCGCAGGAGACGCACTCCTGCGGGTGCTCGCACACCGGCCCGCACCGGCCACAGTGCACGCAGGCGGAGGCCGTCACCATCAGCTGCGGGCGGGGGGAGAGCCCCTCGGGGTTGTGGCACCAGGTGCAGCGCAGCGGGCAACCCTTTAAAAAGACGGTGATGCGTACGCCGGGCCCATCCGTCACTGTCAGCTGCTCTATGTCGAACACCACGCCCGTCCGGTACATACCGCCCTTTGTCACCACCTTTGTCCCCGCTCATGGGGCCGGTTCCTGTTTTCTCTCTATACTATACATAATTTATGTTCTTTTTGTCATAAAAAACGCCCTTCGGGGCAAAGCACCCTGCCGTCACTTTCTTTTCGTTGTGCCTGCGGCAGAAATGGTACTCGGAGTAAATAGAACGCCCGGCAGACAGGGTTTTTGTCCCCTGCCTGCCGGGCGCTTCCCACGTTCTACCCTATGTGTTTTTCACTCGGGCGGGGCGGGCATCCCGCCCCCATGACCCTATCACATGATGGGATAGCCGGCGGCCAGGTAGATATTGTACCAGTCTTCGTATGTCAGCTCAATGTCGCTGGCCTTGCAGCAATCCGCAAAGCGCGAGGCGTTGGTGGTTCCACAGACCACCTGCATGTCGGCCGGGTGGCGCAGAATCCAGGCCACCGCAATCGTCGTTTTGGAAACGCCGTATTTGTCGGCCACCTTCTGCATGGCTTCGTTGACCTCTTTATAGTCGGGGTTGTCGAGGAAGACCCCCTCGATGAAGCCGTGCTGGAAGGGGGACCACGCCTGGATGGTGATGTCCTTGAGCCTGCAGTAGGGCAGGATCGAACAGTCGCGGTCCGCCGCGTAAAATTCGTGGTTGTTCGTGGCGATGGGCTGCACACACATGTCCGCGTGCACGATGCTGAACTGCATCTGGTTCACTTCGATGGGGATGTCGCTGTATTTCTGGATCAGTTCAATCACCATGGGCACTTCGTTGCTGATGCCGAAATGCAGCACTTTGCCCTGTTTTTTCATCGTGGCAAAGGCGTCGGCCACCTCTTCGGGCCGGAACAGCGCGTCGTGGCGGTGCAGCAGGAAGTAGTCGAGATGGTCGGTCTGCAGGCGCTGAAGGGACGCATCCAGCGTTTTCATCAGGTGTTCTTTGGAATAGTTGTGGTAGGGGCGGCCGTCCTCATAGAAGGTGATGCCCCCTTTGGACTGCAGGATGAACTTGTCGCGCAGGCCGGGGTTCGCCTTAAAGGTGTTGCCCAAAATCTCCTCGCACTGCCCCTCATAGTCGCCATAGCAGTTGGCGGTGTCCAGGAAATTCGTCCCGTTTTCAAGGCAGTTATCCAAAAGGGCCTTCACCTCGGTCTCAGACATCTTTTCGATGCGCATCAAACCCTGGATAATCGCGGGCACCGGAATTTTATTGGGCCCAAGAGCAACTGTTTTCATCGTGTTTCCTCCCAGCATTTTTTTGTCGGTCTCTCTTTACTTCAAGGTTTGCCCCACGGGGGGCAACTTTCACATTTTCACTGCGCCCGCCGTCATTCCGGCGATAAAGTATTTTTGGAAGAACAATACGATCACGATGACAGGCAGCGAGCCAAGGATGCTCATCGCCATGATCTCGTTCCAGTGGAACGCATATTGGCCCATCATGGACGCGATGCCGATGGGCACCGTGCGCATCTCGTTTGTTTTGGTCAGCGTCAGCGCGAACAGGTACTCGTTCCAGCACTGGAAAAAGGTGTACAGCCCCACCGACACCATACCCGGCACGGCCGAGGGCACAAGCACCCTCCACAGGGCCATAAAGCGCGAGCCGCCGTCAATCATGACCGCCTCGTCCAGCTCTTTGGGCATCGTGTTCATATACCCCGACATCATCAAAATGGCGTAGGGAAGGGTGAACACCATGTAGGTCAAAATCAGCGCGAGGTAGGTGTCGTAGATCTGAAGGCCCACAATCAGCACAAGGTAAGGGATCAGCAGCGTGATGGGCGGCACGGCCTGCATGCTGATAATAATCGTGTTGATGATCTTCTTGCCCGGAAAATTAAACCGGCTGAAACTGTACGCGGCCAAAATGGCAACGATCAGCGTGCAGCAGACCACCACGGCCGCAATGGCGTAGGAGTTCAGGAAAAACCGCAGTTTTTGGGGGTCCGTCAGCACCGAGATATAGGCCTGCACGTTGAAGCTTTCGTCGATAAACTTGGGCGGGATGGCAAAGATATTCGGGTTCGACTTAAAAGAGCTGGAGAAGAGCCACAGGACAGGCAGGCCCGAAAACAGCGCGCCCAGGATCAGCCCAACCCAAAGGAGGATTTTAAACGACCGTTTTGTTTTCATCGGGTTCCCCTCACTCGTCGTTCCGTGTCTGGCTTCTCACATAGAAGATGGCCAATATGACACAGGCAATCAGGATAATCACGGCCGCAGCGGACGCCAGCGAATACTGGTAACTTTGGAAGGCCGTTTTATATACATAGGTACTCATCATCTCTGTGGCGTGCGCCGGCCCTCCGGCCGTGAGCAGCCATATCAATGAAAAGTTCTGTGTTGTCCAGATAAAATCAAGCATGGCTATGCTGATGAGAATGGGCCGAAGCTGCGGCAGCGTAATGTGCCAAAACTTCTGCAGCCCGTTTGCGCCGTCGATGCTGGCCGATTCATACAGGCTGTCGGGAATACCCTGCAGCCCCGCCAGGGTACTGATCATATAAAACGGGTACCCCGCCCAGATGTTGATAAAGGTGAGCACCCACAGGGCGGCCGAGCGGTCGCTGAGCCACTCGAGGGGGATCTCAGTGATGTGAAAGGTGGTCAGCAGGTAGTTGATGACGCCGCTGCCGTTGAGAAGCAACTTCCACAAAATGGCAATGACCGTTGCGTTGAACATCCACGGCAGCATATAGATGATACGAAAAAAGGCCTTGGGGCGCGGCCCCAGGCTTTTTGCATTCACCATCAGCGCAAAGCCCATGCCAATCAGCAGATGGAAAATGACATTGAGCACGACGAAGATGGCCGTATTTTTCATGGACTTCACGAAGATCGCGTCGCCCAGTACCGTTGCATAGTTTTCAAACCCCACCCACACAGGGTTGTCGTTGATGATCACATTGTCGTAGAACGAATAAGAGATAACCAAAAAAATTGGCACAAACAAGAGCAGTGCCATCAACGCAACGGTTGGAAGCAGATAAAAATAGGGCTCCAGTTTCCCTTTGATCCGTGCCGTACGGTTTTGGTGCGTCGATTTCTCCAATTTCTCAAGGCCCCTTCAGCTTTTTGTTTGGGCAAACCAAAATACCGCAAATAGACCCGCTAATTTGAGAGGTTCAGTGCCGCCCTGCGGCGGCACTGAACCTGCAATCACACTTTACAATTACGCAGCTTCGCTGGTGGTTCCGCTGTCCGCATCCACGTTGGCTTCCGCCCCGCCGGTTGCGTTCGGGTCCCCTTCGTACGCGGCGTCAAACACGCTCTGGGTGTGCTCCAGCATCTCTTCGGCAGAGCTGTAGTCACCGTCGATGTACATGACGAGATCGTTGTCCAGTTCCGTCATGAGCGCTTCGGCCGTGGGCAGGGAGTAGAACTCCGCTTTGCCGGTGCCGCCATTGTAGATTTCCTGGATGGCTTTGAAAGCCTCGGAGTCGTCGGTGTAGGCGGGCTGGGCGGCACTGTTCACCGGGAAACCGCCGGCCTTCACACAGAGGTCTGCGTTCACGTCGGAGCCCAGCAGGTAGGCGATAAACTTGGCGGCCTCTTCCTGGTGCTCGCTGTTTGCGCTGACGCCAACGGCCCAGTTGTTGACACGGTAGTAGCTGTCGCCGGAATAGCTGTCTTCATGGGGCATATTGATATAGGTCATGTTCATATCCGGGGCCTGTTCCTTGATGTTCGTCAGGTGGGCCACAGAGTCGGGCATGAAGGCGATACGGCCATTCACAAATTCCTGCACCTTGTCGGCGTCGGTCATGGAGTACATGCCCGGCACAACCACATTGTTGTCAAACAGGGATTTGAAGAACTCGGTGGTGTCTACCAGCAGCTCGTTACCGGCAAGGTTGGGTTTGCCGTCATCGGTGAGGATGGATCCGCCCGAGTTCCACAGGAACGCCGCGAAGAACTCCATGCAGGTGGCATTGTCGGTGCTCATGTTCATGCCAAAACCATAGATGTTGTTGGTGGGGTCGGTGACGGCCTGGCAAGCTTCCATCATCTCGGTCCAGGTCTCGGGCAGGCCTTCCACGCCGGCCGCCTCAAGCAGGTCCAGGTTGACAGCCATCAGGCTGGGGAAGTTGACCAGGGGCTGGGCATAGGTGACGCCGTTGATCGCGGTTTTGGTGGAGACTTCGCCGTCGTCAAAACCGATGGATACATACAGCTCATCCAGGTTGGCCAGGTGTCCGTGGGTGGCATAGTCGTAAATCCAGCCGCCGTCCAGGGCCACAACGTCGGCCATGGTGCCCGCGGCCGCGCTGGCTTCAATCTGGGTTTTGGTGTCCGCGTACGGGTTGCTCAGAAGTTCGATGCTGATGCCGGTCTCCTCGGTAAAGGCATCGCAGACGCTCTGCAGGTAACCGGCCTCCATCTCGTTGTCGAACCACTGCTGGAACTCCAGCACAACGCCCGAATCTCCGGTCGTCGCGGTGTCGCCCGAAGCCGGGGCCGCCGCATCACCGGACGCCGCAGCGTCTGAACCGCCCGAACCTCCACAGGCGGCAAGGGACAAAACCATCGCCAGTGACAAAACCATCGTGACAAGTTTTTTCATTTTTCTACTCCTTCTTTTCTTTTTTCAAAAAGATGGGACATCCCATCTTTTCTAACCAAAAAAACCCCCAAAGTGAACAGCCTCCGTCGCTTCGCATCTTGAATATGGATAAAAAAAGCGGGATTTGTGAGGCAACAATTGTGTAAATCGATCACTTCTTGTGCCCCATATTATATCCGTGTCGCACATATTTTGTCAAGTCATTTAATAATTGTAAAAATTTTGTTATACTTTTTCCGATGCACAAGATTCCTGTCGAGGCAAATTTCCCCTGTCCCCTATAAAGGAGATAGCAGGGAACATCCGTTTTCTTTTTTATGGTTTCATTCTAGTCATGCCTTTTTTTTTAAATATTTGGCTTGCACATTTCTCGCCTTTGCCCTTATAATGGGGCCATTGGTCCAGCGTTTTTGATCCTACGCCAGCAAGGAGTCCACGCAGATGAAAAACGACCAGATCGTAATGGGGTTTCAAAATACCGTTGATTTTGAGCTCGGCTGGGAGCCCGGCGTCATAGAGGACCTGATTGTCTCCTGGGACATCCAAAACCGGGAGATCTGCCTGGACGGGACGATCGAGACGCAGCGGGATATGGTCATTGCCCTTTTGGCCCAGATGAGAGAGGGCACGGGCACCGAGCGCATGGTCACTTCCAGCGTGACGACACGCGGCTTCGCCTCGCGTTTCCCCTATACCGTCACCCTGGGGGGCACGGCCGTGCGCGCGGCCATTGCCATGGCAAACATCGGCATCCCCAGCACCATTCACGCCTGCAGCATGAACCGGCACTTCCGGGCGCTTGTTCCAAAAACCGTCACCTGGTACGCCAGCGTGCCCGACGAGGGGGAGGACTTCCACCCGCACGTGATCGTGCAGTTCCCCGCGGGCGCCCGCATCCGGGCCGGCGACATCGACATCACCACACGCCGCCCGAACCGGGTCATCTTCGCGCACGACCCGCCCAGCGTGCGCCTTGTCATCGACGAGAGCTTTAAAGACAGGGTGGGAAACGCAAAGGTATTCCTGGCCGCCAGCTACAACGCGATGAAGGACGAGGCCCTGCTGAGGGACAGGCTCAAGACCACGCTCGAAATCATGGACCGCCTTCCCGCGGGCTGTGTCACGGTCATGGAGGACGGCTGCTTTGAAAGCCCGCTTGTCCGCAGGGTCGTCACCGAGACCTTGGGCCCGCGCCTCTCCATATTCAGCCTGAACGAGGACGAACTGCAAGACCGCACGGGCGGCCGGATCGACATCCTCGATCCCGCGGCCGTGGCCAACGCCCTGGAGCTGGCCGCCCGGCAGATCGGCTCTCCCCTGCTCATCTGCCATTCGGCCTACTGGGCGCTGGCCTATGGGCAAAACCCCGCCCTTGCCAAAGACGCTTTGCAGGGTGGCATCTCGATGGCCTCCACGCGCTTTCGCCTGGGCGACCATTTCACTCTGGAGGACTACCGCCAGACCCAGAAAGCACAGCCCTGTGCCGACGGCGCGGACTTCGCCCGGCAGATCACGGGCCTTCTCGGCGCCGACCGGGTTCTTTGCCTGCCGGGGTTCGACCTTACGCAGGTGGCGCACCCCACCACCATCGGGCTGGGCGACGCCTTTGTGGGGGGCCTGCTGCCCCAGCTGCTGCCCAAAGGGGAGCGGGGCTAAAGCGCCCGCGCGCCAGGCTCGCCCATCCTCCATTCATCTCAGAAAACTTTTTATACAGCGCAACCGGACACACCGGGACAAACCCCTTATGATTGGTCGCTTTCGCTGTAGAAGGACAGGAACTTCCCATGAGAGCTACGAATGCCAGCGGCATGAAAAGCAAAAACAAAAAACTGATTCTCGACCTGATTCGCAAAAGCAACATGTCCCGCGCCGAGCTGGCCAACGAGACCGGGCTCACCCGTGCGGCACTCACGATCATCGTGGACGAGCTTTTGGCGAACGGCATTGTGGAGGAGCGCCTCGACTACACGAACCGCGTGGGCCGCAACCCCTCGAAACTCTACCTGAAGGGGGACCACAGCTATTTTGCGGGCGTGGACGTCAACCGCACGGGTTTCACGTTCGGAATCATCGACCTCGCGGGCAACCTCATCACAAACCTGAACCACCCGCGCTGCACGCCCGAGGAATTTATGGTCGACCTGCCGAAGATGTTTTTCGAGGCGCTCGAAGAACATGAAATCTCCCCCCAGCAGATCCACTCTTTCGGCGTCACCACCCCCGGCCCTGTCGACATAGAAAAGCGCGTCATCCTCAACCCCCCCAGTTTCAACGACTGGCATGACCTGCC
>JAJDHT010000095.1 GCA_030266325.1 Ruminococcaceae bacterium OttesenSCG-928-I18
AATTTATTCAAAATATTTTACCGGAAAACCCGCGCGCAGCTGTGTGGCGGTGAAGACATTGCCAAAAAATGTGCTGGTGGAACTGGAAGCGATTGCCTGGGAATAGGGTCCTACGGCGGCAGGCGCCTTATCCGTATTGATGAATTCTTTTTTGTCCACTGTCTTCTCCTTTGTTGCCCCGAGGCAAAGCTCGGGTGTAAAAATACAATTCCCCCAGTTTAAGAAACATACCCCTATATTATACGAAAATAAAACGGTTCGTCAATAGCACAGTAAACCTTTTGGAGTCTGCGGGTTGACAGCGTCCCCCCTTTTATCGTACACTCGGAAAAGAAATTAAGGGGGAGAAGAGGGAAACACGATGGCCAAAATTCGCGACGAGTTCCAGGCGCTGCTGCTCAGTAGGCCGGGGCGGTTCCTCTCGGGCCAGGAAGCGGCAAAAAAACTCTCCGTTTCCCGCGCGGCGGTGTGGAAAGCGGCCGAGGCCCTGCGCGCCGAGGGGCTTCCCCTGGAGGCGGTGAAAGGCAGGGGGTACCGCCTGGCCGCAAAGGGGGATTTCCTCACCGAGGCGGCCCTGCAAACCCTGCTGCCCGGCGCACCGGTGCGTGTTTTGCAGCAAGTGGATTCCACGAACCGGGAGGCGAAGCGCTGGGCCTTGGACGGGGCGCCCCACGGGGCGGTTGTGGCGGCGCAGAGCCAAAGCGCTGGGCGCGGGAGGATGGGCCGCACGTTTGCCAGCCCCCCGGGCGGCCTCTACATGAGCGTCGTCTTGCGGCCCGGCCCGGGTAAGGCGGGCCTGTCCCTGCTCACGGCGGCCACCGCCGTAGCCGTGTGTGAGGCGGTGCAGGCCCTCTGCGGCAAAAACCTGAAAATCAAATGGGTCAACGACCTCTATTATGAAAACAAAAAATGCTGCGGGATTCTCACGGAGGGGGTGGCCGGCCTGGAGAGCGGGGACTTCGAGTACCTTGTGGCGGGTGTCGGCATCAACTATACAACGCCCGCCACGGCTTTTGCGCAGGAGATACGGGGCAGGGCGGCGTCGCTGTATCCACAGGGGGAACCTGCCGTATCGCGCGCCCTTCTGGCGGCCGACATCCACACAAGGCTGCTCGCTCTTTTTTCCCTCCTGCCCAGGGCCGACTTTCTGGCGGAGTACCGCAGGCGAAACCTTGTGCCCGGCCGCCGCGTGCGGGTTTTGGACACCCCCGCATACGAGGCCCAGGCCCTGTACATCGACGACGGGGCGCGCCTTGTGGTACGCACGCAGACAGGGGAGGAGAAGGTGCTTCTGTCGGGAGAGGTCAGCGTTTTGCTCAAAGGCTAAAATACCAATTGAACGTACGGGAAGGAGAGGGAGAAAATCACCTTTCAAAGCAAACATACGGCGCTTGTGTTTTCCGCCCTGTTGTGCGCTCTTTTGTCTGTTTTGGCGCTTATTGTGGTGCCCATAGGGCCCGTGCCCTTCACCCTGGCCATCCTGGGGGTGGCCTTTCTTGGCGCCATGCTGCCGCCCCCCTGGGCCGCGGGCAGCCTGGGCGCCTACCTGTTGCTCGGGCTGTGCGGGCTGCCCGTCTTCGCCGGTTTTAACGCGGGGCCGGGGGTGTTGCTGGGCCCGACGGGGGGGTATCTCGCGGGGTATTTCCTCTTGGCGCTGGCCGTGTCCCTGGCGCGGAAAAAACCCCTGCCGCTGCAGTGGCTGGCGGCGGCCGCGGGTATGTCGGGCTGTTACCTGCTGGGCACGCTGTGGTATACGCTGGTGACGGGGGCCACTTTTCTCAGCGGGCTGGTGTTGTGCGTGGTGCCCTTCGTGCTGCCCGACGCGCTGAAAATCACCCTTGCGCTTTTGCTGGCAAGGGCACTGCAGCGGCGCATGGCAAAGCGGCCGACCTGAGCGGAGGAGGGGCTTATGGAAAACGTTGAAATTGAGCGCAAATGGCTGATGGAAGGCTACCCGCCTCTCGCGGCAAAGGCGGAACTGATCCAGGAGCAGGGGTACCTCTCCTTTTCCCCCGCCGTGCGCATCCGAAAGGTGGTCGCCGGGGCCGGCACAAGCTACCTGCTCACGCTCAAGGGAAAGGGCGGCATGGCCCGTACCGAGGTGGAGTTGCCGCTGAACGAGGCGCAGTTCGAGGCGCTGAGGGGGCTTTTGCAATCCCCGATGGTGCAAAAAAAGATGCGCACCTACACCTTGCCGGACGGGCACACCCTGGAGTGCAGCTGTGTGGATGAGGGGCAGCCCGAGAGTTTTTATTATGCCGAGGTGGAGTTTGACAGCGAGGAGGAGGCGCTGCGGTTTCTGCCGCCGCCCTTCCTCGGCACCGAGGTGACGAAGGAACCCGAGTACACCATGGCGGCCTATAGCCGCCGCAAGGCGCAGAAGGCGGGGTTCGGCGGGGAATGATACTCCTTTTCGATGGGGCGGCCGATCCCCATTCCATCGAGTGTTTTTGGAGGGGGTCGAGGGGACGCGTCCCCTCGCGGGAGCATGAGGGCAGAGCCCTCATGGCCTTTATCTACAAACGAAACGCAGCCGGCAACCTGAGGTTGCCGGCTACAGTGGTTCTCTTGTTATTCACCCGAGGCTTTGTTGGCGCGTTTCATCATGCGGGACGCGCGGCGGGAAGCGGTTTTTCTGTGGATCAAACCCTTGCCCCCGGCCTTTTCCAGTGCGATGACAGCGGATTTCACCGCCTCGTCCTTGCCTTCGCCCGTTTCGATGGAGGTGTTTGCCTTTTTCAGGGTGGTACGAAGGGCACTCCTCGCGGATTTGTTACGGGCCGTCTGTTTGGCAGAGAGCCGCATGCGGTCTTTCTGGCTTTTGATGTTGGGCATCGTTACACCTCCTTCTATCTCTTTGGCAATACTATGCCTGAAAGTACGATTTTGATGTCGTTTGGGAAACTGCGGCAGAAGCCGGACAGTAATATATATACTATCATCAATCGCGCTGGATTGCAAGGTTTTTTTCTCCGCCGAAAGGGGCGGGGTGCAAAACGTCTTCGGGGCGCTGCCGAACCAAGCGATGCGTTGCCAAAAGCACAAAAGGTGCTATAATGTGAGCAACGACAAACCGGGAGAGGGTTTTTATGGAGCCGCTGAGCGTCTTTCTGCTGATACTGGTGATCATCATGGCCATCCTGCTTTTGGGCGGCTACGGTGTCTACCGCATCGTCATCGAGCGCCGCAGGGAAAAACGCCACCCGAAGCCGGGCAAGGCCAAGACGGCGCTGCGCCGCCGCTATACAGAAAACTACCTGCAGCAGATGCAGTGGCTGGACAGCTGGGGGTACGAGCGGGTGGAGATCCAAAGCCGCGACGGGCAAAAACTGGTCGGCATGTTGTTTTTGGCCCAAAACCCCACGAAGAAAACCGTATTGGCCGTACATGGGTACAGGGTGCACGGTTTCCGCGAATACCTCTACATGGCCCCCATGTACCTTGAAGAGCTGGGCATGAACTTGCTGCTGGTGGACAACTATGCCCATGGAGACAGCGGGGGCAGGCGCATCGGCTTTGGGTGGAACGACAGGCTGGACTGCATCCTCTGGGCCGACTGGCTGGTGGACCGCTTCGGGCCCGAGAGCGAACTCTTGCTGCAGGGCGTCAGCATGGGGGCCAGCACCGTCTTGATGGCCGCGGCCGAGCCCCTGCTGCCCGCCCAGGTTCGCTGGGTGGTGGCCGACTGTGCGTTCACGAGCGCCGGCGAAATGGTGCGCCGGGTGATGACCCACAAGTTTTTTATGCCCGCTTTCCCGTTTTACCATCTCTCTTCCATGTACTGCAAGCTGCTGGCAGGGTATTACTATGGCGAGGCCGACACCGAGAAGATGGTGAAAAGAATCAAAATTCCCGTCTTGTTTATCCACGGCCAGGAGGATCCTTTCATCCCGCCCCAGATGAGCGGGCGGCTGTACGACGCCGGCCCCGCCCCGAAGGAATACCTCCCGGTGCCGGGCGCGGCCCATGCCGAGAGTTACCTCGCCGCCCCTGGCGAATACCTGGCGGCCGTGCGGCGCCTTCTGGAAAAAACGCCCGAGCCGATCTGACCACTCACATCAAAACGGCAGGCAAACCCGCAGGGTGCCCGCCGTTTTTTGCGTTTGTCATGGGATCTTTGCCCGCTTGGCACGGGGGGATCATTTTGCCTTCACAAAGGGGCCGAAAGCCTTGCCAATGGGAAACACCGTGCGGCCCACCTGGGTGTTGACGATGTTGGCGCCCGCGCCGTAGAAAGAAAACAGGGCGATGAGCAGCTCGCTGACGGCGGCGAAGTAATGGAAAAAGGTGTGCGCCGCGCCCTCATGGATAAAGGTGGAGATGGCCAGGCCGATGAACAGTGTGTCGATGAAAAAGAAGATACAAAACAGCACCTTGTTCGTGGTGGTGGCGCCGATGGTGAAAAAGATGGTGATGATGAGGTAGGCGATGAAGGCGAAGGCCATCTGGCTTGTGTCTACGGCGCTTTGCAAAATTTCGCCGAAGGCCCCCATGTTGATGAGCCAGCTGGTGGCCATGGCCAGCCAGAAAAAGCCGTAGGAGCAAAACGCGGCGCCCCCAAAGGCGTTGCACTTTTTAAAGTCCCAGATGCCGGCCACAAGCTGTGCCAGCGCCCCCAAAAAGACGGCCCAGGGGATCACATAAGAGAGCCCGTCGGTAATGCCCAGCTTTTGGCTTGAGGCAACCAGGGTGACGACGGCCAGGCCAAACAGGCCGAGCGCGGTTGGGTCCACATGTTTTTGTTCTGCCATTGTATCATTCCTCTATTCCCTCTTGGTATTGCCGCCTGTGCGCGGCTGTGCGCAGGCGGCGGATACCCCGTTCTCTGTGCCGCCTGCACTTTGCCTGTAATCCTATCAAAAGGCGGGGGCAAAGTCAAGAGAGGCTGAAGTCGGGCAGATAGCCCTCGGTGGCGCTTTCCCGGCTTTGAAACCAGCCCTGTGTGAACCCCAATGCCAGGGCCTCTTCCTGCACACGGCGCAGCTCGAAACGGGAGACCCGGCGGTTGAAAGGGGCCGCGAGCGAAAGCCCCGCAGGGGGCGTGTACTGGCTCATCAGGGAGAGCAGGAAGCCGTCTTTTGGCAGCGCCTGTGCGGCCCAGCGCAAAAGGGCGATGGCGTCTTGCCGCTGGCCGGGCAAGACGAGCAGCCGCACAATGACCCCGCGCCGAAGCAGGCCCTGCGCGTCCATCTGCGGGGGGCCGCACACCCGGCAGGCCTCCCTCAGGTAGGCGCCGGCGAAGGAAAAATAGTCGGGCGCCCCGGCCAGCGCACCCGAGAGCTCCTGCGAGCGGAATTTCAGGTCCGCCAGGTGGATTTGGATGTCCTCTGCCAGAGCGTGCACGGCCTCTTTGCATTCGTAACCGCCGGTGTTCCATACCACGGGCAGGCGCAGCCCGCCCCGCCGCGCCGCGCGCAAAGCGGAGAGAACGGCGGGGCGGTAGTGGCCCGCCGTCACGAGGTTCAGGTTGTGCACCCCCTGCGCCTGCAGGCGCAAAAACAGAGCCGCCAGCCGGGCTTCGTCATACGCCTGCCCCGCGTCGGGCGCCGTGCTGATGCGGTGGTTTTGGCAGAACCGGCAGCGGAGGGCGCAGCCCGTGAAAAACACGGTGCCGCTTCCCCGGGTGCCGGAGAGCACCGGCTCTTCATCATGGTGGGGCGCGGCCAGGCTCACCCTGGGCAGGGGCCCGGCGCCGCACCATCCGCGCTCGAAGCGCCGGTCCACCCCGCAGCCGCGCGGGCAGAGCATGCACTCTTCGCGCGCCATCTACCCGCCAAAGAACCGCGTCACCTCGGCCAGGGACTCGGTCACCTCAGACAGATGCTCAATGCTGGCATTCAGCTCTTCAAAGTTGATGTTCGAAATGCCCTCGTCCAGGTTGACCAGCGTGTCGTTGAGGGTTTCGAACTCGACCGAGTTGAGCTGCTGCACCAAATCGTTTGTGTGGGTGATGAGCTGGGGCAGGTCCTGGGTGACCTCCCCCAGAATGCGGGTGACGCTGAACAGCCCGAGGGCGATGACAACGACGAGGGCGAGGAAAAGCAGCGCGGAAATCCTGCGGTAGTTCAGTATTTTCTTTTGCTGCTTACCCTGCTGTTCCAGCAGCGCCTCCACCGAGGCCAGTTTCTGCAGCATCTGCTCGTCGGTGCCGGGCGGGGGGCCTTCCACCGGGGGCTGTTCGGTGGTCGCCGCCTGCTCGGTCGTGGCCGCCTGTTGTTGTTCTTCCATGAAAAAAACCTCCTTGCCGGTCTATAATGTGGGCCCTGCGGGGCCCCGCTGACATCGCCGCGGCGGCGCTTTTCTGTTCGGCGCCTTTGCGGCTCTTTTGCAAACGTTTCAACACGTCCCGAATAGATTGTAGCACAACCGTTTTCTATGGTATAGTAAAAAAAGCACGAAATGCGGCAGGGCCGCAGGACCGTATCTTACTAATTAGGAGGACAAAGCCATGTCTACACCACATATCCAGGCAAACCCCGGGGAGATTGCGAAAACCGTGCTGATGCCGGGCGACCCGCTGCGCGCCAAGTTCATCAGCGAAACCTTTCTGCAAGACGCCCGGTGCATCAACGAGGTGCGGGGCATGCTGGGGTATACGGGCCGCTACAAGGGCAAACCCGTCACCGTCATGGCGCACGGCATGGGTATCCCCTCGGTGGGCATATACACCTGGGAGCTGTTCACCCATTTCGGGGTGGACGAAATTGTGCGCATCGGCTCGGCGGGGTCCTATACAGAGGAGGTCAAGATTTTTGACGTCCTTCTGGTCACGGGCGCCTACAGCGAGTCGAGCTATGCGAAAACCCAAAACGGGTACGACAAGGACATAAACTACCCCGACGCCACGCTGACCGAAAAACTGCGGCAGAGCGCCCGCCGGCAGGGTCTTTCCATGCCCGAGGGGTTCGTGCACAGCACCGACGTTTTTTACCAGGACAGCCCCGAGGGGCAGGAGCCCTACTGGAGGACGCTGCGCAGGGAAAAACAGACCCTGGCCGTGGAGATGGAGACCTTCGGGCTCTTCCACAATGCGGCGGCCACGGGGAAAGCGGCCGCGGCGCTTGTCACCATTTCGGACAATTTCACAAACCCCGCGCAAAACATCACGATCGAGGAGCGGGAAAAACACTTTGCCACCATGATCGACGTGGCCCTGGGGATTTTGTGATGGACAAAAAGGCATTGGTCCATGCGGCCATAAAGGCGCGCGAAAATGCGTACTGCCCCTATTCGGGGTTTGCGGTGGGCGCGGCGCTGCTGGCGAAGGACGGCCGTGTTT
>JAJDHT010000096.1 GCA_030266325.1 Ruminococcaceae bacterium OttesenSCG-928-I18
GGGCGGGAGCAAAGTGTACCTGTTCTCCGGCATCATCATCTGCGGGTGTTGTGGTGGCCGTATGACCCGCAAAACCAACCGCTACAAGGGCAAAGAGTATCTCTACTACTATTGCCCCACCGGGAAGAAGAACGGCTGCACCGGTGCGGCGATGGTCAAGGAAAGCGATCTGATTGAATGTGCTCTGGAGAGCGTAAAAGCGCATATTTCAGGGATTGCGTCTTTAGAATCCGTGCTGGCTGTCAGCAATGGTCGCAAGGCGGCACTGGCGCTGGCCAAGCAGCTTCAGGAGCAGATCGCCGACAACGAGAACCAGCTTGCAAAGATCAGCGGCTTCAAATCCTCGCTATACGAGAATATGGTTAGCGGGTTGTTGACGAAGGAAGATTACAAAACCCTGAAAACCAAGTACACCGCTGACGAAGCCCGCCTGCGGGACGCTATTGCCACATTGGAAGCCGAACGTGATAACGCCATGGAGGGCAGAGCTGAGCGGCTTCGCTGGATGGAGCATTTTCAGAAGTTCGAGGGACTGAACGAACTGGACCGCCGTACCGTGGTCAACCTGATTCGCAGCATTCGTGTCATCAGCAAGACGGAGCTGGATTTCACATTCAACTATCAGGCGGAATACGAGCAAGCTCTAAGCCTCCTTGGCATCGCCAAAAGCACGCAGGAGGTGGCATGATGGCCAGAAAAAGCAGGAAGTCTGCCGAAACGACGGTTCTGGATCAGCCAGAGCAGCTCATGTACAATGCTGGCGCCTACATACGGTTGTCCAGCGATGCGAGGCGTAAGCCAGGCGATTCTTTGGAGAATCAGCAGGATATCATTGAGAATTTCATTGCGACATCACCCGATATCCGTCTTGTGGAAATCTATTGCGATAACCAAACTACCGGCACCAATTTCGACCGTTCAGATTTCAACCGTATGCTCGAAGATGCGCAGAGCGGCAGGATCAACTGCATCATTGTCAAAGACCTTTCACGGTTCGGGCGCAATTCCATCGATTCGGGCTATTACATCGAAAAACAGTTGCCTGCAATGGGTGTTCGGTTCATAGCAGTGACCGACGCTTTTGATTCCAAAGATGGCGACGGCGGTGTGATGGTTCCACTCAAAAACATGATAGCGGAATCCTATGCGTTGGACATAAGCCGTAAATGCCGCGCGGTACAGCATCAGAACATTCAGGATGGCCGATTCGTGGGCAGGCTGGCGCCCTATGGGTATTCCAAGGCTCCCGATGACTGCCATAGGCTCGTAATCGATGAAGAAGCCGCCGCAGTTGTGCGCCAGATGTTCGACTGGGCGGCAAGCGGCATAGGTGCCGGCGAGATTGTTCGGATGCTCAATGAGATGAAAATTCTGCCGCCCAGTCACTACAAACAAGAAAAAGGCCTGATTACCAACAAAAAGTTGATCGGCAAGCCCTACTGGCAGAAGCGTGTGGTTGTAGACATCCTCAAAAGCCGCATGTATGTCGGCGATATGGTGCAGGGTAAGACTCAGACGAAAGGATACAGGCAGAGCAATGTTCATCCTGGCGATTGGGTCTGCGTTCCGAACACCCACGAGCCCGTTATTTCCCGCGAGGTATTTGACCGCACACAAACCATACTCCAACGTGCTTCAGAGAGAGATAAGCAGGTTCGCCGGGAGGCAGTCGCATACTCTCCCCATATCTTCAAGGGAAAGGTGTTCTGCGCCCACTGCGGCCACCCCATGCACCGCCACCGCCAGAACAAGGACGGCATCTACTGGTATCGCTGCGAATCCCAGTGGAAATTTCATAAAGATGCCTGTTTCCAGGTATCGGTAAAGGAAGACGAACTGAAATCGGAGGTTTTCGCTCTGTTGCGTAAGCATGCCGAAGCCATACTGGGTGGATATATTCAAATGGAGCGCATTGCTCCTGTGAAAACCGCTGCCGCCGATACCGAGTTGGATGAGATCAACCGTCAGCTTTCTGCGAGCGGGCACTTTCTTAAAAGTCTGTATGAGAACATGCTAGGCGGTTTAATTACTGCCGATGAGTTTGCCGCCATGAAAGCGGATTATGAGGCGAAGATTGAGGAACTGTCCAGGCGTGCCGACGAAATCCGCACACAGCGGCGCGAGGGTGCATCGCAGCGTGAGGCATACACGGGATTTGCCAATGCAGCTTCAGAAGCCATCGCGGGTAACGAATTGACGGCAGATGTCATTGACCGCCTGGTGGAGAAAATACTCGTCAGGCGTGACAAGAGTTTTGAAATCGTTCTTCGTTTCAGGGACGAGTTCCGGGAGGTGAAACAGGTTGGGTAAACAGATTCTCGCAAAATATATCCGGCTATCACTGGACGATACGCAGAGCGACAGCATGAGCATTGAGCACCAGCGATTGATATTGGATAAGTATATCCTAGATTCTGAACTGGATGGTCCGGTGCAGGAGTTTGTCGATAACGGCTTCACCGGCACCAACTTTGAACGGCCAGGCGTACAGGAGCTGTTGGAGTTGGTTCGAGAAGGCAAAGTCGGCGCGATTCTTGTAAAGGATTTCAGCCGTTTTGGGCGCGATGCCATTGAGACCGGTTACTTCATCGAGCGGGTGTTTCCACTGTACCGGGTACGCTTTATCTCGGTATCCGACCACTTCGATTCTTTTGATTACGACGGGGACACCGGCGGCATGGAAGTCGCATTCAAATTGCTGATGAGCGAGTATTACAGCAAAGACTTATCCAAAAAGATCAGCAGTGCCAAGCGGGAAAAAGCCCGGCGTGGAGAGGCTGTTACGAAAAACTGCGCATTCGGCTATATGCTGGATGAAAACCGCAAGATGGTGATTGACCCGGAGGCTGCGGAAACCGTGCGCATTATCTTTGAAATGTATGCAGGCCACAAGAGTATTGCGGATATTGAAAAACGTCTGTACGAAGATGGCCGCCCCACACCTGCCGCATGGAAGAGGCATCGCTGGAAAACTGCTGAAACAGAGGAGTTTCGCTGTGTTTGGCAAAAATCCGTAGTTTTGAGTATTTTGTATGACGAGCAGTACATCGGCACCTATATTGCTGGCAAGACTCGCACCACCACAGTGGGCAGTGCCAACCGTGCTGCGAATGCAAAGGAAGATTGGATCAAGATACCCAATCATCACCCAGCAATTATATCGCAGGAACTATTTGATGCAGTACAAGAGAAGCTCCGCATCCGGGGAGAGCCACATCGTAAGCGAAAGCTTGGTACGGCACAGCGGTATTCTGCCATCACTTCTCCGCTTAAGGGGAAAGTGGTCTGCGGTTACTGCGGACATACCATGCGGCTGAGTCAGACAAAGAATGCGGCTTTCCACTGCTGGTTCACTCGCTCGGCGGCAGAGGCCGGTTGTCACAAGCTTCGAGTTCTTGGTAGCGAGCTGGAGGCCATAGCGAGCGAGGTGATTTTCCGGCAGGCGGCAGTTATCTTGAATCGAAACGATGAACTGAGAAGGGTTCCAGCAAGTCGCAGTTCCAATGGGGAGGCGGAGTGCGATTTTCGGTTGAGCGAGTTACAAAGCAAAAAGCAGCAGCTTTACGAAAACCTTGTGCTTGGCACAACCACTCCCGAAGAATACAAAGCCCAAAAAGCTGTCATCGACATTGAGATAGGTCACCAGCAACAGGTACATGATGCGATTTGCATACAGAATGAAAAAAACGCCCCCAGCCCCGCTTCAGTGAAAGCAGCACGGGCGGCGTTGGATGCGAGGATGTTGTCCTCGGAACTGGCGGATATGCTGATAGAAAAAGTTCTTATCTTTCCGGGCAACAGGGTTGAAATCGTATGGAAGGTTTCGGGCTTTGCTTACGGGATGCCCGATCCAGTGCAAAATGCTTTTGTCGCTATCTGAACATGCAAAGAAAAGAAGTCAAGGCCGAGACAAATTATTTTTTGTCTCGGCCTTGACTTATGGGTGGTGCGGATAAGAGGACTTGAACCTCCATGAGCGTAAGCTCACATGAACCTGATGGTTCCTTCTCCTCAGTGATTTTCAATAAAGGGCGATAATTGGCATGTTATTCCATCCATCTTCCCATTGCTAAACAGCCACAGATAATTTTGTAGTTGGAACATGACATCTTGTACAGTTGTCTCCTACTCTGTGATTTTTGCATTTTCAATATACGATGTAATGTATATTCAAGTTCGCTGGCTATCACTAATATGACGGAAACTATCAAAATCACTGAGGGGAATGATGATAGGATGCCTGTCAATTAATCCCTTCGTTTTCAGCTATTCAACCGGATATATTCAATGACCTATAGATATAAATTCGACTCGGCAGACGCGCTACATATTAGCTGCATATGTCAAATCATTATTCGACATACACTTCGATCCCAATCTGAAAAAGAGAGAATTTCCGGATGTTAAATATGCCTACACGGAGGCGCAATGAACGCTCGGGGAAGGAGGCATCGTGCTCATTCGCTGATAAAGTTGTTTGGGTGGTGTAATCCTTCGTCATCTGGGCCTCTTTACTTTTACAGTTGCTATTAGGGCTCACTGGTTTTTTAGGACTATTATCCCATATGCTATCCATTTTCGCACTCGACCTATTTAAGCACCGGGCATTTACATTGGGAACAGGTGTCGGCATAAACAGAGTTGAATTGTAGGCAGGCATTACACAGGATTTCTGCGTCCCCGGTTTTATCGTATTTCTCATAGTATTGCAGTCCCGGGTGCCGTCGAACCCGTTCACCTATCTGATAGTAATTGTAAACTGCAGATACGCTGGCAGAAGCGAGCTTGTGTATTTTTCCCTTATCATCCTTGACATACACAATGTACTCGTTGTAGCTTCTCCGGTTTCCGTTGTCACCGCTTGCCCGCCTTCTCTTTTTTATTCTTTTATCGACAACCTCACCGTCCCAGGTTCCGCCTTTCTTGTTTTTTGAAAGTGTGACAAATGTGACAATAAGGAACAGGCCCGCGAGAAAAATGCCAATCACCATGGCAAAAACAAGAGTACCCCGCACCACGCCATAAATTGCAAAGCCAGCTAACACGATAACCGCCAGAACAACCCCAAAAATGCTTGAGGCTTTTCTCGACTTTTGTATATATTCCGCAAAAGCCGGATCACTGATACGAGCGGAATATCCAAGAGTGACGTCGCTGTCGGAAAAAGGCATATAGTCATCCCCTTATTTTGGGTATTTGAAATACGATATCAGCTTTTGGTGAGTACCCCGTCAATATAGCTAAAATGCTCGGGCAGGCCCTCGGTGAAGCCCGCGTCTTCCGCCGCTGCACCGTTCTGGTAAAGGGTTCCCTCCAATATCTGGGTGTCGATACCCATCCATACATCGCCGTTTGGCTTAACAATGGCGCAGATGGTTTCAGGACTGTCATCGTCATACTCCTTGTACATTTTGGCTGAGTAGTCATCGGTGACGCAGAGAGACAGTTCGAATTGAAGCGCGCCGTCCACATAGTAGAACATAACCGCAGTATTACCGCCGCCGTAGCGCACTTCGTATTTTTCCAGCAGGCCACTGGAGTTCACTGCTTCGGCAGAAGCTGTGTCCCCCTGCTCGGTGTAGCTTACATCGGTCATGCTAAGCATCTCAAGAACCATCGAGGTACCACTCTCAGCGTCGGGCTGAAAAAAAACGTTTGTGTAAGATAGTTCTATTTCCCCTGCAAGCAACGTGAGCGCTGCAATGCCCACATCCGGATCCGAGGTGAAAGCCTCGGTGTCGTTCATTATACAGTTGTTATACTCTGTGAACAGCGCATTCCAACTTTCAAAATTGCCAGTCGGCACCTCCGCTGACGCATGCGCTTCGGGTGACATTGCTTCTTCGGTGGATGTGCTTGCTGGCGCTTCATCTGCCGCTGGTTGCCCAGCGGACTGTAACGCCTCAGATTCCACAGCGGGAGGCGTACTTTCCACTGGCCCGTCGCAGGCGGCCAGACATAAAACCAGCACCAATATCAACATCCAACTCAACTGTCGCTTCATGACAGAACCCTCCTGTTATTTATCTGTCAGTGTTGCCACACTTCTACCAGTCCACCTCCACGGAATCCAGCATCAGTCTCACAATATCGCCGTATTTTTCCTCTCCTTCGTCGGTAAGCAACGCCATGAGCATATAGAGGGTTCCCCCCGCTGAAAATATATAGACCTCCGCGGTGGCGTCCGTGCCATCCAGCTGGTTGGCCATACGCAGGTAGCCAGCCCGGCCCCCGGCAAAACCCACCTCACTGTTTTCCAGCAGTTCGCCGCCCATCGATGTGGCAACCATCTGTGCGGTTGCATCCCAGGCCTCACCAGTCTCGAACATGGCGTCATATTCTTCGGCACTTATGTAGTTGTTTTCCTGAACCATCAAGGCAGCCATGTTAAGTTCAAGCAGGACGCCCGCGCTCTCGCCGTCATTTAGTACCTCCATGCCGGCAGGGTAATAGATGGTGACATCCTTGTAGGTGATGCTTTCCATCTCGGTTTCGGACGGGGCCTCAGAGACTGGGGCAGAAGAGACGGGTTCAGACGAGGGCTGGGAAACCGGCTGGGAGGGCGGGGCAGGTTCCGAGGATGAGGCAGGCGTGGATGTGGAGGATGTAGGATTGGATGTGTTGTTACAGGCGGCTAGACTTGCTATCATCGGCATGCACAGCAGTACACTCAAAAGCTTTTTCATTGTATTCCTCCTTGATTTTATGGGTGTGTGCGTTGACATATTCTTAATTTTACTTCGGCTCATCCCATGCGTGAATGGTGGGGATTACACCGGTTTCATAGCGTATCTTCTCGGCAACTTTTTCCACCTCCTGCTTTTGTGTGAAGCCGTGCAGCAGTTGTAAATGGTAATGAGTCTCCTCGGAGCAAAACTCCACGAGCAGAGTCTCTTTGACGAATTTCACGTCTTGCAGTTTTCGTGTTCCGTCGCGAAACCGAAAAACACGACCATTCAGTAATACCCCAAAGGGGGAGAACATTGCCTCCACTTCATCTATCGACTTTTCATGTCCCCCTTGCAAACTGGACACTGAGGCCTGCGATACGCTAAAGATGCGGTTTTCAAAGATAAGTTTAGCGCTATGGAATTGACGCACAGCATAAATGAGAAACAGTAGCAAAAAGACCAAGGCAACAGCAAACAGTGCAGACAACAAGGTATGGCGAAACAACACAGAAGTCCCCAAGCAAACCATAGATGCCCCACCAGCGCCCGCAAAAAACCATGCCACTTTAAAAAGGGGCAAAAAAGA
>JAJDHT010000097.1 GCA_030266325.1 Ruminococcaceae bacterium OttesenSCG-928-I18
TCCGTGACCTCAAAAAAGCCACCGATGACGCAATCGCTCTGTTTGGTGACCGCGAGACAGGTGGCATTGTTCTCTTAAAAACTTATGAGAACTACTACAATGGTTATGAAGAAAATGGCGCACAAAAATCTGGGTACACAGAGCTAATTGAAGTGTTGACAACTACCTACCCCCTGGGTGACTCAATCATTGGTGAGCTGTCTCAGAAGGACTTCATCCGCCTGTTTGGCGCGATCTTGAGGCTTCGTAACATCCTGACATCATTCGATGAATTTGAAGGCAATGAAATTCTATCCCAGCGAGATTTCCAAGATTACCAGAGCATGTACCTTGATCTGTACCAGTCCTTCACAAAGGGCAAGGATGCGGATAAAGAAAATATCAATGACGATATTATATTCGAAATTGAACTCATCAAGCAGATCGAGGTTAACATAGATTACATCCTCATGCTGGTGACCAAGTATCATGACTCCAACTGTACGGATAAGAGTATCCTCGCCGCCATAGACAAAGCCGTTTGCTCCAGCATTGAGCTCCGCAGCAAGAAGGAACTCATTGAGGGCTTTGTAGCGCGGGTCAATACATCCACACAGGTTGATGATGATTGGCAGAAATTCGTGCATGAGCAGAAGGAAACAGATTTGTCCGCCCTAATTCATGATGAAAAACTGAAACAAGCAGAAGCCCGGCGCTTTGTGGCCAATGCATTCCGCGACGGCGGTTTGAAAACCACCGGCACTGATGTGGATAAGATTTTACCGCCCGTCACGCGCTTCGGTGGCGGTGGAAGCAATAGAGCCACGAGAAAACAGAGGGTCATAGATAAGCTGGTTGCTTTCTTTGAAAAGTATCTAGGGTTATTATAAGTAGACGCCTAAATAGCAAGTACGGCGCATTACCAAGTTGATAAGCAAGTACTAGATGATACGCTTATGGCGTCAACCCGCATGAATAATCTCGTACTCCTTATTGAGTTTGTCAAGCACAAATTGGGTCGCACTGTAAATTATTTTATGACTGAACGTGCTGTCCATATTATCAATTGATTTAATAGACAGATTCAAGACCATTAAAGTGCAGTGAAAAATGCCAAATCAGAGAAGAAAAGATCGTCGAATATGTCTATGAAATAAATTTATAATTTTATAGACAAACAGAAAATCTCCTGATATACTTATTACAAAGATAGCGGGAGGTTTCTTTATGAAAAAGATATATGCCTATATGCGGATCAGCACTACAAAGGCCACACAAAAAGTTGATAGGCAGGAAGCCACGCTAAAAGAATATGCTGCCGCCAACAGCTTTGCCATTGATGCGTGGTACTCAGATGCCATCACAGGCGCTACTAAGGCCATTAACAGACCGGAGTATGCACGGATGAAAGAATCCATGCGCAAAGGTGATACGCTTCTTATTTGCGATATTGACAGGCTCGGGCGCAATGCAGATGATGTGATAATGGAAATGAAAATGCTCCGTGCCGATGGTATACGTGTTGTGGCGTTGGATGTGCCTTATTTGAATGATTGGCATAATGTGAACGATGATAGCATGTATCAGATGATTATTGATATTGTTATTACGTTGAAAGCGCACATGGCCCAGCAGGAAAAAGAGAAGATACAGAGCCGTATTAGCCAAGGCTTAGATGCTGCACGGAAAAAGGGTAAGAAGTTGGGGCGTCCTGCCACTGGTGTTCCTGCTGAATTTGCGAAAGAGTACCAGAAATATAGAGCGGGGAAATATGGCAAGGTATCAGCCGTACAGTTTGCTAAGATGGTAGGCATTGGCCGCAGCACATATTACAAATATGTGAATCTGCTGGAAGGTAAGGTGGCAGCTAATGGATAACTGGGATTTTGGCCACTTTGGAAAAGGGACTACTGGCTATGCTCATTACAAAGCTGCGTTTGACCGTACACAAAAGAACTCTGGTGGTGGCGGTGGCAAAGGGCAAAACAATAATAATGGTGGATGCTTATCTTGTTTATTGCTAATGGCACTGCCCGCAGTGTCGATAATAACTCTATGGCTGGTACGGTGAAAGTCTAATGGATACACATTTGCTTTGAATAGTGTAACTCCGATAACAGTAATAAGTACCGGGGGGTATTTTACATTTTTTTGCTGAAGTACATACGCGAAGCTCTGTATAGTACATAATTTGTACTCACAGGAATCGTTTTTAACATCGAAGGATTCTGGAGCTGATCTACACGCCTGGAACCTGGCAATTATTGATAAAAACCACTCACTTCGATGCAAAAAATCAGCTAAAATCTGAAGGTATTGAATTGTCGAAACTTGATATTAAGCCATTGCCAAAATGTGTGGCGGTGATGGATTTGTTCAGTGGCGTGATTGTTGGTTGGGCTAAAAACTTTGCCTGAGTACAATGACAACTGATTACGAGTGACGAGACCGACGGAGACACTGGATCGTAATGAATAGAAAGATGCTGATTTTATGAGGCGTGGAGGTGGGTATTAATGCTGGGTGCAATCATTGGAGACATTGTTGGTTCGGTTTACGAATGGAACAACATTAAAACAAAGGAATTTCCACTGTTCAGTGATAAGAATTTCATTACCGACGATACCGTAATGACAATCGCCGTAGCCGATGCGCTTATGAACGGAGGAAGTGAAGATGACTTCATTGATTCCATGAAAAGATTTGGCAGGATGTATCCTGATGCTGACTACGGTGCACGTTTTGGGAGATGGCTATTTTCTGCTGATCGCAAGCCATACAATAGCTGGGGCAATGGTTCTGCAATGCGAGTTTCGCCTTGCGGGTGGATGATGGATTGTGGATTCTATGCCCGCACAGGCTGCTGGCCGACAAAAGAGTGGAAAATTGTAAAAATATCTGCCGCTGTCACGCACAACCATGTTGAAGGAATAAAAGGGGCTGAAGCCACAGCTGCAGCAATATTTCTAAGTCGCTTTTATAGCGAAGGTCATGCCTTCGATTATTCTAAACCGTGGTCACTTGAGGAATTGAAAGAAGAAATGAAAAAGCTGATTGAATCCAACTACGGGTATGATTTATCCTTCACTTTGGATGAAATTCGTCCTGTCTATCAGTTCAATGAAAGCTGTCAGAAGACTGTTCCAGAAGCAATTATTGCCTTTCTCGAAAGTACTGATTTTGAAGATGCCATCCGTAACGCTATTTCCTTGGGTGGTGACAGCGATACCCTGGCCGCCATCACGGGAAGTATTGCCGAAGCAGCTTATGGCATTCCTGAAGGTATCGTGAACAAGGCGCTCAGTTATCTCACCCCGCCACTGCGCGAAGTCTACGAACGATGGTGCAAAATGATGGGAAAGCACCCATATCCTTAGATTGTGTAGACACAAGATACTAGGGCGCACAGCTTTTCTTCTTATAGATCATGCATCACCAGTAGGTCGCGAAAATGCCTGATAGTAAAACGTGTTCAAGATACTATTCAATATTATCCGCGGAATTAGAGCAGTTCGGCACGCTGGGTAGAGGTCAAGAATTAGTCTTGAGTTCAGCTAAACTCGATTCTCGCATCAAGCATCGCTTGAGCCATACTTATGAACACCTGTGCTTTTGGGAGTTGTTCCGCTGAAAACTTGTCTCCTTCCAAAATTTGCTTGTAGAATAATACCTCGGCTATCCGTAATTCCGAAAGGGCTCGGATAGGATCAACCTCTGGCCCCTCCCCAAAGAAAAATGCGCGACCCAGGCGCAGGCAACACTGGCTGAAAAGAAATCTTGGTAATCGACGCATATATCATCTGGGCCCTGCTGCTTTGCAGACTTATACCAGTAAAAGGCGACATCCCGATCCTGGCTATTGCTGGGAACATTATAAACAAGAAATGGGAAACAGGTAGAGGAGAGAAAGTAGAATAAACGCTTCTACATAGTATAATGGGCTATTGTGATAGCATGAAGTGGCCAAAGCGGGTTTGTGTAGCGGGGGGTATTATACATTTTTTGAGAGATAATGGTCTGTGGCAAACAGTGTAGTACATGATTCTCGCTCTCAAGACTATTTTTTATCACCGAACAATGTAAAAGGAGGCCCATAGTATGGCGATGAAAGATTGGGATTTTGGCTATTTAGGTAAGGGCCTTGAGGGCTATATGCACTATAAGAATACTTATGACCGTACCTTTGGCGGTGAACAGTCATCTACATCCTTTGACTATGATGGGGACGATTCCGATTCCGAAATAGATGAGTTAAACAATGAAATCGATGATTTGCAAGACGAAATTGACGACCTTCATAACCAGCTTGTAGACTACGAAAGTGTTGATGATGAGCCGGATGATGGAGAGACCGTTTCCGCCACCATTAGCATTGGCTGGGGTGACGAGTCGGAATCTCCAGTGAAATCTATTGGCCCGCCACCACATCCGCTGCCCGCCAATTATGACTTGACAAAGCATTACTGGGATGAGGATGCGAAGTACCGGTTTAACGATGATTTACGCAAAGCCATGTGTGATTATCTCCCCGAATACAAAGAAAGCTATAAAAATTCAGATAAAAGCAGCAATGATATTTTACTTGAAATTTTTTCAGTAGATAAACCGTTAGCGCTGAAAATGTGGGTGTGGGAGCTGGAACACTTCCAAACTGCTTTACATGACCCCGAAACAGGTTTTGTTCTTACGACAATGAGCTATTCAGTTCCAGATGTAACTGAATGGATATTTCGCACCCAGAAAAGCAATCAATTCTTTTGGAGTGTGCTGTTCGGAGAATCTACAGTGATTGATGACACTCATGCGGATTTCCTCCGGCTTGCTTTGGAAAATAACGATGTGGATTTTTTCTATTATCTGATGAATCTATATGAGAACAATAGCACCCCTAAGTCAGATTATTCTTATGCACTTGATACATTACTTGAGGAAATCTTAAAAGAATGGTATGATGATGCTTCGCAAAAAGTTGTCAAGGCGATGCGCGAATATATCCAAAAAGTGGAAGGTTCTTTGCGGCGAGCCGCACTAGAAAAACGTTGCCTAAATGCGATGGTTCCTAATGACGAAGAAGATGAAGCCGACAAAGCGGAATTGGAAGATTTGCGCTTTGAGCTAATGCGTAATAGGGCCTCGAGCGAAATCCCGCTGACAAAGGCACGGTGCGAAGAGATTGTTGCGGAACGACATCGCACCACCCCACTGCCTGATGACGTAGCACATATTGGCGTGACCTGCGCTGCTGGACTTTTTGCTGCGGATAAACAGGCTGTTAGCGAAATCAAAGAGCAAGATACTCTTATCTTTGTCCGTGAACCGGATAACCAATATGATGCAAACGCAATTCGAGTGGATGATACTGCTGGAAGAAAAATCGGGTATATTCCCAAATCCGAGAATATGCTGATTGCACAGTTGATGGACATTGGGGCTATTTTTCATGGAACTGTCATCGCTGTTCCAACAGATAAAGAAAATACCTTGTGGCTTGAAATAGTGCAAAAAGCAGGTGGTTAAAAAAGGGTCTGCTGGTACTCAAAACGCTTGACTCTCCCCATAACGGTAATGATACGCTGTCTTTAGGAGGAGGGCACAACCTATGTTGAGCAACGGGCAATTTGCCGCGCATTGTGGGACGACAGTTAAAACAATTCGTTATTATGATGTAATTTTACTACTAAAGGCTGATTATACCTCATAAGAAGGCGAGTATCGGTACTATCGTATGTCATCGGAATTGGCTTTTACCCAAATTACAGTGTTAAAAGAAGCGGGGTTTACTTTGGCTGAAATCCAAGAGCAGATTAACAGCCTAGATAATTGATGGTGGGGTGCTTTACACGCCGGTAATCGAAGGGGAATAGCTTATATGCGGAGATTAACAAAAATAATTAGAGGCAATCTGGATAGCTGGGATGAGATATGCGTGAACAATTGTGCCCGCTTACGCCTAAATCTTATCCTTTTTTCACTGGTAATATCCATTGTGTTTCTGGTAATGGCCATACGAACCGCTGCCATGATAAATTTTTACACAGCGGTTCCCACGATGCTGTTCGGATCTGTCACTTTTTCTCTGTTCCTGTGGCAGTTTCTCCATATAAAATACAGTATGGTTGTCGCATGGATGTTTGGAGTGATGAGCCTGGCAATGGCTGTATTCTTCATTGCCAGCGGCGGCGTGGAAGGCACAGGGCATATTTGGATTTGCATACTCCCCATTGTTGGCACAATGATGGTTCCATTCAAATCCACACTCATATATAACGGAATATTATTTGTGTTGCTCATATGCCTGCTAAGAGGCCCATTCTACATTCATATTTCCGCAGAGTACAGCACTTACATGCGAACCGTATTTCCAATTTCCATCATGATCCTCACCTTATGCAATTATGTCTCTGAATATACAAGACAACGAACACAAAGACAGTTGATTTCTATGACAGAAAAATTGCGCAACTCTGCATTCACTGACCCACTTACCGGTGCATATAATCGTCGCGCACTCACTGCACACTTTGGTGAACCGAATGAATCAGCATATGGGCTCTCTTTTGCAATGCTGGATCTCGATTATTTCAAAAAGGTAAACGACACATATGGGCACGAACTTGGGGACAGGCTTTTATGTCATCTGGTTACTCTTGTAAAAAAATGCATACCACCGGGAGCACAACTGTATCGTTGGGGCGGCGAGGAATTCCTCCTTGCCCTCAAGTCAACCGATATTGACATTCTGCGTAGCGTATTGGAGAATATACGAAAAAAAGTTGCAGAAACCCCGATGGAAAGTCCCTCGCAAGGAGACGAGCCAGCCACCATCCTTTTTGCTACGGTGAGCATAGGTGGAGTGTCCGCCTCCTTACAAGACAACATTGAACGCAGCATAAATCTTGCCGATGAACAGATGTATCTGGCAAAAAATGCCGGCCGAAATATTGTAATGATCAAAACGGAAGCTCACAGGTAAAAACCCCTCTTATCCCGAAACCTTCACAACTGCTCCACATGCATATCCATTCGTTCGTTTTGGGCCAGATGCTGACATCGAGATAGTGGAAATTCTTGGAGTTTTGGAACACAAGTTCTGAAAGAGAGACGGGTACTGCTTCGATGCCGACCTTGACCTTGATGAAGAAGGTGTTCGGATTACCTTTATGGGTATACGATAAAAATTGGAGGAGGATTAAAGTTGCCT
>JAJDHT010000098.1 GCA_030266325.1 Ruminococcaceae bacterium OttesenSCG-928-I18
ATATGGTATAATTATAAACATTATTTCATCAGGTACAATGGTAAAATGGTAAAAACATACGCTTCAAGGAAGGTTAGTTATGGAACATCTCGTGTCGGTCATTGTCCCCTGCTTAAACGAAGAGGACTCTTTGCGGCTACTCTATGAAGGGGTATGTGAACATATGCCCTGCCCTTTCGAAATTGTCTTCGTAGATGATGGCTCTACAGACGGTTCCCTGCGCGTGATAAAAGCGTTGCGGTCAGAGGACGATCGGGTGCATTTCATCGCCTTCCGTAAGAACTTTGGGAAGGCGGCCGCCCTGCAGGCGGCTTTCCGCAACTGCCGGGGGGATATTGTCATCACAATGGATGCCGACCTGCAGGATGATCCCCGCGAACTTCCACATTTCATCGAAAAGATTGACGAAGGCTACGATCTCATCTCAGGTTGGAAATTCCACCGCAACGACCCGCTAGAAAAGCGCCTGCCTTCCAAACTGTTTAATCGGGTCGTCTCCCAGATGTCCGGCGTACACCTGCACGATTTCAACTGCGGGTACAAAGCCTATCGCCAGGAGGTGGTCAACTCGTTGGACCTTTATGGGGAGCTGCACCGTTTTGTGCCTGTACTTGCAAGCCGTAAGGGGTTCACAATCTCCGAGATCAAGGTACAACACAATGCCAGGAAATTTGGTCGGTCGAAATACGGATTAGAGCGATATTTCCGCGGTCTTTTTGACGCGCTGACCGTGGGTTTTTTGAGCCGATATTATGATCGACCCATGCATTTTTTCGGAAAGATCGGCACGGTTTCGGGGGTGGTGGGGTTTCTTATCTGTTTTCTACTGCTGATCCAATGGCTGATGGGCGCTTCTCTTAGCGAACGACCGCTGCTACAACTGGGGATCCTGTTGATTATCCTGGGGGTGCAATTGTTTTCTATCGGTCTGCTGGGCGATATGATCATCGCCAATTTTTTTCGCAGCCGCTACGACGAAAGCCACATACGAGAAAAAGAGTAACTAAAGACGTCAATGGTCTATATATTCACCGAACAAGATGAGGAAACCGGATATCAAACAGGAAGATAATAACAGCGGCCTGTTTCATCGCCTTCTAGGCTGGCTGCGCAGCGAGAAAGGCCGAGAGCTGATCTCCTATGGTTTTTGGGGCGTGGTAAGCGCCCTTGTCACCCTGGCACTCTTCCAGGGTTTTCTTTGGCTCGGAATCCGGTATTGGGTTGCCAACCTATTCACATTCATCATCGCCAAAATCTTTATATTTATAACCAACAAACTGTTCGTATTCCGCACCCGAACCGAGGGCATCGGTCCGCTGCTTCGGGAGTTCGGGCGGTTTGTTTTTTCACGCCTAGCCACAAATCTTGTGGACATCTTCGGCCTCATCTTCCTAGTTGAATCTTTTGGCACCGACCCCTTCTACACAAAACTTGTGTTGGCTATTGTGGTGATCATTCTGAACTATATTGCAAGCAAGGCGTTGGTTTTCCGAAAATCGGACAGCTTTCCGAAAAATCCGGAATCTTTGGAACCCAAAAACAGAGAGTATGGTTCCACGAGGCTGCATAAAAAACTCATCGATCGTTTCAACGGCGTGCTTATGGAACGTTATTGTGCGCTCACGGCCCGGCAGATGCCCGAAAACTTGCTGGACGTAGGGTGCGGCGAGGGTTTTACTTTGGCCATGGTGCAAAAGCAGACGCCCGGGGTACATCTGACCGGCTGCGACATCAGCGAGCAAGCGCTGACACTGGCTAAACAACTTGTTCCAAAAGCGGAACTACAGCGAGCCAGTGTTTATGAACTGCCTTTTGCAGACGACAGTTTCGATATCACTATTTGCCTGGGGGTACTTGAGCATCTCGAGCACCCCCAAAAAGCCCTCGCTGAAATACATCGTGTCACACGTGGGCAGGTACTGCTCTCGGTCCCCCATGCGCCGTTTTTTCGTCTTCCGAATCTTCTCAGTGGCAAGTATCTGGCCACCTGGGGCACCCCCCCTGCGCACATCCAGCAGTTCCGTAAAAGCAACTTCGGGCGCCTTTGCGGCAACTACTTTAACCTCCGGTATTGCCTGGGGGTCTTTCCCTGGTTGTTTTACGAGGGAGAAAAAGAGAGTTGACCAGACGGCGCCCTTTTTGTATAAATCGTCGACAAAATGAACGAATCTCAAAAATCAGACAATGAAGCGCACTGCCCGCAGCTGGGCTACGGGGTGTCGGCGCCACGGACCGACAAGTCCGCCCCAATGGGCGGGGGTATTCGACCCCCACTAGTGGGGAATAAAAAGAAACCGATTGAAAGACATGAAACCGGAACTACACCGGGGACATGCCTTTTCTTTTTGTTCGACACTGGTTATCGTGCTCAAGATGATCTTTCCATTTGATAAGAGGCTCGGGCGACTGAAACTCATGTAAATAGAGATGTTCCCTCTTTCGTATGCAAAGGGGATTCTCTATCACCGCATGTCTACTGCAAATTAACAAAACAACTATAAAAATAATTGCCCTTGCGCATGAAAATGCACCCCTTTCATCAAACAGCTTGTCTCACGGTCTCACTTTGGGGGTGCACTTCAAAACGTTCATCGTAGGTTTTTTACCCAAACAACGTAATGGTATATTGGGGAAGTCTACTCCGCCGCGGTTCCATACTTTGGTCTTTCCATACCCTCTTGGCCTCTGCGGTAGAAGCGCCTATCATAAACTGAATTTTTCACTTCCCCTATAGAATGGTGGCATTGCATTCTATCAGGCGAAAATGACATTCTCTATTTAGTCCATTTGTCTGTGTGCCCAACACACCTTTATTCTACACAGGCTTTAGGCAGGTTTTATGCCTCTTCAAACCACACCTCAGGAGGAATGTTTCCAAGGCGAATTTCTCCCACAGACCATATATAATCTCCTTCCTGTTTGTTTACAATACGCATACATCGATATTGCGTGTCGGGTAATAAGAAGGTTGCTTCATACAAAGGCACTCCCGTTTCTTCTTCCTCCGGCGAAAGAACCGGCGGCAAGACTTGCCAGTCTTCTCCGTCCATCGAGACCTGAATCTCCAGGTCTAGGGATGAATAGATTGGATGATGTGCCGAGGGCAGATGTAGTAGATTGTAGTCTACGGCGTCTGGAAACTGTAATTCCAAATAGTCTCCCGTGTGGGCTATTTCGGGGGTCCTAACGGCGGTATGTAATGTGCCGTCCGTCAACGTTCCTAGGGGGTCAATCAGTCCCTCATTTTCGTTCCAGTTGATTAGCGTACCCTCTACTGCCGCCAACGGCGGTATTTCAGACAGGTATTCTTCCATCAATTTGTTTTTGTAAACCGCGGCGAACGTATGTCCGTCCACCGAATACGTCTTCAGCAACTCATAATGCCTGCAGTCTTCCGGGTCCTCTATATGTGTCTTACCGTGCCGAACCAAATAGTCGGCGAATTCTCTTTTATACGTAAGCACTGTGCGGTCGAGATCCTCCTGGGGTAAAGCCTGATAGGTTGTGTACCCATAGATCTGAGCCACTGTAATTTCGGGTCGATCATCAATAGCCAGGATATACTCCATACATTGTTTGTGCGCTTGTCGCAAATTGACCACTTCAAGGTTCTCCCGTGCGAAAGTACGCGCAGGGGGACTAATATATGCGTATTGGTACGGGTGATTGACCACAATCCACAGCCCAAGAGCCATGAGGTTCACCCCTACCAGTGCGCCGGCAACCCACTTTACTATGGGCGAGCGGCTGGCCAACCACCGGAATAGATAGTGCAGTCCACAAACCGCCAGATAGATAAAAGGTACAAAGAGAAAGTAGATGTGCCGCCAACCCGTATACACCCTAACCTTGCCCAGGATGAACACCAGTATTGTGCAAAAAAAGCAGAAAAAGAAAAATAGGTCGGCCAACTGTGCCTGGTTCGAGAAAAACGTGCGGCGCCCCTCGGCGCTACGCAACGCAGGCAACTGGCGACAGGCCAAGACCACAACCGCTACACAGCCGATGACAAAAAGCGCGATATACAATGGAGGCAGGCCCGCCAGCATGTGGACGGGTAAAAAATGCCAGGGGGTGGTGCTCGTGATATACTCCCCCATATAGAGTTGGACACCATCCCATGTGTCATAATTGGAAAACTCCATAAAAGTTCCAATCATCGTCTTGATCGGGTTTTCCCACGCCGCCGGCGTAATGAGAACATAAAAACCTGTGAAAACCAGAAAAACCAACCACAAGGGCCCCTTATGCGGCACATTGACCGGCTGTCCCCATCGCTCCATACATAGATAGTATACTGCGGCCAGTAATATCAGTGAAAAGCCCAGTATGCGGGTATTCGTTGCCAGAGCGGCACTCAGCGCAAACAACAGGGCATATTTGCGGCTGCGTTCCTGTAACCAGCAGATACCAAAATACGCCGCTATCAAATACCAATCAAGAAACAGAAGGTCTTTGATATTGTACATGGACTCCGCAAAAAAGCGCGGATAAAGCAGAAACATCAATACTCCGACTAAAGGCAAAAAGCTGTCCCCATAGCGTCGACGCAACAGGAAAAACATACACAGTGCCGCCAAGGTATGGCAAAAATGATTGAGAAAGTGCCGCATCAGGAAAACCGTGTGACCCGTCAATTGGAAATCGAACAGATACTCGACGGCAGCCACAACCAACTGTAGCGCAACACCGTAGTAACGGAGCGTATAACTCTGTAAATCTGTTTCGGCACTAGCAAATAGCGGTGGTAGAACACCTCCCTCAAAATAGTTTGCATAGTCGAGGTCGAAAATATACCGCAGGTTGATCATCGTATGTTGGCGCTGTATCGTCTCATCAATTGAAATGCCATAGTCTGGTAACACAATTAGTCCGATCAAAAAATAGACCAGAACAACAAGAAGACCGGCTCGCCACCCTCTGAAAAAAATATAAAATTTTTGAAATCCTTTCCGCGTATCCAGCCGACCCGGCCCTGTCTCTACCGTCTGCAATAAATCCACACCTCCGCCTTTCCCCGCTCAGCAAAACCACCGTTTCGTATCCCGCCGGCCATTTCGCCATACAAAACCCGCCTAATACCTCCTGGCAAAGGGTAAGAGGCCAATGAACAGCGTCCAGCCCAGCTGGTACAAAAGCACCGTGAACAGCGAGAGGATGGGCAGCCCCCCGCTGATGACCAACAGCACCGAGAACAGGCAGGCCAGCACCACCGAGGCGATCTGCAGGTAAGTGCTCATCTTCTCGCCCGCCGCGCAGCCCGCCGCCGCGCGCATGCCGCCGATGAAGCTCGTAAAGCTGCCTATGTGCGTCATGACGCCCTCGCTCTCGGGCAGGTAGCTGCGCAGGGGTTCCAGCAGCTCCAGTTCCCGGCGCCCCAGCACTTTCACCACCCCTTTGGGCAGCTGGTACACGCTCTCTATCAGCTCGTCTTTCACGTTGGGGTCTTCGCTGGTCACCAGCAGCGAGACCCCGCTCTTGATCAGCCCGTCCAGGGTCTCCTGCACCTCGCTGTCCGGCGCGTAGGAGATGATGAACATCGCAAACAGCTTGCCCGACACGGCCAGGTACACCGGCAGGTTACCTTCGCCCGTAAACTTCATCTCCACTTCCAGCGGCGGCGGGTCGATGTCGTGCATCTGCATCATCTCGCGCGTGCCCAGGATGATGCGGTTGTTTTCCACAAACGCCGTAAAGCCCCGCCCCGGCTCGCTCAGCAGGTTTTCCACCTTGAACAGCATCTCGCTCTTGCCCTGGATCACCGCCAAAAAGATGTCCCGCAGGGTGTCGCAGGCCTCCACCAGCACGCTGGCCGCATACAGGATCGCCAGGTCCACCCTCTCCTGCTCAAAGGTCTTGATGCCCTTCAAAAAGACGGTGTTCGGGGGGAACACGTCCCGCGCCCCCGCCATCACCACATTGACCTCGCCCAGTTCTTCGATGGCGCTCCATCCGGGCACCACGGCGCCCACCTTACCCGTGCCCAGCTGCAACAGCCGGGAGGGAATGCCCGAGACCAGCGTTGCCGAGAGCGGCGCCGCCACACAGGCCGTAGCCGCAAGGCAGGTGATGGCCTCCATCAAATCGCGCGTCATCACATAGGCCACCACCGCCACCACCAGGCTCACCGCCAGCAGCAGCCAGCCCAAAATCCTGCCGATGCCGTCGCTCCACCGCATCGAGAAGCTCTGGCGCAAAAACCCTTTCACCAGCGCCGTCGGGCGGCTGATCAAGATGGACGGGTGTTCCTCTTCCAGGCCCTTCGTGATGTTGTAGGCCACCTCCTGGCCGCCGTCCAGCACATAGGCGGCGCTGTGTTCCAGCCCCCCGCTGGCCAGGCGGAAGTTTTCGAGGATGGCCGTGCTGCGCACGCGTTTGCCCATGGCGTTGAAGCAGAGCACCAGCGCCGCAATGGCCCCAAACAGGGTCACGTCGGGCGGCACCCCGGTCAGCAGCTGCACCAGCAGCACCACCGCCTGCAGCAGAGCCGCCACGGCCGCCACGGCGCTCGTCGTGTCGGTCGTCGGCTCGCTAAACAGGCCAATCAAGCCGCTGGCCACCGTGGTGAAGTTCAGGATAATCGTACCCACAATCAGCGCGAGGTAGACCCCCGCAAACACCAGCGGCCCCATCGCCACCGACATGAATTCGGGCAGGGGCAACACCCCCGTATAGCCAAACGCCAGCCAGGCCAGCAGCAGGGCCGCCGCGCCCGAAACCGCGCTTCGGATGCCCAGCGTGCGGCGCAGGGCCGTCAGGTCGGCCTCC
>JAJDHT010000099.1 GCA_030266325.1 Ruminococcaceae bacterium OttesenSCG-928-I18
CCATGTTCGAGCGGGACGGGCAGCCTGCGGAGAAAATCCTGAGAAACATCTTGCGGTTCCGGCTCTGGCCCGGCGTGCGGCCATACAAGACGGAAAATCTGTATCTCTATCTTCAGAAGGAGGGAAAACCCATTGCAGACAAAACAGCAAAAAAACCAGCAGCAGCGGCTTCAGGCAAACGTCCGGCAGGCAAAGGAAAACAGGGCTGACCTGAAAGCCATGCCCAAGCTGAAAGCGGTGGACGGCGCTGCCAAGAAAATATCCAAAGGTGCCCATCCCATCAAGACCCGGCTGTTTGGCCGGGCGGACGCACCGCAGACCGCGCAGCAGTCCATTCCCTACAGGGAAATGTTCCGTGACGGCGTGTGCCGTGTGACGGATAGGCTGTACACAAAAACGGTGGCGTTCGATGACATAAATTATGCGCTGGCACAAAATGAAGACAAGAGCGCTATTTTTGAGTCCTACTGCGATTTCCTGAACTATTTTGACAGCAGCATATATGTGCAGCTCACCTTCATCAACAAGAGGGCCAACATCCGCGACTTTGAACGCTCCATCGAAATCCCCGGCCAGGAGGACAGCTTTGACAGCATCCGCACCGAATACGCCAGGATGCTCAAAAGCCAGCTTGCCAAAGGTCGCAACGGGCTTGTTCGGGAGAAATACATCACTTTTGGCATCGAGGCGGCATCGCTCACAGAGGCCAAGCCCCGGCTGGAGCGGGTTGAAACGGATATCCTGAACAACTTCAAAACCCTGGGCGTGGCAGCCCGCCCCCTCACTGGCGCGGAACGCCTGGAAATCTTGCACGGGCAATTCCATCCCGACGGCCAGCAGAAAATGGCCTTTGATTGGAAGGACATCGTAAAGACCGGGCTTTCCACAAAAGACTTCATCGCGCCGTCGTCCTTCGATTTCCGCGACGGGAAGGTGTTCCGGGTGGGCGAACACTACGGTGCTGTCAGCTTCATTCAGATACTGGCACCAGAGCTCACCGACCGTATGTTGGCGGAGTTCCTCGACTTGGACACCACCGTCACGGTGAACCTGCACATCCAGTCCATTGACCAGGCGGAAGCCATCAAAACAGTAAAGCGCAAACTCTCCGATTTGGATAAGATGAAAATTGAGGAGCAGAAGAAGGCTGTGCGCTCCGGGTACGACATGGACGTCTTGCCTGCAGACCTGGTCACTTACGGCAAGGAGGCCGCTGCACTTTTAAACGACCTGCAATCCCGAAACGAGCGTATGTTCCTCGTCACCATGCTGGTGATGAACACGGCAAAAAAACGGCGCAAGCTGGACAACGACGTGTTTGCCGCGGCAGGCGTTGCTCAGAAGTTCAACTGTGCCATGAAGCGTTTGGATTTCCAGCAGGAGCAGGGCTTGATGTCCTCGCTGCCTTTGGGCACCAACCAGATAGAAATCCAGCGCGGGCTGACCACGTCGTCCACCGCCATCTTCGTGCCCTTCACCACCTGCGAGCTTTTTCAGGGCGGTGAGGCGCTGTACTATGGTCTGAACCCGCTGTCGAACAACATCATCATGGCGGACAGAAAACTGCTGAAAAACCCCAATGGGCTTTTCCTGGGCACACCCGGCAGTGGCAAATCCTTCAGTGCCAAGCGCGAAATCGTCAACGTCTTTCTGATGACCGAGGACGATATCGTCGTGTCGGACCCCGAAGGCGAATACCACCCTCTCATTACCCGGCTGGGCGGCCAGGTGGTACGGCTATCGCCCACGTCCACCCATTACCTGAACCCGCTCGACATCAACCCAGACTACAGCGATGAAGAGGACCCGCTTACATTAAAAAGCGACTTTATCCTGTCGCTGTGCGAACTCATCGTGGGGGGCAAGGAAGGGCTTCAGCCGGTGGAGCGCACGGTCATCGACAGGTGTACGCGCCTGGTCTACCGGGACTACCTGGCCGACCCCGCACCGGAGCGCATGCCCATCCTGGGGGATTTACACGCCCTGCTGCGCGCCCAGCCGGAAGCGGAGGCGCAGCGGCTGGCCACGTCGCTGGAAATCTACGTCACTGGCTCCCTCAATGTATTCAACCACCGCACCAACGTCAAGGCGGATTCGCGGCTGATTTGCTTTGATATAAAGGAGCTCGGCAAGGGCCTGAAAAAAATCGCCATGCTCATTTTACAGGATGCCGTATGGAATCGTGTCACTCTCAACCGCGCCGCGAAGAAAAGCACCTGGTTTTACATCGATGAGATGCACCTTTTGCTGAAAGAGGAGCAGACGGCGGCCTACACGGTAGAAATCTGGAAGCGATTCAGAAAATGGGGCGGTATACCGTCGGGTTTGACGCAAAATGTCAAGGATTTGCTGGCGTCGAGGGAAATCGAGAACATCTTCGAGAACTCGGATTTCGTGTACCTCTTAAACCAGGCGCCCGGCGACAGGCAGTTCATCGCCAAACAGCTTGGGATCAGCCCGCACCAGCTTTCCTACGTCACCCACTCCAACCCCGGCGAGGGCCTGCTCATTTATGGATCGGTCATCATTCCTTTCGTGGATCGTTTTCCGAAAGGTGAAATCTATGACCTGCTCACCACCCGGCCATCGGAGGTAGCGGCTGCCTAGCGGACCTGACCCCGGCAGATGGACGGAGGTGATGTTTTATGCCGAGGGAAATAGACGACCGCGGGAAAGTTGGCCGCACGCAGGGCGCTCCCGCGGAACGGCGGGGCGCGCCGAGCCGGGAGGATGTGGATACATCCTCGGTGCGCGGCACACTTTCCCGCCACCAAAGCAGCACGCGGGATTCGCACCCCCAGCCGGAGCAGCCGGACGAGAACACGCAGTATATGGATGAGTGGCACACAGGCGGCGGGAGCCATACCCCGCCGCTTTCGCGTGCCGGGCAAAGCGGTATAGGTTCCACTGGGCGCGGGGATGCACCCCTGCGATTTGGCAGGGACGGCGGTCTGCAACAGTCGGAAGACGATGGGCGGCGCAGACAATCGCGCGCACAGCGGCAGAATGCCCCTGATGATGCTCCTACCGATGCAGGTGGCCAGCGGCAACCGCGGTTACAGTTTTCCGGCGAGGAAACCGCGCCCGCGCGTGACGGCAAGGTGGTTACGGACAAGGCGAAGGCCGCCCACCGCAGGGCAGACAAGGCCGCGTCCAAACTGGACGAGGCACGGGAGAAACTGCCCACCACCCGTCGCCCCAGGGTGGAGAAGACTTTTGACGATAAACGGGGCAAAATGAAACGCAAGCTGGTGTTTGAAGAGGAGGTAAAATCCCGGCGCGCACACCTGAAAGGCTCTCCCGTCGCCCGCCCCATCAACGCGGGGAAAAATGTAGCCATCGGCTATGCCCATAAGAAAATCAACGAGGTGGAGCATGAAAATGTGGGCACCGAGGCGGCGCACAAAACGGAGATTCTGGCCGAGGGCGGCCTGCGTTCAGCCTACCGCGCCCACAAGACGGCGCCCTACCGCCGCGTGGCAAGGCTGGAGCGCAAGGTACCCCGGCTTCAGATGAAGGCTGACTACAAGCAGGCCCTTGCGAGTAACCCCAAGCTAAAGAGCAACATTTTTTCCCGCATGGCGCAAAAACGGAAAATAAAGCGGGAATACGCAAGAATTGCGCGTGAGGCGAAAAAGGCGGGCCAGCGTGCAAAGAAAGCGGCCAGCTTCACCGGCCGCATCACAGCGCAGATCGCGGCTTTTGTCAGGCGACATCCCACCGTTTTCCTTATTGCTGGGGTGTTGGCGCTGCTGCTCATCATTATCATGACTGCGGTTTCGTCCTGTTCCAACATGGCGACCAGCACGATGGGTGGTGTCGTCGCCACCAGCTACGTGGCGGAGGACGCCGACATCGACAATGCCGAGCTCTATTACACCGAGTGGGAAACCGATTTACAGCTTCGCGTGGCGAACGCCGAGAGCGAATTTCCCGGCTACGATGAATACCGCTACTCGGTGGACGATATTGGGCACGGTGCGTATGAGCTCATGGCGTACCTCACCGCCCGCCACCAGGCGTTCACCTACGCCGGCATTCAGGCCGATCTTCGCGGCATTTTCGATGAACAGTACAATCTGGCCTTTACCGAGGAGGTGGAAACCCGGTATGCCGACCCCAGCGACGAGAATGGGGATGGCGATTTGGAACCATACGAATGGCGCATTCTCAACGTCACGCTGACCGCGCGCTCCTTCACCGACGTGGTGGGGCCGCGGCTTGATGCCGAGCAGCTCCAGCACTACGAGCTGCTCATGCGCAGCAAGGGCAACCGCCAGTATTCAGGCAGTCCCTTTCCCTTCAACTGGATTCCCTATGTGTCGGACGGGTACGGATACCGCATCCACCCCATCACCGGAGAAAGGGACTACCACAAGGCCGTGGACATCGCCGTGACCCAAGGCACGGAAATACTGGCCGGGCATGACGGCACGGTCACCTCTGCCGGTGATAACGGCGGCTATGGCCTGGTGATTGTGCTGGAGGGCGAGGACGGGCTGGTCACCAAGTACGCCCATTGTTCCCAGCTTCTTGTGGCCCAGGGGCAGGCCGTGAAAATGGGCGACGTGATTGCCAAAGTGGGCAGCACGGGCGACTCCACCGGGCCGCACCTGCACTTTGAGGTGCTGAAAAACGGCCAATACCTGAATCCGCTGTATTTTGCCATCACCAACGACGACGGCAGAAGCTACATCCCGCCCGGATCGCCCGGCGGTGTGGATATCCCCGCGTACCCCGGCGCCCCGATGGGCAACGGCAGCTACGCCGCGCTGATGGAGGAGGCACAGAAGCACCTCGGCAAACCTTATGTGTTTGGCGCGAAAGGCCCGGACACCTTCGACTGTTCCGGCTTTGTGTGCTGGAGCCTTTCCAAATCCGGCGTCTACCAAATATCCACCAACGCGCAGGGCCTGTACAACGCATGCACCCCGGTATCCCGCGAAAACGCCCAGCCCGGCGACCTCATTTTCTTCACCGGGACATACAATGCCGGGCGGCCGGTCACTCACGTCGGCATATACATCGGCAACGGGCAGATGATCCACGCGGGCAACCCTGTGCAGTACGCCAGCATCGACACATCATACTGGACATCGCATTTCTATGCGTTTGGGCGTTTGCCCATCTGACCAACCACATGGATTGGAGGAAACAGATTTGAACCCTAAATTGCAGAAGGTCACCCGCGAGATAGAGCGGACGACAACGAAAATCGCTGAATTGCAGGCGCTTTTGCCTAAACTGGAGCGGCAGAAAACCGAACTTGAAAACGCCGAGATCATCAAGGTGTTCCGCTCTGCGGATGTGGCGCCCGCCGACTTTGCCGACTTTGTGGCGGCATACCGGGCACAGGCAATTGGCGGCACCCCGGCGAAACCTGCCGCCATGCCGCAGGCATCCGGCTATGCGGGCGCCGTGCCGCTACACAACAAAATGGAGGAATCCGAAGATGAATAATGCAAAGATGCTCCTGCCCATTTTCGCGCTCATGCTTTGCCTGGGCGCGATTTTGTTTCCTGTAACCGCATTTGCGCAGACCAATGCGGACACCACCTCACCCACCGTCACGGCGACGCTTTCGGGCGATACCCTCACCGTGGTGGCAAAGGACAACGATTCGGGCGTGGCCGCCGTCTATGTCAATGAGCACCGATTTTCGACGCTGGTAAACGGATCGGCTACAATCAAACTCAAAGAATATGCCGGGACCGGCAAACAGATCACCGTATATGCCACGGATATGGCGGGCAACCGCTCGGCATCTGTTTTGATCGACAATCCCTACTACCAGGCGCCGGCATCCACGCCCGCGCCGACGCCCCCGGCGTCCTCATCCGCGCCTGCCACAAGCACCCCCGGCGCGACGAGCACCCCTTCAACCAGCACGTCGCCCACCTCGACTCCGGCACCAGCCACACCCAGCTCCAGTGAAAGCGCTGCATCGGAGGACGGTGGCGCAAACGGCAGCGAAAGCGCCATCCATGCAGGCGATTCTGTGACGACCCCGGAGGGCACCGGCCAGGTGATTGAGGTTGCCACCGACGAGGATGGCAAGCTGTTCTATACCATCGTCACCCCTGCGGGCAATGTGTTCTACCTCGTCATTGATATGGCGCGCACCGATGGGAACAATGTGTATTTCCTGAACGCTGTTACCGAGGACGACCTGCTTGCCCTGGCGGAAACAGACGGCAGCACCACGGGCGGCGAGAGCGCCATCCCTGACCCCAGCCCCGAACCCACGCCACAGCCGGAGCCGGAGCCGACCGAACCCGACCCGGAACCCGAGCCGGAAAAGGAGAGCGGCGGCAACACCGGCGCCATCATCTTCGTGGTGCTTGCCGTTCTCGCGGTCGGTGGCGCGGGCTACTACTTCAAAATCCTCAAACCCAAGAAGCAGGCGGCCATGCAGGACGAAGAGGAATATGAGGACGAGGGGTATGATGAGGGCGCAGAGGAAGAGGATTTCCTCTTTGCCGACGATCCTGAGGAGTACGCTCCCGAAGAGCCGGGCGAAGAAAACTGATTTGACAACGCCCGCGAAGCACGCTAACATACCACAACCAATTAAGCGGGAGGAATATCCATGAAAGTGAAAAAACAGGTTGTGGCCGGTTGCGTCGCGCTTTTGCTTGCCCTTATCATGATGGCTGCGTGTACGAAAAGTCCTGCCGGGCCAATGGCACAGGATGCGGTTTCCACGTCCGGGCCGCCCGCGTCGGCGGTGAGCATTCCCTCGGCAGATGATTC